>SFLE01000019.1 GCA_004553495.1 Clostridiales bacterium | reverse complement strand
GCCTCTTTTGCAGAGTCAAAGCAACCATTGAACAAAACGAAATATCCAATAACACAAACAAGCACAATGAGAACAGTACCAAGTGCAGACCATTTTTTGCTTTTTCGTTCCTCACGTGCCTCTGCATATTTGCGTTCTTGCATTCGCTCATCAGATTCGATTTTTCTAATTTTTGCTTCGTCTGTGTAAGTCTTGTGGTAGTTAATATTCTTTGTTATCTCTACTCGGTGAGTTTCATCGTCAACATATACTTTTGCTCCGCAATAAGAACAGAAACAAGAATCTCGATTTCGTTCTATTTCAATTGTGCCACCACAAGCAGGACACTTCAATTGATACATTTTCATTTTAATTCCTCCTTGTCAGTTTTCAAAGCCTCAACGAGCATATCGCTGAGCGCTTGGGAAGGAACTTTCGCCCAAAGCTGGGTGGTGTCCTCTGCCGGGAATGTATAACGCCAACGGTCATACTGGTCTTTGCTGACCTCTCCCTTTCTGAGCTTGTCAGACTGGTCAGCCCATGCAGAAAGCATTTTGAAAACGGACTCGTCCATTGTGCGCCTGCTGCCATCAAAGACGATATGTACTTCGTCTCCCTGTTTTTCCGCTCTGACACCATAAATGTCCTCGACAGCAAAAAGCGTATGGATAAAGCCAAGATCGCTGTCAATGTCGGGGATGCGCAAAGCCAAAGGAGAAACCTCCAGAACATTCGCAAGAGCATTCACCAAATCTTCCTTTGGCGTTCTGCTGCCGGATTCATACTGAGCCATGCGGACATCGGCGGTCTTTTCCGGGAAACCGACCATCTGTCCCAAGTATTTTTGTGTCATTCCCCGCAAATTGCGGAAGAACCGAATTCTCTCACCGATTGCCATAGCGATTACGCTCCTCGTTTTGATACTGTACAATCAGTATAGCATATAAATTTAATCTGCGTCAAGATAACTATAGCAAATAGAGTTAAGCTTTTTGCGAACAACAGAATATCCGTCGTGCGTCACGGTAATGGTGTATCCGCTCGGGCAAATCGGAATGCGGTCAGAAAGTATCCGACACTAAACAAGAAAATTATATGCAGAAGCATGACGCTGAGTCGAAGAAAATATACGGCGTTGTAAGCGCCGTCGGAGCCGTTGTCTGTATAGTTTCTGCGCTTTTGCTGTTGCAAAGCATCTGAGCGGTGTGGTATCCTTAACCCGAAAGGGGAGAGTTGCCCGTGAAGAGCGTGCTTGATGATGAGCTGGCGTATGAGGTGCTGTCCGTTGTCGGCGAGATACCGGAGGGGCGAGTGGCAAGCTACGGGCAGATTGCGGAGCTCATCGGCAGACCGCGAAACGCCCGCCTCGTCGGGAAGATACTCAGCCGCGCGGAGCTGTACGGGCAGTACCCGTGCCACCGCGTCGTCTCCTCTCAGGGACGGCTTGCACCCAGCTTTGCCGACCAGCGCAGACTGCTCGAGCAGGAGGGCGTAACATTCAAGTCCAACGGAAATGTTGATATGAAACACAGAATATAAAAAAATGACCGCAAAGCGGTCATTTTTTTATAGCTTTTATGAGGAACATGGGAGCGTCCGCAAGGTCGTTTTGCAGAAGTATGCGTTTTCCCGCGGTCTCGTCGCTCTCGCATTTTTCAGCGCCGAGCGAGCGGAGAAACGCAACATCCCAGTCCGGTCGGCGGCGGGCGCTCATCGGCATGCCGAGCGTTATCCGCGCGTTTTCCGATTCCAGCTCCGGCGTTATGCCGCAATGACCATATACCTTGCCTTTCGGCAGGTGCGTGTCATTTTTGGCGTTGTTCCGCACATTATCGGCATAGCTTGCGTCAAAGTTTAAAAGCACTCCGCCTGAGCGCAGCACCCGCAGCCACTGCGCGTATGCTTTCTCCGGCTCCGGCAGCGTCCATGTGAGGTTTCGCGAAACAACGGCGTCAAAGCTTCCGTCGGCAAAGCTCGGCTCCTGTGCGTCCATCACGGCGAATGAGGCGTCAACGCCTCGGTCGCGCGCAAGCGCTCTTGCCTCGTCTATCATGGCGGGGGTCAGGTCAATGCCGGTGACCTCGTGCCCCAGTTCAGCCAGCAGCACGGCAAAATACCCCGTGCCGGTGCCGGCATCGAGTATGCGCAGCCGCCTACCTTCGGGCAAATGTGCCTTGAGCTCCGCCGCCCAGCGCAGACTGATGTCGTCGCATATCTCATTGCGCCGCACAACGCCGAAATCGTGTGCGCGCACCGTCCAGTACTCCTGTACCTCGTTTTCCGTAACCTTCATTTTCTATCCTCTTTCCACTGCGTATGCCACCATGGGACAGTTCTTTTCTATGCCGAGCGAAGCGGTCTGGTACAACACGATGCCGTCAAATTCGGCACGCTCGTCATGCAGCGGATGCCCGAATATATCACATATCCTGCCGAGACTGTCTCCGACGTTCACCCTGTCCCCGACGCGCTTTGCCGGATACCAGCAACCGCTGACGGGGGCATCTATGTAGATCCCACGGTCAAATACCCGCGGCGACATTTTAATAGGATCTACGCCGTCGCACAACACGCCGAGGTACCTGAGAATGTTCTTCACATCGGCTATATCGGCGCTCACCTCTGCGTCTGTCCACAGCCCGCATCCGCCACGCTCTATCAAAACCGCCGGAACGCCGCAGGTTCCGGCATGGCTGTAAAAGCCGTTTTTAGCCTGAGAGCGTACGGCGTATTCAACGCCTGCATACATCGCCATCTCACGCGATCTTTCGCATACCTCCGGAGCGGCCGCACCGTGAAAATAAATGTGCGGAGTCAGGTACTCATATCCGCCGCCGGAGTGAAGGTCGATAATGGCGTCGCAGCGCCGTATAACGCGCTCCTCAAGAAAAGCGGCAAGCTTTTCGGCGTCGGTACCGCATACTGTGCCGGGGAAAACGCGGTTCAGGTTTTTCCCGTCTGACGGGAAAACATCCGAGCAGCGGCAGATCAGTCCGTCATAGTTGAAGGCATGGACGAGATGGAGCTCGCCGCATATATCCTCGGGGGAAAGCGCCTGCGCAAGCTCGGTAACGGCTTGTATGCCGACATATTCACGGCAGTGGACGCCGGCGGAAACGGTCACACGCTTACCAGCATGCGCACCGTATATAACGGTTTCCGGATAGCTCAGCCGCGTGCCGGTAACCGGTACAAATTCGGTAGTCTTTTTCATGTTACAGCCTCATTATTGATAAGATGAGTTCTTTTGTGTAATCCTCCCGCGGGTTTTCTAGCACCTCGCGGGTGCTGCCATGCTCGACGATGCCGCCGTTATCCATGACTATTATGCGGTCGCACAGACAACTGACGACAGCCAGATCGTGCGAAACGAAAACTATTGCGGTGCCCCTGTCGTCCCTGAGCGATGCCAGCAGCCGCAGCACCTGCGCCTGCGAGGTCACATCCAGCGCGCTGGTCGCCTCGTCGCACAGCAGTATCTCCGGCGAGGATACTATCGCGCGCGCTATCGCAAACCGCTGGCACTGACCGCCGCTGAGCGTGCGAGGGTACCGGTCAAGAAGCTCGCTGTCCAGTCCGACCGAGCCGCACAGCTCGTCGAGCTTTGGGTCAAACGCCCGCCCCATCAGGCTGCGGGCAGCGTCATTTATGGAGCTGCGCACCGTTTTGCGCGGATGCAGCGAGCCGGAGGCATCCTGAAATACCATCTGCATACGCCGCAGGCTTTCGATGCTGCGGTGGGTGCCGAGCGGTACGCCGTCGAGCGTTATGCTGCCGCCGTCAGCTTTCTCAAGCCCGCATATTATGCGCAGAAGCGTTGATTTGCCGCAGCCGGAGCGCCCGACTATGCCGAGTATCTCCGCGGTGTGCACTTCAAGGCTCACGCCGCCGAGAGCGCACAGTCCGCCGTAGCTTTTTTTGAGGTCTGTTACCTCGAGCAATGGTTTCATGCCGAGCCCTCCGTCAGAACAAAATGACCGGATGCCACCTCGCGCAGGGTGCCCTCAAGGCTGAAGTCTGCGCCGTGAAACTCCGGCAGACTGCCGCCGAGCTGCGCGGCCGCGCCGATGAGCGCGCGGGTGTACGGGTGCGCCGGAGCAGAGATAACATCCTCGCTGCTGCCGAGCTCGACTATCCTGCCGCCGAGCATTATCGCAACGCGGTCGGCGATATACCGCGCCAGCGCAAGATCGTGCGTCACAGCGATCACCGAAACGCCGTTTTCGTCGCGCAGGAGCTTTATCTCGTCGGCGACTTGGCGGCGTATTCCGGCGTCGAGCGCGCTCGTGGGCTCGTCGGCAAGCAGGAGCCGCTGACCCATGAGCATGGTAAGGGCAATGGCTATGCGCTGGTTCATGCCGCCGCTCATCTCATACGGGCATGAGCGGAGTATGCGCTTGGCATCGCCGAGCCCGAGGCGGGAGAATACCTCCTCAACAACGGCGTTAAATGTGCTTTTGTCGTATTTTCCGCAACCCGACAGCGCCTCGCGGAACTGCTTTTCGTAGCTGCGTATGGGGTTGAATGCAGCGCCTGGGTTCTGGAATATGAGCCCCATGCTGCGCGTTGAGAGCTCGCGCCGCTGCTTTTTCGGAAGCTCGGTCAGCACCGTGCCGTTGAGCGTTATGCTGCCGCCGGTGATCTCCGGCAGGTCGAAAACGCCCATTATAGCGCGCAGAAGCGTTGATTTTCCGCAGCCGGACTGACCGGCGATGCAGAGTATCTCGTCCTGCCGCAGTGAAAATGAAACCTCGGATATTACATCTCCCGTGCCGTATCCGGCGCTGAGCTTATCGAGGGTGAGGATGCTGCCGTTATTCATTTGACCGCCTCCACATCAAGATAGTCGCGCAGGGCATCGCCGAGGCAGTTAAATATCATCACCGTCAAAACCGTCGCACCCGCGGGGGCGAGAGTCGCCCAAGGCGCAAGCTGCATATACGCGCGCGACTGGTTTATCATGCTGCCCCATTCCGCGTGAGGCTCGGTAACACCTATGCCGAGAAACGATAGTCCGGCAATGCCTATCATCATGGTGCCGAGCCGAGTTGCGGCATTCACGATGAGCGCGCCGAGCATACACGGCAGAAGATATTTGAGCATTATCTTCGGACCCGAGCAGCCCGAGAGCCGCGCTGCGCTTATAAACGCCTCTTTTTTGAGCGATATTACCTGCGCGCGGGCAAGTCGGGCATAAAGCGTCCAGCCGGAAATGCCCATTGAGAGCATGGCATTCACCATGCCGCCGCCGAGTATACCGGCGACCGCAATGGCGAGTACCATCTGCGGGAACGCGAGCATTATATCGGCAAGGCGCATTATAATGCTGTCGATCCTGCCGCCGTACCATCCGGCTATCATGCCGAGAGCGGTGCCGACGACAAATGTCGCGGCAACGAGTATGACGGCTGAGAATATCGAGGTCTGCGCACCCATGAGAACGCGCGAGAAAACGCACCTGCCGTAGCGGTCGGTGCCGAGAGGGTAATCGCCGTCGGGTGCTGCGTTTATATTTGCGGCGCTGGTCGCGTTCGGGTCGTTGGGAGCTATAAACGGCGCGAGAATGCTTATTATAACAAGCGCCGCCGCGAGCACGAGAAATACCGTGAGCGCGGTGCGGCTTTTTCTGCGCGGAGCGAGGGGAGAGGTGTTCTTCATACTCAAACCTCCTCGATGCGCGGGTCGAGCCTGCGGTAGCAAAGGTCGGTAAGCAGGTTTATGAGCACATAAACGCAGCTCGTGAATATAACAAACCCCTGTATAACGGGGTAATCGCGCGCGGTTATCGCATCCATGACGAGCTTTCCGAGACCCTGCCAGCGGAATATAGTTTCAACAACGACGCTGCCGCCGAGCAGCGTGCCTACCGACAGTGCGATTATCGTCAGAATAGGTATCGCGGCATTGTGCAGAACATTTTTAAACAGTATCACCGAGGGCTTTACCCCGCGCGATACCGCGCCCGCGACATATTCGCGCCCGAGCTGCTCGAGTATCTCCGCGCGGAACTGGCGGATAAACTGCGCGCATATCGGGATAGACAGCGCAAGGCAGGGGAGGATCAGCCCTCTTACGCTCTCGTCGGCTATGACCGGCAGGAGCTTGAGCTTAACGCACAGAAAGTACATCAGCAGAACCGATATGAGAAAATTCGGCATGGAATTGCCGATAAAGCTCAGAAACCGCACGATATAGTCGAAAACGCCGTTTTTCCGCACGGCGGTGAGAACGGCGAGCGGAACGGCGACTATGAGCGCCAGCGCAAGGCTCGCAGAGCTTAAAATGAGAGTGTACCGCAGTGCGTGCACGAGTTTTTGCGCTACCGGCAGTCCGTCCTTATACGAATTGCCGAGGTCGCCGTGAAGCGCTCCTGCAAGCCACTGACCGTAGCGCACGAGAAACGGCTTGTCCAGCCCCATATCATGCCGCGCCTCGGCGAGAGTTTCCTCAGAAACTGTAATGCCCTGCGCATTCAGCTTTTTAAGCGCAGGATCACCGGGGGATATATACATCAGAAGATAGGTCAGAAAGCTCAGACCTATGACTATTATCACAAGATGCAGCAGGCGTTTTCCTATATACTTTTTAATGTCTTTTCACCTCTGCTCGGAGACAGGAGCCCCAAGGGGGGATGGGGCTCCTGTCGGTTTATCAGTGCTTTATACTATGTCGGTGTTTGCGCCTATGCGGTAGAAATCGAACGGGTAGGTCTCGTATATTCCGCTTACGCCCTTTGCCGCAACGGTTATCTTGTTGAACAGTCCGACGCAGCCGATTGCGTTGTCGTCTATGGCAAGCTGAATTATCTCGTTTGCAAGCTCTGCGCGCTTTGCCGTATTGGTTTCGGTCTCAAGCTGCGCTATGAGGTTGGCGGCGTCGGTGCTTTCAAAGCCTGCCGACTTCCAGTAGCCGTCGGGACGCAGCACGGTGTCGATGAAGTAGTATGGATCGCCGTTTTTGTCCGCTATCATGCAGTAGAGCGCGATGTCGTAATCGCCGGAGGCCACATAGGTAGCGTCCGCGTCCTCCTGTACGGTAAGCGTAGAGTCGATGCCGATGGCTTTGAGCTGCTCCTGGATGAGGAGAGCGAGAGAGTCGAGCGAGCGTGCGGCGTAGTAGCATATATTTAGCTTCAGGGGCTGCCCATTTTTCTGATATATGCCGTCGGAACCGAGGGTGTAGCCCTCCGCCTCTATCGCGGCTTTCGCAGCGGTGGTGTCAACGGCGGGCTTCACAGCCTTGCCGTAAGCCGTCGAGGTGCCGAACGGTCCGACCGCCGCCGTTACGGTGCCGTTTAAATATGAAGCTATTGCACCGCAGTCCACCGTGAGGTTTATCGCCTTGCGGATGTTGTCGGACAGGCGGTTTTGGTTGAGCATATAAAATTGCAGTCTTGTTGCGGGAATGTCTGTCACGGTGTATTTATCGGGGGATGCGTCGAATATCTCCTTTGCGGCGGCGGTAACGCTCGTGTAACAGTCAATCTCGTCATTCTGCATTGCCATGAGCTTTGACTCGTCATCCTGCATATAGTAGAATATCGCTCCGTCAAGCTTCACATCGCCGCCCCAGTAGTTATCGTTTCTGGATACCTCGACGGTGCCCTCGGGCTCAAAGCTTTTTACGACGAACGGACCCGTGCCGATGGGAGCGCTGTCAAAGTCAGTCGTTGCGTCGAGGTCCATTATCGCCATCTCGGGCGAGGCAAGGTCGTTAATGAGCGTGGGGTAGACATCGGAAGTTTTTATGGTCAGCGCCGTGTCGCTCACAGCGGTGTATTCATAGCCCGCAAATTGCGCAAAGCGGATGTTTTCCTCGCCCGCGCGCCTGAGGTTTTTTATGACCATGTCGGCGGTAACAGCAGTGCCGTTTGAAAAGCAGATGCCGTCTTTAAGCGTTACGGTCCATGTAAGACCGTCGTTGCCGACCTCGGCTTTTTCCGCGAGGCAGGGCAGCACAGAGCTGTCGTCGCCCATAGCAAACAGCGCCTCGGTTATGCCGTAAATGGAAGTGTACCAGCCGTAATACTCCTTGTGCGCATCGAGGCTGGGGTAGGCAAAGCTCTCGGCAACGCGCAGTATCTTCTTGCCGTCGTCGCGGTCGGCATCATTCCCGCAGGCGCAGAGACTTGCCATCATGAGCACTGCCAGCAGCAGCGCGATAATTCTTCTTTTCATTTTTATCCTCATTTCTTCACTTTATTGCTTTTATAAGAAAGCACGGAGTCGACGCGTAGTTGAGCATCTCCTCGCGGCTCCAAAGCCTGCTGCTTACCGAGGTGTCGGCGCTGACATTTGAAAAACCGAGATCGAGAAGCGTCACCGCGTCCCAGTGCGGGCGCGCGAGCCTTCCCATGGGGAGCTGACGGGAGATGTTCTCCATCAGCCAGCCCTCGTCGTAGCTCTCGTAATCCTCAAAGCCCGCCTGAACGGTGTTTGCGCGGTCGGCTTGCTTTTCCTGCTTCTTTTCATCGTCAAACAGGTAGGCATACCAATTGGAGTCTATGTTGAGCATAACTCCGCCCCTGCGCAGCACCCGCCGCCACTCGGCATATGCGCCCGTGGGATCGGGCAGGTTCCATGTGAGATTCCTTGTGACTATAACATCGAAGGAGTTATCCTCAAACTCGAGCGCTTGAGCGTCCATCTTGAAAAAGCTTATGCTGTCGGCAAGCTTGCCGGCGTTATGCCGTGCCTGCTCGAGCATACCGTCGGAGCAGTCGATGGCTGTAACATCGTAGCCGCGCGCGGCAAGAATAATGGCGTAAAAGCCCGGACCTGTGCCTATATCGAGAACGCGCAGCCCCTTGCCCTTGGGAAAGTGCGATATGAGCTCGTCTGCCCACTTGCAGTCCCAGCCGTCGGCAAGGTTTTTGCGCACTACATCGGTGTAGGAGCTTGCGCGGCGCGTCCAATATTGCTCTATGGTGCTTGTAAGAGTGTTCATGGCGGGTCTCCTTCAGCTGTTGTTGTTTGAAGTTTAACATTCAAAAATACCCTCCGCAAGCCCGGTGGGGGGATAAAATTTTCAAAAAAGCGCAAAAAAATTACCGCCCTCGGGCGGTAATTTTTACGGTTTTGGTTTTCTTTTAAACGGACCTTTCAGGGCGTTCAGAATGGGATTTGTGCCAGCCGCGCCTTTTTCGCAGGCGGGGTAGCCGCCGTCGGACAAAACGCGGCGAATATCGCTCTCAGATATTATTTCGGGGTCGTACACCACCGTGAGCTCACCTTTGAAATACGCAATGTCCGCGTCGAGAACGCCGCGCGTCTGCAAAAGATCGCCGAGTATCAACTCCGGACACTGGCGGCAGTACATGCCCCTTATTCCGGTGTTCAGCGTTTTTTCTTCCATTTTGACCGCCTCTCCTTTTCCTTGCCGAGATCCTTGAGCCTGAGCGAGTGCATCAAAACGCCTATCGAGCTCAGCGACATTGCCGCCGCGCATATCGACGGATGCAGAATACCGGCAGCCGCAACGGGAATGCTGATGAGGTTATAAAACAGCGCCCATCTGAGGTTTTGCCTTATGGTCTTTATGGTAGCCGAGGATATGTCGAACGCCTCCGGCAGCTTGTTGAGATCGCCCGAGGGCAGCAGAATGCCGGCGGATTCTATGGCTATGTCAGAGCCGCGCGACGCAGGCGGCGCATTCCATATCAAGTATTCTGAGTGATATTTCTTTCATGGCAATGTTAAAAAGGGAGAGCGAAAAACTCTCCCATAGCTATAAAATTACTTGCCCTCGCCGAGGAGGTTTTCCTTCATCTCTTTGCGTTTTTTCAGGGAAGCGATGCAGGCGGGGATGGACACTGCGGGCAGATCCCAGAGCAGAGCCCAGTCGATCCAGTCGATGCCCTTTATGAACTGACCTTCATGCCATACGCCCTTGGCGAGCTTGAAGTAGTTGTGATTCCAAACGCCCCAGATGTCGGTCATCGGCTTCCAGAGGTGCACCTTCAGGAACGCGGCGCTCGTAACGATGCCGCTGGAAACGAGCGTGAGGAACGAGGAAGAGCGCTTGTTCTTTATAAGGAACTCGGAAACGGTGGGCAGAACATAAACGGCAAGGTTTATTATCCAAAGCTGGAGCGGGATCTTGTATTTCCATTTGATAGCCTGGCGGATGTGGTCGGCATCGTGCAGCAGCGCGACCGCCAGAATGGCGAGGTTCCACTTTTCGAGTGCGGAAGCGGTCTCGTCGTCAATGCGAGTGTCAAGGAATTTTGCTTCGTCTTTCTGTGACTTTGTCATGATCAGTTTCATCCCCATATTTTTAATAACCGACTGGTCAATAAAAAACTTATCACATTGTTCCGAAGCTGTCAATATATCTTGAAGGATTTTTTGCTTTACAGAAAATGAGGTTTAGAATATAATGCAGGGCATGAACGAAAGGCGCAGAAGAAAACTGAATAGACGCGCCGAGCTTATGCTCAAGCTGCCCAAAGCAGCGGAGAAATTTGCCGATAAGCTTTATAACCACCGGCGTATGTTCGGCGAGATCATCGACCCTGCGTTCAGGGACGATATTGCCGCGAGACTCAGGCTTATAGACACGCTTGAGCTCATGATGCGAGGCAGGCTGCCCGAGGCGACGAAGAAGCTGTACGGTCTGCATGAGTTTTGCCGCAGCGATGCCGACTTTGCCGCGTGGTACTTCTTCACGGGCGTTCTGTGCGAAAAGTGCGGCATGACCGAGCCCGCGCTGTTTTATTACGGTGAGTCGGCGAAATGCGATCCGGAGTTTTACATGGTATACCTCCAACTGGCAAAGTGCCTGCACACGAAAAAGCGCTATGAGGGCGCGCTCAACGCCTATATAACGGCGCTTGACGAGGTACTGTCCCGCCCGAAACGGGACGAGGTGCCGGCTGTGCGCGAGGATGCGCTGCTCGGCTCCATCCACGCAAATGCGGCAAACTGTCTGCTTATGATGCGCCGTTATGACGATGCCGAGTTTGAGCTTTACGAGGCGGAGCGGTACGGCTGCGAGGATCCTATGCTCTGGCTGACATGGGCAACGCTCTATGCCGCAACGGGGCGCAGAGCGCAGGCAAGCGAGCGCATGAGCCGTCTGCGCGCCGAGAGCCCCGAGCTCGAGGCGGCATCGGCGCTGAGAGTGCGCGAGGTCATCGAGCAGAGAAATTCCCGCTTCGCCCTGCGTAGTATACCCACGGATAAGCTGAAGGCGTTCTGGGACTGGTTCTCGGAAAACGAAGGGATGATGCACACGCTTGCGGTGGGAGCGGGATCGCAGCTTGCGCTCGACAAGGTGTATGAGCAGATGTGCAATGTGTTTGACTTCGGCGCGGAAAAGCCGGGGCTGAGCT
Organism: Clostridiales bacterium; assembly: GCA_004553495.1. Classification (GTDB taxonomy): domain Bacteria; phylum Bacillota; class Clostridia; order Oscillospirales; family Oscillospiraceae; genus F23-B02. The sequence goes on along the minus strand of SFLE01000019.1, from coordinate 18,328 downwards.
TCGGGCTCGACGGGGAAAAGGCGCGCCTTAGCTTTTACGATAATTATAATCTTACATTTGAGATATGGCTTGAAAGGCTTGTTGATACTGCGCCCAAGCAGCTCCGGCAGCGCTGGAGCTTTTACTCGGTGCATTGAGGTGAGATAATGATAAAATTTGTTTTTCTTGATATTGATGATACGCTGCTTGACTTCGGCAAGGCTGAGGCAGCGGCAATAAAAAAGACCTTCGAGCGCGTCGGCATACCCACCTCGCCCGAGGTCATAAAGCGCTACAGCGAGATAAACGACTCTCAGTGGGCACTTCTCGAGCGCGGTGAGCTCACGCGTGAGCAGGTGCTCGTGCGCAGGTTCGACATTCTGTTTGACGAGCTCGGTATAAGGGGCATACCCAGCGAGATGGTGCAGGCAAGCTATGAGTATCTGCTCGGCATAGGGCATTACTTTGTCGATGGTGCGCCTGAGCTTCTCGAAGCGCTCAAGGGCAAATACCGGCTGTTTATCGCCTCAAACGGCACTGCACCCGTGCAGGACGGGCGCATTAAGAGCGCGGGCATAGCGCCGTATTTCGAGAAGATATTCATATCCGAGCGGGTCGGTGCAGACAAGCCCACGCGCGAGTTTTTTAACGCCATGTTCGCGCAGATAGACGGGTTTGAGCCCGACAGCGCCATAATCGTCGGCGACCGGCTCACATCGGATATTCTCGGCGGCATAAATGCGGGCATAAAGACCTGCTGGTTCAACCCCCACTCGCTTCCGGCAAATCCCGACATTCCCGCCGACTACGAGATACACAACCTGTCCGAACTGCCAAAACTGCTTGAAAAAATCTGAGACCCGAAAGGTCTCAGATTTTTGTTTCGATTATTTCAACTTCAGGGTGGTCATCTGCGCAGCAGGAGATGAAATATTCACCGTACCGCTGCGAAAAAAAGGCGGCACCTGCGGATAAAACGGAGAAGCTCCGTATATCCGCAAGGCGCATATCGCGCAGCTTGATATAGCTTTCCTTGAGTGTCCATATGCGGCAGAACTCCGCGTCGGGATCGCCGCCGGCAGAAACGAGCGTTTTCTCGTCGGGCGCGAAAAACCGCTCGGCAAGGCGCGCACTGTCCTCCCTTATGCGCTCAAGGTCGATTCCGACCGGCGCGTCCGATACGGCGCACACCACCATGTCATTGCAGTGCGAGAGCGAAAAATGTGCGCTTCTGTCGGGCAGATACGGCTTGCCGTTTTCGCTTACGCTCCAGTCGCCGGTCCCGAGGACCTTCTGCGCGAGCACCGCCGCGCCGAGGCTCAGCCTGCGCGAGCTTTCATCCGTGATCCTCAGCGCCTTTTCGCGCCTTTGCGCCGATACTCTTTCGAGAGCGAGGTCTGCGTCGAGATCGCTCACATCGGCAATGTATATCCTTATCATGCGCGCATGGCATCGAGCGTTTTCTGGATGAGCGTGTCAAGATCCCAGCCGCACATCTCGGCACCGCGCAGGATTACATCGCGCGAGCAGCCGGCGGCGAACTTCTTGTCCTTAAACTTTTTCTTAACCGATTTTACCTCCATGTCGGAGATGCCGGTCGGGCGCATAAGGGCAACGGCACCGATGAGACCCGTGAGCTCATCGGTGGCAAACAGCACCTTTTCCATGAAAAGCTCGGGCTCTACATCAATGCAGATGCCGTAGCCGTGGCTTATGACGGCGTGGATGACGCTTTCGTCTATATCGAGTTCGTGCAGCATCTCGTTTGCCTTTACGCAGTGCTGCTCGGGGTACAGCTCAAAGTCTATGTCGTGTAGCATTCCGACGGCTGCCCAGAAATCCGCGCGCTCGGGGTCAAATTCCTTTGCAAGCTCGCCCATGACCTTGGAAACGGTCTCGGCGTGCTGGATGTGGAAAGGCTCCTTGTTGTATTTCATGACAAGCTCTCTGGCCTGCTCAACGGTGGGGATATAGCTCATTTTTCATGCCTCCTGCGGAATTATGATAAAATATTTTAACGCAACGCAACGCAAAAATCAACGCTTTACTCAGTATACTGCCCGCGCTATTGACAGAACGGAGCTTGTGGATGTAAAATATGGCATAATGAAGCTGAACGGAGAAAATCATGGAAAACGAAGCCCTTCGCGGCGAAAAACGCCGTGGGATTTTTGAATATGTCGATAAGCAGAGACTGATATCCTGCTTTATTTTCACATTTGCCATAGGGCTTATTGCGCACGCATATGCATTTTTGAATTTCCAGCCCTCGCACGATTCGCTTTACGAGGTCGTGTCCGATGCCGCGTATTGGAAATGGAAGCTGCAGCTTGGGCGATTTTTGAAGCCCCTGTATGACCTTGCCCTCGGGCGCTTTGCGAGTCTGCCGTGGGTAAACGGGCTTATGTCGCTTTTGTGGCTTTCGCTTGCGGGCTATCTCGTGACGGAGATGCTGAGAATAAATAAGCGGCTCGGCATCGCGCTCACCTGCGGGGTTCTGAGCGTGAATCTCACAGTGACGGCGCTTGCCGCGACCTATATGCCGGACCTCAGCTCCGATATGCTCGCGCTGCTGTTTGTGCTGCTCGGCTGCCGCATCTGGTACGGCATGACGGACGGAAAAACGCAGCTTGCGCCTGCAAAAAAGCTTGCGCTCACGCTGTGCGCGGGGCTGTGCGTCGGCGTGTCGCTCGGAATTTATCAGGCGCTCGTGTGCGCTTTCGTGACGATGGTGCTCGCTGTTTCCGTGATGCGCCTTTTGGATGAAAAAACAAGCTGGATAAGGGTCTGGCTGTCCGATTTTTGGGCGGCGGGCATAGCACTTCTCGGCGGCGGCGTGTACTACGGCGGGCTCAGGCTCGCTCTTGCCGCAACGGGCACGGAGCTGGCGCAGGGCTACAACAGCCTGACAAATCTGTTCAACGACAGCGCACCCATATCTGAGCAGCTTTCCGAGACGCTTCGCTGGGTGAAGGTATATCTGACCGAGTTTTCCGGTCATGCGCACTCGGTGTATTTCACAAGCGCCGTCGGGATACTCACCGTTGCGCTGGCGATAGTGTGCTTTGTGTGGCTCGAGGGGCTTTTAATTAAAAGAAAAGCGAGCGCGGGGAACGTGATAACGGCGCTGCTGCTGTTTGCGGCGATACCCTTTGCGATGAACCTCGTGCGCCTTCTCAGCAGCTGTATCCACCTGCTCATGTTCTACGCCTTCTGGCTTGCGTATATTATCGCCTACGCCCTTGCGGGGGAGCTGTCGGCGCGTAAAAATACTGCGGTGTTCGAGCGGGCTGCGGCGCTCCTTTTGTGCTGCGTCATATTTATAAACGTTCAGACCGCCAACGCCGTTTATGTCAAGAAAACGACCGAGCAGCAGGCCACGCTTTCCGTTATGACCCGCGTTGTCGACCGTGTGGAAACACAGCCCGGCTATGAACGGGGCGTCACGCCCGTTGCCTTCATAGGCATCCCGCAGGCGTATTTTTCCGACTTCGCGCCCTATGATAAAATCGGAAGGCTCACCGGAACGGACATGAGAGGCTCCATCACGTATTATCCGATCTACGGCGTCTATATCCCGATGATGCTCATGACGGATATGAATATTGCCGATCAAAGCGTTGCCGACGAGCTTGCCGTGAGCGAGGAGGTCGCCGCCATGCCGGTATTCCCCGCGGTCGGGAGCGTCAATACCGTTGACGGGGTCGTCGTGGTTAAATTCGCCTAAAATTATTAAGCTTAAAATAAAAGGAGAAAACAGTGAAGCGTCCGATTTTGTACATTGTTATACCGTGCTACAACGAGGAGGAGGTACTGCCGATAACGGCGCCGCAGTTTCTCGGAAAGATAAAGGACCTTGCTGCGCAGGGGCTCATTTCCGACGACAGCCGCGTGCTGTTTGTAAACGACGGCAGCCGCGACCGCACATGGGAGATAATAAAGCGGCTTGCAAAGTCGGACGAGCACTATATCGGCATAAGCCAGAGCCGCAACCGCGGTCATCAGGCCGCCGTGCTCGCCGGTCTCATGGAGGCAAAGGATGTGTGCGATATAAGCATCTCGATAGACTGCGACGGGCAGGACGATATAGACGCAATGGATCGGATGGTGCAGGAGTATCTCAACGGCTGCGAGGTCGTATACGGCGTGAGATCGTCCCGAAAGACCGATACATTCTTTAAGCGCACGACCGCTCAGGGGTTTTATAAATTCCTCTCCATGATGGGTGCGGAGGTTGTTTATAACCACGCCGATTACCGGCTCATAAGTGCGAAAGTCCTCAAGGAGTTTGCAAATTATAAGGAGGTAAACCTCTTCCTGCGCGGCATGGTGCCGCTGGTGGGCTTTAAGAGCACGAGCGTTGAGTATGAGCGGCATGAGCGCATAGCCGGCGAGAGCAAATACCCCCTGCGCAAAATGATAGCGCTTGCGGTGGACGGCATAACGAGCCTTTCGGTAAAACCCCTGCGGCTTATAATGAGCTTCGGCATGATAGTTGCGTTTTTGAGCTTTGTCGGAGTCGTCTGGGCGATCATAGCGGCGCTGAGCGGGCACGCGGTCGCGGGCTGGGCGAGCATGACCTGCATAATCTGCTTTGTAAGCGGTGTTCAGCTTATGTGCATGGGCATCATCGGCGAGTATGTGGGAAAGATATACATGGAGGCAAAGCACCGTCCGAGATATATCATATCCGAGCGCACGCAGGACGAATAAGTACTTGTTTCTAAACACAATGTCTGTTATAATAGCTACATCAAACAATTCAAAGGAGATAATGCAATGAACTATTGGAGCACTGTCCGTAAGGGCGTTCTCGGTCTCAGCGCGGCAAGCATCGCCTATGCGATCTGGAAGAAGAATCCCCTCGTGCCTATGGCGCTTTACGCAATGCATCTTGTCGAGTACTTTGCGGTTGCAAAGAAAGCCGGTAAGAAGGTATGGTACGATGATACCCGCTGCTTTATAAACACCATGCTTTATGGCTTCACCTTCTGGCTGCCGATGAAGCTTGAGATCGAGTAATAACGAAAATTCCGACCAAAGGTCGGAATTTTTACATAAGAGGGATAATTTATGCTCAATACAACATTGTGCTATATAAGCCGCGGCAGCGAATATCTCATGCTGCACAGGGTGAAAAAGCAAAACGATGTAAACCACGACAAGTGGATAGGCATCGGCGGCAAATTCGAGCCCGACGAGAGTCCGGACGAGTGCCTGCTGCGCGAGGCAAAGGAGGAAACGGGGCTCACGCTCACCTCGTGGCGCTATCGCGGGATAGTGACATTTGTGAACACCGTGTGCGAGTCGGAGTATATGCACCTGTTCACCGCCGACGATTACGAGGGCGAAATAAAGCAGTGCGATGAGGGCGTGCTCGAATGGATAGACAGAAAGCGGCTGTACGATCTCACGCTCTGGGAGGGGGACAGGATATTCCTGAAGCTCCTCGAAACGGACGAGCCGTTTTTCTCGCTCAAGCTGTGCTACGACGGCGATGAGCTCAAAAGCGCCGTTTTAAACGGAAAGAGAATATAACAAAACTCCCGACTTTTCGGTCGGGAGTTTTCGGTTTTTAAAATCAGTACGCAACGCCCCAGTAGATCATGTGCTTTGCCTTTTTGCCGCATATCGGGCAGACATCGCCGAGATCCTCCTGCTCGAAGGGGATGCAGCGCGAGGACATTCCCGCCTGCTCCTTCATCTTCATTTCGCACTCGAGCTCGCCGCACCACATGGTCTTTATGAAGCCGCCCTTTTCCTCCTGGAGCTTCTTTGCCTCCTCGAGGGAGTGAGCCTCGAAAATGTGCTCGTCGAGATTCTTCTTTGCCTTGTCGAACAGACCCTGCTGCACATCGTCGAGCAGGACGGGGATCTTTGCCTCGAGCTCGTCGATGTTCACGGTGATCTTCTCGCCGTTATCGCGCCTTACGGCAACGCAAACGCCGTTTTCCATGTCGCGGGGACCGAGCTCCAGACGCAGGGGAACTCCCTTCATCTCATACTGCGCGCACTTCCAGCCGAGGCTGTTGTCGCTCAGGTCGATCTTGACTCTGATGCCGGCTGCCTTGAGGCGGTCGTAAAGCTCGTTTGCCTTTTCGGTAACGCCGGGCTTGTGCTGCGCAACGGGGACTACGATGACCTGCACGGGCGCTATGCGCGGGGGCAGTACGAGACCGTTGTTGTCGCCGTGGGTCATGATGATGCCACCGATAACGCGGGTGGACAGACCCCATGAGGTCTGGTGCGGATGGCGCAGCTTGTTTTCCTTATCGGTGAAGGTGATGTCGAACTGCTCGGCAAAGCCGGTGCCGAAGTAGTGACTGGTGCCGGACTGGAGCGCCTTGTGGTCGTGCATCATGCACTCGATGGTGTAGGTGTTCACGGCACCCGCGAACTTTTCCTTCTCGGTCTTGTTGCCGCGGATAACGGGCATTGCGAGATACTTTTCGCACAGCGTTGCATATACCTCGAGCTGGCGCAGCGTTTCCTCGCGCGCCTCGGTCTCGGTCTCGTGCAGGGTGTGACCCTCCTGCCAGAGGAACTCTCTGCCGCGCAGGAACGGACGGGTCGTCTTTTCCCAGCGCAGAACGGAGCACCACTGGTTATAAAGCATGGGCAAATCGCGCCAGGAGTGCACCGTATGGCTCCAGTGGTCGCAGAAAAGCGTTTCGGAGGTGGGACGGATGCACAGTCTCTCGGTGAGCTCCTCCGAGCCGCCGACGGTGACCCATGCGCACTCGGGCGCAAAGCCCTCGACATGGTCCTTCTCCTTCTGCAGAAGGCTTTCGGGAATAAGCATGGGCATGGAAACATTCTCGTGCCCGCCCTCCTTGAACATTCTGTCAAGCTCCTTCTGGATGTTTTCCCAAATAGCATAACCGTAAGGACGCAGGATGAAAAGTCCCTTAACGCCGGAGTAATCGACAAGCTCCGCCTTAGTGCACACATCGGTAAACCACTGTGCGAAGTCCTGCTCCATATCAGTTATCTGCTCAACTTTTTTGTCCTTTGCCATTACATGATTCTCCTTTTGACATAATAACTAAATCATTTTATAGGACTTAAAACGGCTTGTCAATAGCGCGCAGACATCATGACGGCATCATAACATATAAAAAATCTTGACCGTAGTGTACTTTTTGTCTATAATAATATAGATTTAGTATGAAAGTATAAAAGTACGGAGGTGACGCGTATGAACAGGCAGCGCTACATGGCGGAGCTGTCCAAGCTTCTGGCATTCATGTTCAAGGAGGATAAGGAGGACATCCTTGCCCAGTACAACAAGATGCTCGACGAAGCCGAGGATGAGCAGGCGATGCTTGAAAGCTTTGGTTCCCCTACCAGACTGGCGGTTACCATTTCCCGCACATACAAGCGCAGTGAGCGCAAGCTCTCTGTCGAGGCAGACTCAAAGGACGACGGCAGTACCGGCGAGAGCGCCATGCCGTTTGCACCCGCGGCTGCAAAGGTGAAGGAGCCCGAATCGGCTCCGAAGGAGACAACTCTCTCATATGCCGATATAATCGAGGAGATCCGCCGCGAAAAGGCGCAGGAGGAGGGCATAGAGTATAAGCCCATATTCTTCAATGAGCCCGAGCCCGAGCCGATGCCGGAGACACCCGCGGTCGAGGAACAGCCGCCCGCAGAGGAAACGGTCTCAGAGACTCCGGCGGAGACTGAGGCACCGGCGGAAGCGGAGACGACGGACGAGCAGCCCGAGGAGACCGCTGCGGAGGAGGAGACTCCCGAGAAAGCCGCGCCCGAGACAGTGGAGGAAGCTCCGGAAACGGAGAAGCAGCCCGAGAAAGACGAGCAGATCGAGGCGGAAGCACCTGCCGAGGATGAAGCTCCGGCGGAAGCAGAGTCCGACAGTGCGCTGGACGAACCCTCCGAGGAGACTTCCGAGGAAGAGCCTGAGGAAGAGGAAAGCCCCGAGGACGAGAGCGAGGAGATATTCGCCGAGCTTGATGAGATAGAGCAGCCCGAGGAAGAGACTCGGTATAAGACGAATGTCGCGCTTTTGATATTGTATCTCATCTTTGCCATCCCCGTGGGAGTCGTTCTGGTGGCGGCAGCCATCGTGCTGGGACTTCTGCTGCTGGCGTTCGGCGCGGGACTTATAGCTTCTGCACTGAAAATTGCCGGCTTTGCGTTCTCAATGTTCAATATATTTGCCGATATAATGCTGTGCGCGGGTGCATCGCTCATAGCGTTTGCCGTTGCGCTCGTCATTATCTGGCTCGGCATAATCATGTTCGCAAAGGCGATAGGCGGTATAGTCAGAGGTCTGAAAGCGCTTGGCAGAAGCATCTGCGTCAAGGAGGTGTCCGTCAATGAGTAGAGCATGGAAGATAATATTCACCATTGCGATCATCGCATTCATTCTGGGCGCTCTGTGCATACTCGCGGGCGTTGTCACCGGCGGAGATATGCAGCGCGTGCAGGATGTTTTCTCGGCGGCATATAACATCGAGGATAAGCTCAACGCCATAAGAGGGCTCATGGGCATATCCCCTCTCAACTGAAAAACGAAAAAACAAGGACAGCTTTTCGGCTGTCCTTGCGTTTTTATACAGAAACGGGACAGCGCGAACGGCAAAATTCTATGTGCCTACCCCTTTTCAAGGCGCCGTGCATTTGTTATAATGATACGGATAAAGATGGGCTTTTACAGCCAATAAACACAGAGAGGACGATTCAAAATGATTTCCCACGGCAAAGAGATCAAGGTATTCACCGGCAATTCCAATCCCGCGCTCGCAAAGGCGATATGCAACCAGCTTTTCAAAAACCTCGGAGAGTGCACCTGCGCACACTTCGCCGACGGTGAGTGCTCCATATCAGTGCATGAGCCCGTTCGCGGCGCCGATGTTTTCATCGTGCAGTCCACCTGCAAGCCCGTTAACGACAACCTCATGGAGCTGCTCGTTATGATCGACGCGGTACGCAGAGCGTCCGCAGGCAGAATAACCGCCGTTATCCCGTATTTCGGCTATGCCCGCCAGGACCGCAAGGCAAAAAGCCGCGACCCCATCTCCGCAAAGCTCGTTGCGAACCTCATCACCGCCGCGGGAGCCGACCGTGTGCTCACCATGGATCTCCATGCCGCACAGATACAGGGCTTCTTTGATATTCCCGTTGACAATCTTTTCGGCGCACCTCTCTTTGCAAAGCATTATATCGATGTTTTCGGCAAGGATAACGATGATATAATGGTCGTATCCCCCGATGTCGGCAGCACCGCGCGCGCCCGCAACTTCTCCATGAAGCTCGGCTGCAACATGGCGATAGTCGATAAGCGCCGCGAAAGAGCAAACCAGTCCGAGGTCATGAATATAATCGGTAATGTCGAGGGCAAGACCTGCATCCTGCTCGACGATATGGTCGATACCGCGGGCTCGCTCGTGGGCGCTGCAAAGGCCATCGTTGAGATAGGCGGCGCAAAAGAGGTCTATGCCTGCGCAAGCCATGGCGTTCTCTCCGGTCCCGCCATCGAGCGCATTGATGGCAGCGCCATAAAGGAGCTGCTGCTGCTCGACACCATTCCTTACCCCGAAAACGCGGAAAAGTGCGAGAAGATAAAGTATATGTCCGTCGCACCCGTATTTGCCGAGGCTATCCAGCGCGTTTATGAGGAGATCTCCATTTCCAATCTGTTTGAGTGATAAAAATGTTTATGAATAAAGGCGGGGTGTCGTGGCTGGTCGTTTTCCTCGGCAACCCCGGTCTTAAATACAACGGAACAAGGCACAACGCGGGCTTCATGGCAGCCGATGCCATGGAGAAAAAGCTCGGCGTTAAAATAAACCGTATGCGCTTCAGAGCGCTTACGCAGACCGTGGACATAGGCGGGCAGAAGGTCATGCTCATGAAGCCGCAGACCTATATGAACCTGTCCGGCGACGCGGTGATCCAGGCGGTGAGGTTTTATAAGATTCCGCCCGAAAGGGTCATAGTCGTGTCCGACGAGATAGCTCTGCCGGTCGGCAAAATGCGCATTCGCACCGGCGGCTCGGCGGGAGGTCACAACGGTCTGAAAAGCATAATCGCACAGCTCGGAACGGACAAGTTTGCGCGCATACGCCTCGGCGTTGGAGCGCCGCCCCATCCGGATTACGACATGGCGGATTGGGTGCTCGGCGCATTCAAGGGTCAGGACGCGGCGGATATGGAGCTGCTCGCAAAGCAGACAGCCGATGCCATTGAATGCTATATCACCGAGGGCGCACAGCGCGCGATGAATAAATTTAACTGATCGCGATAAAGGAAAGGACGGATGACATGAAAAAAAGCTGCATAGCAATGCTCCTCGCGGGAGGGCAGGGTTCAAGACTCTATGCGCTCACGCAGGATGTGGCAAAGCCCAATATGCCGTTTGGCGGCAAATACCGCATAATAGATTTTCCGCTGTCTAACTGCGCAAACTCCGGTATAGACACCGTGGGTGTTTTAACGCAGTACCGTCCGCTCCAGCTCAACAGCTACATCGGCGGCGGTCAGCCGTGGGATCTCGATTCCACCGACGGCGGCGTTTTCATCCTGCCGCCGTATCAGACCGCCGGCGAGACCGGCTCGTGGTTCTCCGGAACGGCAAACGCCATTTATCAGAACATCGGCTTTATCGAAATGTACGATCCCGATAATGTTCTCATCCTCTCGGGCGACCATATATACAAGATGGATTACTCGAAAATGCTGCGCGAGCACATGGAAAAGGATGCCGCGTGCACCATCGCCGTTCTGCAGGTCTCCATGGAGGAGGCGACCCGCTTCGGCATAATGAACCTCGGCGAGAACGGCTATGTCGAGCAGTTCGAGGAAAAGCCCAAGCAGCCCAAGAGCGACCTCGCCTCGATGGGCATTTACATATTTAACTGGAAAAAGCTCCGCAAGTACCTTATCGAGGACGAAAACGATCCTGATTCGAGCAAGGACTTCGGCAAAAATATAATCCCCAATATGCTCAAAGCCGGCGAAAAGCTCTGGCCCTACCGCTTTGACGGCTACTGGCGCGATGTCGGCACGATAACGAGTCTGTGGGATGCAAACATGGATATGCTTTCAACAACGCTCATAAACCTCTATGACCCGAGCTGGCCCATTCGCTCGAGAAGCGTTGCCCAGCCGCCGCATTACATAGGCGAGGATGCCGTTGTGGAGCACTCGATAGTCACCGAGGGCTGCGTTATAGAGGGCAGCGTTGAAAACTCCGTGCTCTCAAGCTCGGCGGTGGTCGAGAAGGGGGCAAGGGTGCTGTATTCGGTGCTGATGCCGGGCGCGCATATCGAGAGCGGCGCAACGGTGGAGTATGCGATAATCGGCGAGGGCACGGTCATAAAAAGCGGCGCTCATGTCGGCGCCGCGCCCGACGGAAGCGATGAGTGGGGCGTTGCCACCTGCGGTCCGCGCATCACGGTAAGACAGGGGGCGCAGGTCAAAGCCGGCGCCATGATATACAAAAGCGAGGAGGTCTGAGAAATGAGCGATTTTCACGGAATTATCTTTGCCTACGGAGCCGTTCCCGAGCTCGGCGAGCTCGTTAAGAAGCGCACGGCATCGTCGCTGCCGTTCTGCGGAAGATACAGACTCATAGACTTTGCGCTGTCCTCGCTTATGAACGCAGGCATACACGATGTCGGCGTTATAATGCGCCGCGACTATCAGTCACTGCTCGACCACCTTGCAAGCGGCAAGGACTGGGACATGGGCCGCAGGATAGGCGGACTGCGTATGCTGCCGCCGTTCGGTCTGCCCGAGTACCACCGGGGCGACTATACCGGAACGATAGAGGCGTTAAACGCCGTTTCGACCTATATAAACGATATAAACGCCAAGTACATCGTCATGATGCACGGCAACACCGCGGCGAATATAGACCTTCGCGCGGCTATACGCCAGCACCTCAGAACCGGCGCCGAGATAACCGCCATCTGCACCGAGGATACGCCCGATTATAATCACCACCGCTATATCGTCGGCGAGGACGGCTTTGCTCATTCGATGATATTTAACCAGACAACGGCAGGCGAGGGAGCGGCGTCGCTCGAGGCGTATATAATCTCCAAGGAGCTTTTGCTGCGCATGATGGAGACCTGCAAGGCGGAAAACCATTATCACTTCCACCGCGACGCGATCGCCGCGTATCTTGCAAACGGCGGCAGAGTCGGCGTTTATTATCACCGCGGCTACGGAAAGCGTATAATGAGCACACAGTCGTACTTTGCGGCGAATATGGATATGCTCAAGGGCGAAAAGCGCGCCGAGCTGTTCCCGCCGGAGCGCCCTGTGCGCACGAAAACGCACGAGGATGTCAGCACATATTATGCTGAGGGCTCAAAGGCGGCAAACTGCCTTGTTTCCGACGGCTGCATAATAGAGGGCGAGATAGAAAACTGCATCATATCGTCCGATGTGAGAATAAGCAGAGGCGCAAAGCTCAGCGGCTGCGTTATCATGCGCGGCGTGCAGATAGCCGAGGGCGTTATGATGAAGAATGTCATCGCCGACAAGGTGTCGGAGGCGTCGGCATTCCAGACCATAATGGGCAGCGAAAAACTGCCCGTCGTACTGCCGAAAGGCACTAAAATCTAAGCAATTTGAGGCAAATAACCTATGTATGTAAATCAGATCTCACGCGATGAGGTGCGCAGCGCGATAGAAGATAAGCTGTGCGCGCACTTTGCAGTAACGGCAGAAACGGCTACCGATGATCAGGTGTTTCAGGCAAGCGCCATCGTCATTCGGGAGATAATGAGCCGGCTTCTCGCCGCTCAGGAAACAAGATGCCCCGAGCGCGAGGTACACTACCTTTCCATGGAGTTCCTCATGGGCAGAAGCCTTATGAAAAACGCCTTTAACCTCGGCATATCCGAGGCGCTCACGGGCGCTTTGGCTGATCTCGGCAGAAATGCCGCGGACATATTTGAAGCGGAGAACGATGCCGGACTCGGCAACGGCGGACTCGGCAGGCTCGCCGCCTGCTACATGGATTCGCTGGCTACCCTCGGCATCCCTGCAACGGGCTACTCGCTGTGCTACGAGCTCGGTATATTCCGCCAGAAGATAGTCGACGGAAAGCAGACCGAGGTAGCCGACGATTGGCGCAGCGCAGCCGAGAGCTGGCTCGTTGCGCGCAACGATGAGGCGGTAGAGGTGCGCTTCGGCGGAAACATCTCGCCCCGCTGGGACAGCTTCGGCAGGTACCATGCCGAGCACACCGGCTATCAGACCGTAACTGCTGTGCCGCGCGATATGCTTATAGCGGGCTACGGCGGCAAGGAGGTCAACATCCTCAGACTTTGGGACGCGAGAAGTACGAGCGCGCTTGATATGTACCTCTTCTCTGAGGGCGAGTATGTAAAGAGCCTTGAGCAGCGCACTATGAGCGAGGTCATTACCAAGGTGCTGTACCCCGCCGACGATCACATCGAGGGCAAGACCCTGCGCCTGAAGCAGCAGTATTTCTTCCTTTCGGCTACCGCTCAGTCGATAATAAAGACCCACATGGCGCGCTTCGGCGATATAAGAAGCTTTGCAAAGCACCATGTCATCCAGATAAACGACACCCATCCCGCGCTCGTTATCCCCGAGCTCATGCGCATAATGATGGATGAGTACGGGCTCGGCTGGGATGAGGCGTGGAGCACCGTGAGCGCATCCGTTGCGTACACGAACCACACCGTTATGAGCGAGGCTCTCGAAAAGTGGCCGCAGGAGCTCGTGCAGACGCTTCTGCCGCGCGTTTGGGAGATACTGTGCGAGATAAACCGCCGCTGGTGCGACGATCTCGTCGCCCGCTTCGGCAGCAGCGAAAAGGTCGGCAAAAACCTCATCATCCGCGATGGACAGGTGCACATGGCAAACCTGTGCCTTGCCGCCTGCTACAAGATAAACGGCGTTTCCGCGCTGCATGGCGAGATACTGAAAACAGACCTGTTCAAAGATATATGCCAGCTTCGCCCCGAGCGCTTTACCTATGTCACAAACGGCATAGACCACCGCCGCTGGCTTGCGCAGATAAATCCGAGGCTGCACGCCTTTGTCAGCGAAATGCTCGGCAGCGACGAATATCTTACAAAGCCCGAGCAGCTTATAAGGCTCAAGGACTTTGCCGGCGATGCCGCGGCTCAGCGCGCGGTAAACGAGATAAAGCTTCAGAATAAGCGCGATTTTGCCGAATTTCTCGCGAAAAACGACGGGTTTGCCCTCGACACGGACGCGATACTCGATGTTCAGGTAAAGCGCCTGCATGAGTATAAGCGCCAGTTGCTGTGCGCGATGCTCATAACGCGCCTGCAAATGCGGATTCATGACGACCCCAACGCGGAGTTTACGCCGCGTTCCTTCGTGTTCGGCGCGAAGGCAGCCGCGGGCTACTACACCGCAAAGAGGATAATCGAGCTCATCTGCTCGCTGGCAAACGACATAAACCGCGACCCGCTGTGCAAGGGCAAGCTCCAGGTATGCTTCATGGAAAACTACCGCGTTTCCGCTGCCGAGGCACTCATGCCGGCGGCACAGGTATCCGAGCAGATCTCAACGGCGGGCAAGGAGGCCTCCGGCACGGGCAACATGAAGCTCATGTTAAACGGCGCCGTGACCATAGGCACGCTCGACGGCGCGAATGTCGAAATGTACGAGCGCCTCGGCGATGAGAATATGTTCCTGTTCGGGCTCAGAACGAACGAGGTGAACGCTCTTAAAGCCTCCGGCTACGACCCTCAGCGCATCGTGCGCGAGGATGCCGAGCTTGCAGCCGTGCTTGACAGGATAAGCTGCGGCTTTGCCGACGGCAAGAGCTATTCCGACCTCGTGTCGAACCTGCTGTATAACGGCGATCCGTATATGCTGTGCGCCGATTACCGCAACTATGTAAACACCCATGACAGAATGTATACGACAATATCCGATGCGTCGGAGATCGCGCGTTTGTCGATAGTAAACACCGCTCAGGCGGGCATATTCGCCGCTGACAGAGCTATAGAGGAGTATGCGGAGGGCATATGGGGAATAAAACTGTAGTAGTTATAGGCGCCGTGAATATGGACATTTGCGGCAGACCGGATAAGCCGCCGCGCATGAATGATTCAAATCCCGGCACAGTGAGCTTCAGCCCCGGCGGAGTGGGGCGCAATATCGCGCATAACCTGCGACTGCTGGGCGTGGATGTAAAATTCGTCGCCGCCATCGGCAGCGATGTTTACGGAAAGAGCATATACGAAAGCTGCGTTTCGCTCGGCATGGATATGCACCTGAGCCGTACAATGAGCGGCGGCAGAACCTCGAGCTATCTGTATGTGACCGATGAAAACGGAGATATGCTCCTCGGCGTTAACGACACGGATATATCCGCGAGCATAACGCCCGAGTACCTCAGCCGCCATCTCAAGGAGATAAACGCTGCTGACGCCGTCGTTATCGACGCAAACCTCACGCACGACACCGTGGCGTGGATAGCCTATAATGTGACGGCTCCTTTGTATGCCGACCCCGTTTCGGTCGCAAAAAGCGAGCGGCTGAGACCCGCGCTTTCAAAGCTCACCGCTTTTAAGCCCAACGAGTACGAGGCAAAGAGCCTGACCGGCGAGAGCACATCGCTGTTTGCAGCCGAGCAACTGCTCAAGCTGGGCGTAAAGAAGGTGTTCGTCTCTCTCGGCAGCGACGGCATAGTCGCCGCGTCCGACGGCGAGATAATAAAGCTTCCGCGCGAAAAATGCGAGGTCGTGAACGCCACCGGCTGCGGCGATGCCGCGACCGCCGCTATAATCTGGGCGGGCGTAAACGGGCTGAGCGTTGCCGAAAGCGCCGCGGCTGCAATGAAAGCCGCCGCCATGTGCGCGCAGTGTGCAGAGACGATAAACCCCGAACTTTGTCCGGAGCTAATAAGCTGAAAATAAAGGTGTGCCATGGGGCGCACCTTTTTTATGTAAACCACACAATGCGCTAAGTTTTGCGCCGGAAATAGTGTAACTTCTCTGTAGACAATAACTTTACAGGAGGTAGCATCTATGCAAGCGACAAAACTGCGCCCCGCAACGCGGAGGGGCGGCGTTATCTGGCTGCCGGTGGACGAGCTCGAGCCGAGCCCCGTGCAGCCGAGGAAAAACTTTTCGGACGGAGAGCTCCAGGAGCTTTCCGACTCCATCGCACAGTACGGAGTTTTAAATCCGCTGACCGTGCGGCTGAGGGACAACAGGTATGAGCTCGTTGCGGGCGAGCGCAGGCTAAGGGCGGCGCGGCTTGCGGGTCTTTACGATGTGCCGTGTATCCTGCTCGATGTGAGCCTTGAGGACGCAAGCCTTATAGCGCTGGTCGAGAACCTGCAGCGCAAGGACCTTGACTTCATCGAGGAGGCAAACGGACTGAGCCAGCTCATAAAGCTGTTCGGCATGAGTCAGGAGGAGGCTGCGCGGAGAATAGGCAAATCGCAGTCGGCGGTGGCAAACAAGCTGCGGCTTTTGAAGCTGCCGGAGGATGTTTTGAACACCCTGCGCGACAACGGGCTCACCGAGCGCCACGGCAGGGCGCTGCTGCGGCTGAAAACCGAGCAGATGCAGCGTATGGCGCTGGCATACATAATAGAGCACGACCTGAATGTCGCCTCGGCTGACAGCTATATCGACTCGCTCCTGCGCGAGAGCGAGCAGGAGGAAAAGCCCGAGGCAAAGCGCACCTTCATAATGAAGGATGTGCGCGTTTTCGTGAACACCATCCTGCATGGGCTCGACCTCATGAAGCAGGGCGGCATAGATGCCGGTATGAAGCGCGAGGAGACCGATGACGAGCTGATCCTCACGATCTCCATACCGAAGAACAAAGCCGAATAATACAAGCATATACCGTCGTATCATTGTATACGGCGGTATTTTAATAGGGAGGCGCAGCCATGATAAGCTATTTTTCCGAACTCAGGTACAAGGAAGTCATAGACATCCACTCCGGCAGAAGGCTGGGCTATGTGTGCGATGCCGAGTTTGACGATGCCGAGGGACGGCTCATATCACTCATAACGCCCGGAAAAGCCAAGCTTTTCGGACTTCTCGGCAGGGAGGACGACTATATTCTGCCGTGGAAATGCATAGTGCGCATCGGCGGGGACATCATACTCGTCGAGACCGATGCCGAGCAGCCGCGGCGGCACCGTGAAAAAAGAAAAATTTTTTGACAAATCGGCAAAAAACTATTGAAAAACCGGTGTAATTTTGATATTATATCAAGGCATTTCGCACGGGCACGGACTTTTTTTCATGTGGCTACGGCTTGGGAAGAGGGATGATGTGTCCGGAGGAAAAAACAAATCAGGAGGAAAAACAAATGTCAGTAGTATCTATGAAGCAGCTGCTGGAAGCCGGTGTCCACTTCGGTCACCAGACCCGCCGCTGGAACCCTAAGATGGCGGAGTATATCTACATGGAGCGCAATGGTATTTACATCATTGACCTTCAGAAGACCGTTAAGAAGCTCGAAGAGGCTTATAACTTTGTCCGTGATATAGCGGCAAACGGTCAGAGCATCCTGTTCGTCGGCACCAAGAAGCAGGCGGCAGAGGCAGTTAAGGAAGAGGCATCCCGCGTAGGTATGTACTATGTCAACGCCCGTTGGCTCGGCGGTATGCTCACCAACTTCAAGACCATGCGCACCCGTATCGATCGCCTTGCTCAGCTCAAGAAGATGCAGGAAGACGGCACCTTCGATATGCTTCCCAAGAAGGAAGTCATGAAGCACCTCGGCGAGATGGAAAAGCTCGAGAAGTACCTCGGCGGCGTTAAGGACATGAAGAAGCTTCCCGGCGCAATGTTCGTCGTTGACCCCCGCAAGGAGCACAATGCAATTGCTGAGGCCCGCAAGCTACACATCCCCATCGTTGCTATCGTTGACACCAATATCCGCGCCATCCGCCTGATCGCTTCCACCATGGCAAACGCCGTTCAGGAAGGCCGTCAGGGCGCCGACGCTGAGGTCGAGGAGACCCTGGCAGAGGCAGAAGCCGAGAAGGTCGAAGAGGAATAATATTTCAGGCAGCCCCAAACAGTTGTGACTTCGGTTCCTGCCGTTCCTTTTGAGCCGCAAATGCGTTATCCTTTCTTGAAGTACACAAAGTATTCCTGCGAAAGAAAGCCTTTCTGCAACTCAAAATTATTCGGCGGTAACACTTGTCAAACCGTCTGGAGCAGCCTGTGGAAAAACACCTAACGACAAAGCTATATGAGGGAGCAAATCCTGCTCCCTTTCTTTAAATATTTACAGGAGGAAAAAGTAATGGCATTTACAGCACAGGACGTAAAAACTCTCCGTGAGATGACCGGCGTTGGCATGATGGACTGCAAGAAGGCACTGTCCGAGT
>SFLE01000004.1 GCA_004553495.1 Clostridiales bacterium | reverse complement strand
CGGGTAGATGGCCGCAACCTCGGTAAACGCATAGCTTACATGCGCCGCTGCCTCGTTGCCGTCCATCGTCTTGTATCTTCTTGTCATATCTTTTCCTCCGGACTAATTGATTTCTAATTAATCTGTTATTGTCTCAAGTCTAACACTAAAAAAATGAACTGTAAACAGCAAAAATATTACTTGTACTTTTTGAAACGGTGTATTATACTATTGTAGCAATTTTATAGTTGTGCTTATTTCAAATGAAAGGAGTCCTTCAATATGGTGAATATAAGCAACGAGCTTGGAAACATCAGTATCACCAGTGAGGTCTTTACGAATATTGCCGGCGCGGCGGCTACGAGCTGCTTCGGCGTAAAAGGCATGGCAGGGCGCAGCAAAGAGGGTGGTCATCTTCAGCTTCTGAGAAGAGAATCCATGTCCAAGGGTGTCACAACGCACCTTAACGACGATGGCAGCCTGTCGCTGGAGCTGCATATAGGCGTTGACAACGGCGTTAATATAAGCGCTGTGTGCCGCAGCATAATAAAGGAAGTCCGCTACAAGGTCGCAAAGGCAACCGGCGTTCCCGTCAAGAGCGTTGATGTCTATGTCGATACCGTCATAGCGGGCTGATAAAGAAAGATAATAATCCCTCCCGGAGGTGCTTTTGCTTTGAGAGAATATATAGATGCCGCGGCGTTTAAGGAAATGCTCCTGTGCGCGGATGCGGCGCTTGCAGAAAATACCCAGCAGATAAACGAACTGAATGTTTTCCCCGTTCCTGACGGCGATACCGGCACGAACATGGGACTTACCATGAACGAGGCTGCCACCCAGCTTCGCAAAAAAGATTTCTACGCCGTTGATGCGGTGGCGGACTGCGTTGCCGGTGCGCTTCTGCGCGGCGCGCGAGGAAACTCCGGCGTTATCCTCTCGCTTCTGTTCCGCGGCATTTCCCGCCGCCTCAAGGGAATGGAGACCGTCGGCGCAAAGGAATTTGCAGCCGCGATGGAGGACGGCGTTGACGCAGCGTATAACGCGGTCATGAAGCCCGCCGAGGGCACCATCCTCACCGTTGCGCGCATGGCTTCCGCCGCGGCGGTCGAGTATGCCAAGAAGGGCGCCGATATTGAGGAGCTTCTGGAGACTGCGCTCAGAATAGGCAACGAGGCGCTTGAAAACACCGTTAATCAGAACCCCGTTCTGCGCAAAGCGGGCGTCGTCGATGCCGGCGGCAAGGGCTATATCGTCATTTTCACAGCCTTTCTCAAGAGCCTGCGCGGCGAGGTAACAGCTCCGAAGGACGGCGTACACGCCGGCGTCATCGCAAATCAGGACGGTGCGTTCGATGTGTTCGGCACCGATGAGATAACCTACGCGTTCGACACGGTGTATATCGTGCGCAAGCATGAGCCGAATGTTGACCTCACTCCGCTCAGAGCGTATCTCTCCAGCATCGGCGACAGTCTTGTCATCGGTGAGGACGATGAGGCGTTCAAGGTCCATGTGCATACGAACATCCCCGGCGAGGCGCTCACCAAAAGCCAGAAATACGGCACTCTCGAGCTTGCGAAGATCGAGAATATGCGTACTCAGTACGAGGATATAATGGCGGGCAAGAAGGCTCAGTCCACCGACGATCTCGAGCAGATAGAGCGCGAGCTCGAAGAGGGCGAGAATGTGCGTGCCGTTCCCACAAAGCGCTACGGTATAGTAGCCGTCTGCGCGGGCGACGGCATCGCAGACCTGTTCAGAGAGCTGGGCGCTGACACCATCGTCACCGGCGGTCAGACCATGAACCCCTCGACGGCGGATATAATGAGAGAGATCGACCGCACTCCTGCGGAGGTTGTGTTCGTTCTCCCGAACAATAAGAATATCATCATGGCAGCCGAGCAGAGCGTCCCGCTTTGCGAGGATAAGACCGTTGTCGTCATCCCTACGAAGACCATCCCGCAGGGTATCACCGCGATGCTCAACTTCGACCCCGAGGGCGAGGTGTCCGACATCGTTGAGGCAATGAAGGGCTCGCTCGACAGCGTTCACACCGCTCAGGTCACATACGCCGCGCGCGATTCGGACTTCGACGGCTATACCATCCACGCGGGCGAATACCTCGGGTTGCTCGACGGAAAGCTCATCGGCAGCTACTCTGAGATGCCCGCCATGCTTGAAAAGATGCAGGAGGCATTCAAGGAGCTCGACCCCGAGATCGTCACCGTGTACTATGGCGCGGATGTCTGCGAGGACGACGCACAGAAGACTGCCGATGCCATCGAGAAGGCGTTCCCCGATGCCGAGGTAACGGTAGTAAACGGCGGTCAGCCGGTGTACTACTACATGATCTCTGTAGAGTAAGAACAAATTTGACTTAAAATAACCACCTGAGTTTCGGGTGGTTATTTTGCAATGGAGAGTAATTATGGCAGACTTTACGCATTTCAACGAAAACGGCAGAGCGAAAATGGTCGATGTATCCGAAAAGGCGGACACCGTGCGCACGGCGGTGGCAGCCGGAAGAGTGCTCGTGAATGCCGAGACCTTCGGGCTGATAAAAAGCGGCGGCATGAAAAAGGGCGATGTCCTCGGCACGGCGCAGATAGCCGGAATAATGGGCGCAAAGCGCACCTCCGAGGTCATACCGATGTGCCATCCCATAATGCTCTCGGGAGTTGACCTCAAGCTTGAGCTGTGCGAGGAAACGCTTTCGGTCGAGATAACGGCGACCGCGCGGTGCACCGGTGCGACCGGAGTGGAGATGGAGGCGCTCACCGCCGTAAGTGTTGCGGCGCTCACGGTTTACGATATGTGCAAGGCGGTGCAGCGCGATATGGAGATAACCGATATAAGGCTTCTTAAAAAGACCGGCGGCAAGAGCGGGGTGTTCGAGAGAAAATGAAAAATATCCTCATGATAGGCACCGGCGGCACCATTGCCTCGGAAATAAGCCCTGACGGGCTTGCCCCGCAGCTAACGCCGGCTCAACTGCTTGCGCTCGTTCCCGCCATATCGGAGCTGTGCAATGTCGACTGCGTGTCTCTTTTCAGCGTTGACAGCACGAGCATGACACCGGCGCACTGGGTGAAGATAACGCAGTGCGTGCGGGAAAACTACGATAAATACGACGGCTTTGTCATAAGCCACGGCACCGACACCATGGCGTATACCGCCGCGGCGCTGAGCTACATGATTCGAGGCTCGAAAAAGCCCGTTATACTCACCGGCGCGCAGAAGCCGATAAGCTTTGATTCGACCGACTCCAAGGTCAATCTGCTCGATGCGTTCACCTGCGCGAGCTCCGATGATATGTGCGGCGTAAACATAGTGTTTAACGGGCGCGTTATACTCGGAACGCGCGCGAGAAAAACGCGGTCGAAGTCGTATGCGGCGTTTTCGAGCATAAACTATCCGTTTGTAGCCACCGTGCAGGATGGGGTGCTCATGCAGTATATAAAGCCCGAGTGCGAGCCGTATCCGCAGTTTTGCGAAACGCTCGATACGAGTGTGGGGCTTATTAAAATGATACCGGGCATTGATTTTGAGCTCCTGGAGTATATGACCCGCCGCAAGGATGCCGTCATAATAGAAGCTTTCGGCGTGGGCGGACTGCCGAGCTACGGCGACGACAAGTTCCTCGAAACGGTCATAGAGGCGATAAAGCGCGGCGTTACCATTATAATGACGACTCAGGTGCAGAACGAGGGCTCGGATCTCGCCGTTTACAATGTCGGGCATCGTCTCAAGGGCTGGCGCAATGTGCTTGAGGCGTATGACATGACCACCGAGGCTGCGCTTGCAAAGATAATGTGCATCCTCGGCAGCACGAGAGATTCCGACGAGATACGCCGCCGGTTCTATGAGCCGGTCGCGCACGATATTCTTTACCGCAGCGGAGAATGAGATGAAAACAGTTGTAGTGATCGGAGCGGGAGCCTCCGGTATGGCGGCGGCGATAACCGCAGCCGAAGATATGAATAACAGGGTAATATTGTTGGAGCGTCAGCAGCGCGTGGGAAAAAAGCTCCTCAGCACGGGGAACGGCAGGTGCAACCTCACGAACACCGGCGCATCCATCGGCAATTACCACGGCAGCCAGCCGGATTTTGCGTCGGCGGTGCTCGAAAAATTCACACCCGAGGACACCCTTCGCTTTTTCGACTCGCTCGGGCTCGTAACGAGCTGCGAGTACGGCGGCAGGGTCTATCCGCAGTCGAACTCGGCAAACAGCGTTGTCGATGTTCTGCGCTTTGCGCTTTTGAAGGATAATATAAGCGTTAATACCTCGTGCCCCGCGCGCAGCATAAAAAGAAGCGGCGAGGGCTTTGCCGTGCAGACCGACGGCGAAAGCATATATGCAGATTACCTCATTGTCTCCTGCGGCGGAGCCGCGGGGGCAAAGGTCGGCGGTGTCGGCGACGGATATGAGCTTTTAAAGCCGCTTGGTCACAAGTGCACGAAAATAATGCCGTCGCTCGTGCAGCTTATAACTGACCCCACATATCCGCGCGCCCTGAAGGGCGTGAGGGTAAACGCGCGCCTTGCGCTTGAGCGCGACGGAGAGACGCTTGCCAAAAGCGAGGGCGAGCTGCAATTTACCGAAACGGGGCTTTCCGGACCCGCGGCGTTTGACATATCCCGCGCGGCGGCAGTCTCGGGCGAGGGCATAGTTCACATAGACCTCACCGGCGGAGCCGATGTCGCGGAAAAGCTGCGCGCGAGAGCGGAGGCAAACCCGCAGCTCGGCGCTGAGGATATACTCACCGGAGTTTTGCACAACCGCCTCGGCAGAATGGTCGTGAAATATGCGGGGGTGAGCGGGGCTAAGCGCATCGGCGAGCTGTCGGGCGGTGAGCTTGAGTCTGTTGCCCGTGCCTGCCGCGACTTTGCCGTAAGGCTGCGCGGCGTCGAGGATTTTGACCACGCTCAGGTGACTGCCGGAGGCATAAAAACCACCGGCGTTAACCCGCAGACGCTTGAGAGCTGGTTTGTGCCGCATTTGTTCATAACGGGCGAGCTGCTCGATGTAGACGGCGACTGCGGAGGATATAACCTGCAATGGGCGTGGGCGAGCGGTGTTGTTGCGGGGAGGCTCGGAAAATGATACTTGTGAGAAATCTGCGGCTCGATATAGGGCACGATGTCTCCGAGCTCAGGAAAAAAGCCGCAAAGCAGCTCGGCGTGCCCGAGCGCGCGATAAAAAGCTTCGAGCTGGTAAAGCGCTCGCTCGATGCGAGAAAGAAAAACGATATACACTGGCTCTGCTCGGCTGCGGTGACGCTTAGCGATGAAAAGCGGCTGCTTTCAAGAAACAAAAGCCGCAATATCGCCGAATACGAGCGCTTTGAGTACGATATACCAAGGCTGACCTCCTCGGTCAGACCCGTTATCGCCGGCTTTGGACCGGGAGGAATGTTTGCCGCCTATGTGCTCAGCCTTGCGGGACTGCGCCCGATAGTGATCGAGCGCGGTGCCGATGCTGAAACGCGAAAGGCAAAGGTCGAGGCGTTCCGCTCCGGCGGTGAGCTCGATCCCGAATGCAATGTCCAGTTCGGCGAGGGCGGCGCGGGCACATTTTCCGACGGCAAGCTCAACACCGGCATACGCGATAAGCGCATAAGCTGGATGCTGCGCAGGTTTTACGAGCACGGCGCTCCGGAGAGCATACTCTATGACGCAAAGCCGCATATCGGTACCGATATACTTATAAATGTAGTGCAGAGCATACGCCGCGAGATAATAGCCCTCGGCGGCGAGGTGCACTTTAACTCAAAGCTCACGGGGCTCATCACCGAGAATAACACCCTGCGCGGCATAAAGGTCGAGGGACCGGACGGAGAGTATGAGCTTGAATGCCAAAGCCTTATACTTGCGATAGGCCACTCCGCGCGCGATACATTTGAAATGCTCAATGCCGCCGGAGTTCCCATGGAGCCGAAGCCGTTTTCCATGGGCGTCAGGATAGAGCACCGGCAGGAGAGCATAAACAGGGCGCAGTACGGCGCGCAGAGCGGGCTCCCGCCGGCGGACTATTCGCTCAATGTCCACCTTCCGGACGGTACGAGCGCGTATACATTCTGTATGTGTCCCGGCGGCGAGGTGATCGCAGCCGCGTCCGAGCGGGGAGAAGTGTGCACAAACGGCATGAGCTCATCGCGGCGCGACGGTGAAAACGCCAACAGCGCCCTGCTGGTCACGCTGCACACCGAGGATTTCCCCTATGACGGCGCGCTCGGCGGAATGTACTGGCAGCGCGACATAGAGCGCGCGGCGTTTAACATAAGCGGCAGCTACAGAGCTCCGGCGCAGCTCGCGGGCGATTTCCTCGCGCACAGAAAAAGCAGCGGAGCGGGCGGCGTAACGCCGAGCTACCGCCCGGGAGTGCACTGGTGCGACCTGCACGATGTCCTGCCCGAGAGGATAACGCAGGTGCTTGAAAACGCCCTGCCGGAGCTCGGGAAGAAGCTGCCCGGCTTTGACGCGCCCGATGCCGTGCTCACGGCTCCGGAAACGCGCTCGTCCTCGCCCGTGCGCATATTGAGAGACGATGACCGGCGCTCGCAGATCCGCGGCATATACCCCTGCGGCGAGGGCGCGGGCTATGCCGGAGGCATAACATCGGCGGCGGTGGACGGCATGAAATGTGCCGAATCGCTGATGGAAAACCTTTAAAACACGCTGAAACGGCCTGAAAACGGCTGTTTCGGCTTTTTTTGTGGCGATGGCTACACCGGCGCGGCAGAACTTGTGTTAACATAAACCCGAAAACACAAAATGTTGTGTTGCAGCAAATCCTGCAATATTACAATGATTAATAAACCGTGAACCGGCAAAAACGGCGGTAATGCCTGAAACCTCAACGGTTTTTCGCGGTGAAAAAGTTTCAATGTAAAAAACTGTAGCGGAATAATAACTCGCAGTAAAATAACCGGACACTATATTTAGTGGTCAAATGGGTTACAAAGCGGTAAAAATAACTACATTTTGTGGTTTTCTATTGACAAGCTTTCCGCCTTATGCTATTGTTTAGACCGTTGATTATAAGGAGCAGGATATGCAGATAACAGGTATTCAAAAATTAACGCTGCTTGACTATCCCGGAACGGTAGCCTGCACGGTGTTCACAGCCGGATGCAACTTCCGATGTCCGTTCTGCCACAACGCAATGCTGGTGCTGCCGGAGCAGATAACGCAGGACTACCTCACGGACGACGAGGTGTTCGATTTCCTGCGCAGGCGGCGCGGCGTTCTCGACGGAGTTGCGGTCACCGGCGGCGAGCCGCTGCTGCACAAGGATATACCGGAGTTTCTTGAACGGGTGAAGGAGCTTGGATATAAGATAAAGCTCGACACGAACGGCTCCAACCCCGCACTTTTGCGTGAGATAGTCGAGAAGAAGCTCGTTGACCGCGTGGCGATGGATATTAAAAATTCGCCGGAGCTGTACGCCGAAACGATAGGCTTTGAGCATTTTGATCTTGCGCCGGTGGAGGAGTCGAAAAACCTCCTGCTGTCCGGCAGCATGGATTATGAGTTCCGCACTACCGTGGTAAAGGGCATACACACAAGAGAAAGCCTCATAGAAGCCGCCAAATGGATACGGGGCGCAAAGGAATACTATCTGCAGCAGTTTAAGGATTCGGGCAACCTCGTTTTAGGCGAGGGGCTGTCCGCTTACGACGAAAAACAAATGCGCGCACTGGCCGACGCCGTTCGGGAATACATCCCCGCGGTCGAGGTAAGAGGCGTTTGAGAGATAATTGGAGGATAAAAATGTATCAGATCATCAAGAGAGACGGAAAAGTTGTCGATTTCGACATAAACAAGATCGCAAGCGCCATTAAAAAGGCGTTTGAGGCGACCGAGACCGAGTATACCGATGATATAATCGACTTCATCGCGCTCAAGGTCTCCGCCGACTTCCTGCCGAAGATAAAGGACGGCTATGTAGCGGTCGAGGATATTCAGGACAGCGTTGAGGCTGTGCTTTCGCGCGGCGGCTACGAGGGCGTTGCAAAGGCGTACATTCTCTACCGCAAGCAGCGCGAGAAGCTGCGCAACATGAAGAGCACCTACCTTGACTATAAGGAAACGGTCAACAGCTATGTCAATGTCCTTGACTGGCGCGTTAAGGAAAACTCCACCGTTACCTATTCCGTCGGCGGTCTCATCCTCTCAAACTCCGGCGCTATCACCGCAAACTATTGGCTGAGCGAAATTTACGACGAGGAGATCGGCAATGCTCACCGCAACTGCGACCTGCACCTGCACGATCTGAGTATGCTCACCGGCTACTGCGCCGGCTGGAGCCTCAAGCAGCTTATCCAGCAGGGCCTCGGCATTCCGGGCAAGATAAACTCCTCTCCGGCAAGCCATCTGTCAACCCTGTGCAATCAGATGGTCAACTTCCTCGGCATCATGCAGAACGAGTGGGCGGGCGCTCAGGCATTTTCGAGCTTCGACACCTACCTTGCACCGTTTGTAAAGATAGATAACCTCACCTATAAAGAGGTAAAGCAGTGCATACAGTCGTTCATTTTCGGCGTTAACACTCCGTCCCGCTGGGGCACTCAGGCGCCGTTTTCAAACATAACCCTCGACTGGACCGTCCCCTCCGACCTCAAGGATATGCCCGCCATCGTCGGCGGCAAGGAGCAGGACTTCACTTATGGCGACTGCGTCGAGGAAATGGCGATGGTCAACAAGGCGTTTATCGACATCATGATCGAGGGCGACGCCAACGGCCGCGGCTTCCAGTACCCGATCCCGACCTACTCCATCACCCGCAATTTCGACTGGTCTCCCACCGAGAACAACAAGCTCCTGTTCGAGATGACCGCAAAATACGGCACCCCGTATTTCTCCAACTACATAAACTCCGATATGGAGCCTTCCGATGTGCGCAGTATGTGCTGCCGTCTGCGTCTTGACCTGCGCGAGCTGCGCAAAAAGTCCGGCGGCTACTTCGGCTCCGGCGAGAGCACGGGCTCTATCGGCGTCGTTACCATCAATATGCCGCGTATAGCGTATCTTGCGACCGACGAGGCTGACTTCTTCAAGCGCCTTGACAAGATGATGGACATTGCAGCGCGCTCTTTGAAGGTAAAGCGCAATGTCATAACAAAGCTTCTCAACGAGGGACTTTACCCCTACACGAAGTATTACCTCGGAAACTTCAACAACCACTTCTCCACCATCGGTCTTGTCGGCATGAACGAGGCGGGGCTCAACGCCAAGTGGATCCGCGCGGATATGACGACGAAGGCGTGCCAGGACTTCACCAAGCGCGTTCTCAACCATATGCGCGAGCGCCTGTCGGATTATCAGGAGCAGTACGGCGACCTGTATAACCTCGAGGCAACTCCCGCGGAGAGCACCTCCTACCGCCTTGCAAAGCACGATGTTGAGCAGTACCCCGACATCATCACCGCCTCTCAGGGCGACACCCCGTATTACACCAACTCCAGCCACCTGCCGGTGAGCTATACCGACGATATTTTCTCCGCTCTCGACATTCAGGACGAGCTCCAGACTCTCTACACCTCCGGCACGGTATTCCACGCCTTCCTCGGCGAGAAGCTGCCCGACTGGGAGGCCGCGGCGAACCTCGTCCGCAAGATTGCGGAAAACTACAAGCTGCCGTACTATACCATAAGCCCGACCTACTCTGTCTGCAAGAATCACGGCTATCTTACCGGTGAGCAGTTCACCTGTCCCGAGTGCGGCGAGAGCGCAGAGGTATACAGCCGCATCACCGGCTACTACCGTCCGGTGCAGAACTGGAACGCCGGCAAGACCCAGGAGTATAAGGAGCGCAAAGAGTATAACATCGAAACGAGCGTTCTCACGCATAAAGGACCTCTCCATCCCGAGGCAAAGCCCGAGCAGGAGCCTGCCGTCGAGGAGGAGACCTGCAAGGGCGAGACTGGCAAGCGCACCATACTCTTCACGCGCGAGAACTGCCCGAACTGCCGCATAGTTTACAGCTATCTCGACAAGGCGGGGCTCGAGTGCGAGCGCGTCATGGCAGAGGAGAATATCGAGCTTGCAAAGCACTACGGCGTAAAGCAGGCGCCCACGCTCGTCGTCGTTGACGGCGACCATGCCGAAAAGTATGCCGGTGCGGGTGCGATAAAGAACTATCTTTTCAAGTAAACGAAGGCGAAAACTATGTATGATCTGATCGTCATAGGCGGAGGACCGGCGGGCTTGACCGCCGCCCTCTACGCTTTGAGAGCGGGCAAAAGCGTTCTCGTAATAGAAAAAAGCACATTCGGAGGTCAGATAACCTGGTCGCCGAAGGTCGAAAACTTCCCCACGATACCGTCAATATCCGGCGCGGAGCTGGGCGACCGGCTCACATCTCAGGTGCTCGAGCAGGGCGCGGAGCTGGAGCTTGACGAGGTCACCGGAGTTGAGATCGACGGCAATATAAAGCGCGTTAAAACCGATTTCGGAGGCACCTTCGAGGCAAAGGCGCTCATCATTGCCGCAGGTGCAAGACCCCGCACCCTCGGCATACCCGGCGAGGAGGCGCTCATGGGCGCAGGTGTTTGCTTCTGCGCGGTGTGCGACGGTGCGTTTTACAAGGGCAAAGCCGTTGCGGTAAACGGCGGCGGAAACTCTGCCCTGCAGGATGCTCTGCTCTTGAGCGACACCTGCTCAAAGGTGTATATCATCCACCGCAGGGACAAATTCAGAGGCGAGGCAAAGCTCGTAGAGGCGCTCAGAGCCAAAGCCAATGTTGAGTTTGTGTTAAACAGCAGCGTTACCGACTTGCTCGGGCAGGATGAGCTCAGCGGCATCGTCGTAACGGATAATGCCGGAAACAGCAGACAGCTCGATGTGGAGGGCCTGTTCGTGGCGATAGGTCACGCTCCCGATAACGGCGTGTTCTCGGAGCTCATCGACATTGACGACGGCGGCTATGCCGACTCCGACGAAAGCTGCACTACAAAAACGCCGGGTGTTTTCGCAGCCGGCGACTGCCGCAGAAAAACCGTTCGCCAGCTCACCACCGCGACCGCTGACGGCTCGTGCGCAGCGCTTGCCGCCTGCCGCTATATCGACTCACTGGAAAACTGAACAGCGATATATAATGTTTTATAGGGTTCCGGCAGCAATGCGTCTGGACCGAGATAAAACGGCGCACTGCGCTGCACGGAGGGATAAAAGCCCGGGAGAAGTATTGACAGAACAATACCTCTTCCGGACTTTTCTGCTTATAAGGAGGAATTATGAAAGAGAAAAACACCGCGTGGATCCTGCTCATTGCGGCTGGACTCATGGAAATAGTCTGGGCGTATACGATGAAGCTCAGCCACGGGTTTACCGTGCTCGTGCCAAGCATAATAACCGTTGTGATACTCATTGCGAGCTTTTTCATGCTTGCGAAGGCGGTGGATAAGCTCGGCATCGGGCTGAGCTATGCCGTTTTCACCGGCATAGGCGTTGTCGGTACTACCGTTATCAGCATATTTGTCCTCAACGAGGGCGCGAGCGTTCTGAAAATAGTGTCTCTGGCGGTGCTCGTTGCGGGCATAATCGGGCTTAAAATGTGCGACGGGGAGGAAAAGGCGAAATGATGTGGTTAGTTCTTATCTGCGCCAGCTTTTTTGAGCTCGCTTTCACCGTTTGCATGAAGCTGTCGAACGGACTTAAAAATGTCAAATACACCATCCTCACCGTGCTCAGCACCTGCACGAGCATCGGACTTCTGTCGATAGCAACGAAAACCCTGCCGCTCGGCATCTCCTACGCCGTGTGGACGGGGCTGGGAACGCTTTTCAATGTGCTGTTCGGCATATTCGTTTTCAAAGAGAGCAGAAGCACGAAAAAGCTCGTTTTCATGGGTATGGTCCTCATGGGCGTTATCGGGCTTAGACTGGCATGAAAAAACTCAGGTCATTTGACCTGAGTTTTTTGTTATCCGAAAATGCCCTTGAAGAAGTCGATGACCTTGTTTACAAACTCCGTAACGGTGTCGGCGACGGTGGAGAGAAACTGCTTTACCTCGCCGTGCTTGGCCACGATGTCCTTCAGGTACTGCTGTACCTCCTCGACCTTCTGCTTGAGCTGGTCAATGTCGAGCTTTTCCATGGAGCGGCACAGAGAGATGAGGCTGTCTATCTGGCTGTCTGTGAGCGTGACATCATATTTCTTTGCAATGTCTATTATCTGCTGCCTGAGCTCCTCGTCGGTCATGTCCTTCGTCTTGTCGAGAATGAGCTTGAGCTCGTTTACGATGGCGGTGGAGTCCGCGCTGCCTATCTCGTCTGCGAGCTCGGCGGTAACGGTGAGCTCCTGGGTTCCGACGAGCTTTGCGTCGTTATCGAGCTTTTTGCCGGTAATGTCCTCATATGCTTTGTATATGCCGGTAAGCGCCGCTGTTCCGGATACCTCGAATGGGGCTGCGATCTTGACATTGGCATCGGTTATGCCGGCTGTCACCATTGCGTTCATGTACATATCGGGAGTGCACCAGGTGATGTTCTTAACGGTGACATCGAGTCCCTTGCCCTCGGCAAGCGCCTCGATATACACGCAGGAAATGGATTTAGAGCCTATGAGACTGTTATCAACCAGCCCATTGAGGTACTCGCGCTCCTCGGCATTCGTAACGGTGAGCTCCTTGACATCGCCCTGCTCTATGCCGAACTGCTTGTAGACATACGCAATGTCGTCCGCGTCAAGATCCGCGCCTATAACAACGCGGCTGCCCTCTATCGCATCTGCGTAAGCAAAGCAGCTTCCGAGCATCAGAACGCAGAGGATCAGTGAAATTACTTTTTTCATTTTAAAACCGTCCTTTCAAGGATGTCAGTCAATTGTAGTATATGTGAAAGGCGTTTGTGTTAACTAACTATTAATTGTGCAGTTAGATAAATAATAATTTAACGTTTTAAAGTTGTTGACATACTGTGAACAATGTGCTAACATACGCTCATAAATCCTGTGAAACCTCAAGGATCGCAAGAAACTGGGGGCGGAGGATGCTCTGGAGAATCCCGAAAGGGTGCCGAAGGTGTAAGGCGAAAGCCGAATCTCTCAGGCAAAAGGACAGAGGAAAGCATAAATCTGTTTTTAATATGTTTTCTAATATGTCTCCGGAGCTGCTGAATTTTTCAGCAGTTTTTTGTTTTTTAAAAACAGGAGGAAAAGAAAATGGACGCAATACTAAAAATCGTTCAGACCGTCAATATGTACCTTTCGGACTACATACTGATACTCATGCTCATCGGCTGCGGTCTGTATTTCAGCATCAGGACAAGGTTCGTTCAGGTTCGCTGCTTTAAAGAGGGCTGGCGCAAGGTGTTCGGCAACTTCTCGCTGCACGGCGGCAAGCATGAGGGCGGCATGAGCTCGTTCCAGGCGCTTGCAACGGCGATAGCCGCTCAGGTCGGCACCGGAAACATCGTCGGCGCATCCGGCGCTATCCTCGTCGGCGGTCCGGGAGCTATCTTCTGGATGTGGATAATCGCATTCTTCGGCATGAGCACGATATATGCCGAGGCGGTGCTCGCACAGGAGACCCGCAAGGTCAATGCCGACGGTACCGTCGCCGGCGGACCGGTCTACTACATAAAGCGCGCGTTTAACAACGGCTTCGGCAAGTTCCTCGCAGGCTTCTTTGCCGTTGCGATAATCCTCGCCCTCGGCTTCATGGGCGCAATGGTTCAGTCCAACTCCATCGGCGAGAGCTGCAGTAACGCCTTCGGCATCCCCACATGGATCATGGGTGCCATTATCGCAGTCATATGCGCATTGATCTTCATCGGCGGCGCTCACCGCGTTGCAGCCGTTGCGGAGAAGATAGTCCCCATCATGGCTCTGCTGTATGTCCTCGGCGGATTCGTCGTTTTGATCTGCCGCATCCAGTACATCCCCGAGACCTTCGGAATGATCTTCAAGTACGCATTCAATCCCACCGCAGTCATCGGCGGCTCGATAGGCTTTGCGATAAAGCAGGCTATCTCGCAGGGCGTAAAGCGCGGTCTGTTCTCCAATGAGGCAGGTATGGGCTCTACTCCTCACGCTCACGCTCAGGCAAAGGTCAAGACCCCGCACGAGCAGGGCGTTGTCGCAATGATCGGCGTGTTTATCGACACCTTCGTAGTCCTGACCATGACCGCACTCGTCGTTATCTCCACCCTGTACACCGGCGACGGTGTTCTCTCCGGCGTTATGACTACCGCCGAAAACCTCGACGCGCTGGGCGTTGCAAAGACAAACCTCGCGCAGCTCGCCTTCGGCAGCGTGTTCGGTGAGGGGCTCGGCGGTGCATTCGTTGCTATCTGCCTGCTGTTCTTCGCGTTTACCACCATCATCGGCTGGAACCTCTTCGGACGCATCAACATCGAGTACCTGTTCGGCAAGAAGGCAGTTCTGCCTTACTCAATAATCGCCATCGTGTTCATCTTCCTCGGCTCGCTGCTGTCTAACGACCTCGTTTGGGAGCTTACGGATATGTTCAACCAGCTCATGGTAATACCCAATGTCATTGCTCTGCTTGCTCTCAGCGGTCTTGTAGCCGCCAGCGCCAAGAATAAGGGCAATCAGACTCTCGAAAATATAAATATAAAGAAGTAATAGCTGCTCCAAAGACCCGCTTATGCGGGTCTTTTTTTATTGACAAATGCGTGTATACTGTATATAATGAATATATACAGTATGAGAGGAGCGGCACTGTGAACATATTTATAGACAACCGCAGCGGACAGCCGATATACGACCAGATATATTCTCAGATAAAGGCGCAGATAATCGGCGGCAGCCTCAGCGCCGATGAGCCGCTGCCGTCCATACGCGGGCTAGCAAAGGATCTGCGAATAAGCGTTATAACGACAAAGCGCGCCTACGACGAGCTTGAAAAGGACGGGTTTATTTACACGGTAGCGGCAAAGGGCTGCTTTGTCGCGCCGAAAAACACCGAGCTTTTGCGCGAGGAAAGTCTCAGGAAGATCGAGGAGCACATGGAGCAAATAATAAAGCTTGCGCATTCGTGCGGACTGAGCAGGGAAGAGCTTATCGAAATGCTCAGCTATGAAATGGAGGAGTAAACGATGAACGCGTTGGAAATACACGGGCTCAGAAAGAGCTATGGAGATTTTTCGCTTGACGGCATTGACCTTGCGCTGCCGTCGGGCTGCATAATGGGACTTGTCGTCTCGCTGCTGCTGTTTGCCGCGTCATGGCTCATATCACAGAGGATATTCGAGAAAAAAGAGCTTTAAAAAAGCAGGGATTCAATCCCTGCTTTTTTCAGTATTCTCTTTTTCTTATCAAAAACCACGAGCCCGCCGTCGTAACGGCAAGGTACGCAAGCGCTGTGAGCAGCGATTTTTTGAGCTCATCGGCTGCCACATCCGCGGATGAGAGAGCTGCGCCGGCACTCTCTATCCAGTAGCCGGATAGCTGTATCTCCTTTTCGGCGAGCGCGGTGTCTGCAAGCGTGAGGATTATGCCCAGCACCATCGGCAGCACCAGACACACCGCGATGGCTCCGCCGGTTTTCTGCAAAACGGTGCTTATAGCATAAAACAGCGAGGATATTGCGAGCGTGACCAGTAGCTGGCACAGCAGTATTTTTACCTGCTCACCGGTAAACGAGCCCTCGCCCGTGCCCCAGAATATGAGCCCGACGAGATACGCGACAGCCATGCAGAGAACGGTCATGATAACACAGGCGCACAGGACCGCGATGAGCTTTGAGAAGAATATCTCAAGGCGCGTGTAGCCGCGCGTTATGACATTCCGGATCGTGCCGGATACGAAATCCTCGCACACGAACAGAGGGATAAAAACGCCGAGGATCATCTTCAGTACGCTCCCGCTGACAGAGCTCATGAGGTTATCCAGCGCGTTCAGAGTCGGCGGCAGCGTTTCGCTGTCGGCATAAATAAGCTGCGAGGTCTCCGCGGACACGACGAGCATACCGAGCAGCACCGCAAGGCAGATGTAAAAGCTCTTTTGACGGATGAGCTTGTGAAATTCAAAATGCAGAAGCTTTCCCATGTCACTTGCCCATCCTTTCAAGAAAGTACTCTTCAAGGCTTGCCGTCTGCACCGCCAGCTCGCTCACTCGGATGCCGTGATTTACGAGGAGCCTGTTTATCCGGTCGCTTTTGTCGATGAGATCGTACAGATACAGACAGCCGTCGCCGACCTTGATATAGCGCTTATCGGTAAGACACTCCAGCAGCGCGGCGGTCTTGGGAATATCGTCGGCTGCTATCTTGAGATGGTGGCGGCATTTTGCCTGAAGCTCGGGCGCGGTGATCTGCTCTATGAGAACGCCGTCCTTTATTATGCCGTAGGTGGTTACTATCTTTGAAAGCTCGTCGAGCAGGTGGCTCGATATGAGGAAAGTAACGCCCTTTTTCTGATTGAGCGCCAGAATAACATCACGAATTTCCTTTATTCCGGCGGGATCGAGCCCGTTTATCGGCTCGTCGAGCACGAGGAACTCCGGATGCCCCAGCAGGGCTATGCCGATTGCCAGACGCTGCTTCATGCCGAGAGAAAACTGACCGGCTTTCTTATTGCCCACTTTTCCGAGCCCCACGAGCTCGAGTATATCCTCCAGCTCATCGGTGTCGTTGCCGGTGAGTATCGCAAAGCGGCGCAGGTTTTCAAGCGCCGAGCAGTTTTTATAGATGCAGGGGTATTCAAGAAGCGCGCCGATGCGGTGGCGCGCGGAGTTTTCATCCTCTCCGCCGAACAGCTCTATGCTGCCGTCGGTAGGCATGGCGGCTCCGAGGATAAGGCGCATAAGCGTTGTTTTGCCCGCGCCGTTTTTGCCGATAAATCCGTATATCTCGCCCTTGCGGATCTGCATACTAACGCCCCTGACGGCAAATTTCTCACCGAACTGCTTCGTGAGATTTTTAGTGCGCAGAATGTATTCCAAAGGCTCACCTCCCGATTTGTTGACATTTAGTTTATAAACTATATAATATATTATTAAACGGAAAAAATCAACAAGAGCAGGTGAGATAAATGCCGGAAATGAAGATAATAGCGCACATACGCACGCCTTTTAAAACAAAATTCGGTATACCCCGCCAGAGCGGAGTTGCACCGCAGGTTCGCGGAGAGATCGTGTTTGAGCCGG
Organism: Clostridiales bacterium; assembly: GCA_004553495.1. Lineage (GTDB taxonomy): Bacteria > Bacillota > Clostridia > Oscillospirales > Oscillospiraceae > F23-B02. The sequence continues at coordinate 48,249 of SFLE01000004.1, read as the reverse complement.
AATACCGCGTTCCGGACGCAGTGCGCGGCATAGACGGGTACTCGCACCTGTGGCTGCTGTGGATGTTCTCCGAGAGCGTAACGGATAAATGGTCGCCCACGGTGCGCCCGCCGAGGCTCGGCGGAAATGTGCGCATGGGCGTTTTCGCCACTCGGTCGCCGTTTCGCCCGAACCCCATCGGGCTTTCGTCGGTGGAGCTTGAGCGGGTGGAATACACCGCCGACAGGGGACCGGTGCTCATAGTCCGCGGCGCAGACCTCATGGACGGAACTCCGATATTCGATATAAAGCCCTATATAGCCTATGCCGACGCTCACCCCGAGGCAAAGGGCGGCTTTACCGATTCCGTCACCTTTAAAAAGCTGAGCGTTGTTCTGCCGGAGAATGCCGCCGCCCCCGAGGGGCTGGAAAGCGTTTTGGAAAACGACCCGCGCCCGCGCTATCAGGACGATCCCGACAGAGTTTACGGCATGGAGTATGCCGGATGCGAGATAAAATTCAAAGTCACCGGCGACACCCTCACGGTGATAAGCATAGAATAAGACCGCCCAATGGCGGTCATTTTTATAGCAGATGCTTAAGCGTTAAGGCGATGCTTTTTACCGTTTCCGATGAAAGCGGCGAGGGTATGCCGGCATTGTCGAGGATGGTTATAAAATCATTCTCAGCCGAGGCATCCATAAGCTCAAGATAGGCGCTCAGCCCGCTGCCCGACTCGTTAAGCTCCATGTTATAAAGCTGGAAGGCGGCGCAGGCGGAAACACAGTAGCTTATGACATAAAACGGCATCTCAAACAGGTGAGAAATGCTTATCCACATATACGGCAGATACTCGGCGGGATACTCCGAGGCATAGCCGTATTCACCGGCAATGCGGGCGTATATAGAGTTTATGTTATCAACCGTCAGCTCATCCTCGGGGAGCGCGTACACGGCGTCTTCAAACGCATTGAAGCTTGCTTGATCTACGAGCGTGTTCACGGTGTCGAGCATCTTGAACCTGCGTAAGCTCTCGGCAAAGGACTCATCGTCAAGGTATTCCGGAAGAAGGTATTCCATTCCCTGCGAGAACATTTCGGAGGAGTCGTTGTCGCTGTTGAGCCCGTAGTTTAAATATCCGTCCACAAAGTGCCCGAACTCGTGCCCTACGGTGAGAACATCGTCGCCGTAGCCATTTGTGTGCGAGAACAGAAACGGCACCTCATAGCCGCTTATATAGGTGACATAAGAGCGGACGCGCATTTCGCCGCTGCTGCCGATGCAGTAAAGCCCCTCGCTTTTTAAAAGCTCCATCGCCTGCGCAATGTCTCCGCCCATATTTTCCGCAGCGCCGGAGAGAATGTCGAGGCAGTCTGCGGCGCTTAGCTCGTTAAAGTCATAGTACATCGAGTCAAGGTCACCGCGCTGGCTGAGCTTGATGTATATCGGAACGATATACTGCTCAACGGCTTTTTTGAACTCCTCTATCTCCGCGGGAGCGTACCCGCGTCCGAAGGATTCGTAGCAATACTCGCGGTAGCTGTCATAGCCCAATTTCTCGGCTATCCTGTGGCGGAGCTTTATGAGCTTAATGTAGATATTTGCCGCGTCCTCGTTATATCCGGCGATCTCCTCGTAGCTCTCGGCAGCACCGAGGGCGTTATCTATCTTGCTGTATTCTATAAGAAGCTGCGCCTCCTGAGTCCGAAGCCGTACGAGCTCGGCATCGGGGGTGTACCCATCGTCGCCGGCGCTGTAGTTTTCCTCAAGACCGCCGCCGAAGTAGTACGCGTCGAGATAATCGCAGAGCGACGAGCCGGAGCAGGTGAGCATAACATCGTCGTAGAGCTTATCCACCTGCGAGGCGCTTTCAGAGCAGTAGGCATATTCCTGCGCGTAGTTATCGTCGTCAATGTCAATGTCGCTGCGTATCATTGCGAGCGTGTACATGGTGTTAAACTGCGAGTAGGCATCGAAAAACTCGTCGAGAGCGGCAATTACCTCTTTCCTCGAAGCCCCATCGTCGAGAAGGGATGAGACATTCTCGGCAAGCTTCTCCAGCTCGTCGAGGTTCGGACGGGAGTATTCCATGCTCTCGAAGCCGAGTCCCGCAACGCGGTCATGGCTGCGCTCGCCGTTAAATACCCTCTCAAGCTTTGTGAAATCATAATTCGGGTACAGCACTTCGGCGATGTTGCACGCGCCGAGCAATACCATCATGATAATGGCAAGGAAAGCCGCGCAGATCCGCTTGTATAGGTGCATGGTCCGCTCCTCCAAACAACATATTTTTTAAATGATAACATATTTGCCCGCTTCCGTAAAGGCTGTTGACACGGATATGAGAGCGTGATATATTTAATATTAACCAAGTGGTAATTATAAAAAGGAGACCGCCGTATGAGCCGAATAGCCGCAAATATCAGCAATGTTGACTGCGCCGCCTGCGTGGGAAAGCTAAGGCGCGCGCTTTTGTCGCAGCAGAGCTCGTTCTGCTCGGTGACGGCGGGGAGAAAACGCCTTGCCGCAAGACCGCTCATTGTGGGGCTACTCACCGGCGTTATGCCCTGCGGCTCGATGTACGCAATGTGGCTGTTTGCAATGTCCTCTGGCAGCATGGGCAGGGGAGCGCTCATAATGCTCACATTTTCCCTCGGCACCGTGCCGCTCATGCTGCTTTTCGGTTCACTCGGATCGCTCATACCGAAAAGGTCACTTAAATATATGATAAAGTTCAGCGCGGTGCTCGTGACTGCATTTGGGGTAAAAATGCTGATAAATGGGCTAAAAATGGCTGACATCATTTGAAATGTATATATAATCGACAAAACGCACAGTACTAAACTGTGCGTTTTTTACTATTGAAATACTTAAAAAAATTGATATAATATATTTAAAATATTTGAACTATTGGAGGGCTTATCATGATATATCTCGCCTGTGCCGCAATTGCGTATCTCATCGGCTCGTTCTGCGCATCCATCCCGCTGTCAAAGAAGCTGTACGGCGCGGATATCCGCACAAAGGGCAGCGGCAATGCCGGAGCAACCAACATGGCGCGAGTTTACGGCATGAAAGCCGGAGCGGTCACATTCGCGCTTGACGCGGTGAAAACCATGGCGGCAATGCTCATAGGCGCGCATCTCGGCGGTCAGACCGGCGAGGCGATAGCAGGCGCGTTCTGCGTGGTGGGGCACTGCTTCCCGATATATTTCGGCTTTCGCGGCGGCAAGGGCGTGTCGGTTGGGGCGGCACTCGGGTTTATGACGCATCCGCTGGCGTTCTGCATCATCATGGCTGTGTTCTTCACGGTGGCAATGCTCGGGCGCAAGGTGTCGCTTGCTTCCATGACGGCGGCTGCCGCGCTGCCGCTTGCGGCATGGGTGACCAACGCCGGTCGAATGCTTGTTGTTATGTGCATTTTCTCCGCCTTGCTGGTCATATTCATGCACCGCTCTAATATAATTCGTCTTGTAAGCGGTACCGAGCCCGACTTCAGTCCCAAAAAATTTAATTGAGAAATTTGAAACAAAAATTTGTATAAATTGCCTAAAATGGCTCTGCCGGCAATACTCGTCTTGACAAATAGGTCACAAGTGTTGTAACATGGGTCTATCAGCAAAGCGGACAGAAGGAAGGTTCGCATATAAACAATAAAGGAGAATTATCATGGCAGTATTTAAAGACACTCTCGGCAAGGATTTTCTGGAGAAGTATGACGGCGTAGAGCTTTTCAAGGAGTTCACCCCCGGTATAGCAAAGCTCCCTAAGCTCATGTATAAGCCCTACTACAATAAAAAGGCTGGCGATGTTGTCGGGACCTGCATCAAGCTCGGCCGCTGCACCGCAGACGAGGCAGCAGCTCTTGAGAAGGCATTCAACGAGCGCTACGCAGACAAGTAATCGTATTACCTGATAGAGCCCTGCCCTGCGGCGGGGCTCTTTTGGTCAAAGGAGGTCAATTATGGATTTTAAAAGCATGACGGTAAAAGACTTTTTTGAAGTCAACGGCGGCAAAGAGCTGTGCGAGCAGTATGCTCCCAATCTTCTCAAATACCCGCTGAAGCTGTTTTACAGAAAGACCTGCGGCGAGATATTCGAGCTTGTCACCAGCAAGGGCATCGTCCCCGCCGATAAAGCCGCTGCCATTGAAGCTGCGATAAAGGCAAAATAACAAAAAAACTCCGATGCACTTTGCATCGGAGTTTTTATATTCCGGATCAAACGCCGTAGTCCCAGTCGATAGCCTTCTTCGACTCGATAAGGCTCTGGTAAACGCCGAGGTGAGCAACTGCTGCAAGGAGGTTGCCCTTGAGCTTGAACTTGCCCTTAATGAGAGGAGTCTTGGAATCCCACTCGCCGGTGATGACCTTTGCGAAGTTCTCGTAAGGTCCGATAACGGTGAAGGTAGCCGCGGGAGCGGTGTCCTCGCCAACGCCGCACTTGTGATCGACGCAAACATTGTCCTGAACATCAACATAGAACCAGAAGGTGGTGCCGTCGGTGTTGTCGGTCCAGATCTCGGTGTAGGTAAAGGTGTTGAGCTTGCCGGTCTTCTTCTCGGAGAACTTGGGCAGAACATCTGCGCACAGCTTGTCGAACCATTCCTGGTTTACGGGTTTTGCCATAATAATTTCCTCCCTTACGATCACGCGGTGCTTAGAGAACAGCCGCGCCAAAATGATCGTTTACTTAAATTCTTTTACATTATAGCGGCGGCGGAAGGGAAAAGCAATGCAGAATATGGTAAAAACGGGCAAATTCCAGACATCAGCCAAAAAACGAACATAATGCAGAAAATGTATAGAAAAACGCGCAAAATATGCATTTACAGTGCTGAAAAGTTATAATTTCAATTTGTGAAAACTGTCACGATATGTTCAAAATAAAACCGGCACGGGTTACCGTGCCGGTTCCGCATTTTTGTCAATCGTCGCTTCCGAGATAGCTTGTGAGCAGCTCGTGCATGAGCTCGTCTCGGTCTATCCTGCATATCAAACTTCTTGCACTGTTGTAGTTTGTGATGTATGTCGGATCCTCGGAAAGGATGTAGCCGACAAGCTGGTTTATGGGGTCATATCCCTTGACCTTCAGAGAATTGTATACCGATGACAGGATCTCGCGCATTTCGGTCTTGCTGTCAACAACGGCAAATTTTCTCGTTATGTCTTCCATAATTGATCACTCCCCGCTAAAAATATCTTGGTGCTATTATAACCAGTTTATTCGCAAATGTAAAGCGGATATGCAAAGATTGCTCCCGACTTTGCCGCAATTTAGCGCATAACCGCTCCGAAATCGCGCTCAAGCGCGTCGAGAACGGACTTCATGGTCTCCTCGGCGTGGTCGTCGGTGAGGGTCTGGTCGTCGGCTCTGAGCGTGAGCGAGAACGCAACGGACTTCTTTCCCTGAGCGATGTGCGAGCCGGTGTATATGTCAAACAGCGCGCAGTCCTTGAGGTACTGACCGCCGGCGGACATGATGCAGCCGATGAGCTTTGCAACGGGGATGGCCTTGTCGCACACGATGGCAATATCGCGGGTGACGGCGGGGAACTTGGGCAGCGGCTTGTAAACGGGATCGCTGCCGCTTGCAGCCATGAGCTTTTCGAGCGAGAGCTCCGCGCAGTAGAACTCGGCGTCAGCGCCGTAGTTTGCGGCAACCAGCGGGTGGATCTGACCGAACACGCCGATGAGCTCGTCTCCGGCATATACCTCGGCGCAGCGTCCGGGATGATACGAGGGATTTGCGGTGCAGGCTTCGTAATGAACATTTTCAGCCCGCAGGTCGCGCAGTATCGCCTCAACGAGCCCCTTTACGGTGAAAAAGTTTACATTCGCGCCGTATGTGCCGAGCGAGAGATACTTATTCTCGATCGCAAGGCCGTCCTTGCCGCCGAGACGGTAGGTCCTGCCGAGCTCATAGAGCTTGACTTCCTTGTTGCGGTAGTTGTAGTTGCGGGTGAGTATCTCGAGCATGGAGGGCAGGGTGGTGGTGCGCATTATCGAGGTATCCTCGCCGAGCGGATTGAGTATCTTGAAGCTCTCGCGGTCGGGGGAGTCGGCGGGCATACGAATCTTGTCGTAGTAGGTGGGGGATATGAACGAGTAGGTGATTATCTCGTCATAACCGGCTGCGCGGCACAGTGCGCCGAGCCTCTGCTCCATGAGCTGCTCGTCGGAGTAGCCGCCGAGGGTGCTCTCGCCGGAGACCAGCGTGCAGGGGATGTTATTGTAGCCGTAGAAGCGGGCGACCTCCTCCGCAAGGTCGGAGTAGTGCGAAACATCGCCTCTCCACGAGGGGACGCTTATCGTTTCGCCGTCAACGCCGAACTGCAGGCTGCGGAGAATGTCCTGCATCGTCTCGGTGGAGACATCGGTGCCGAGCAGGGCGTTTATCTTGTCCGGACGCAGGCTGAGCACGGTGGGCTCGGGGATGCTGTTTACGACATCTATAACGCCGTCGACCACTTCGCCGGCGCCGAGAAGCTCAACGAGCTCGCAGGCGCGGTCAACTGCGGGGAGCGTGTTCAGGGGGTCAAGACCCTTTTCAAACTTTGCGGATGCCTCGGTGCGCATGCCCAGCGACAGCGCGCCCTTGCGGATGCAGGTGCCGTCGAAATTAGCCGACTCGAAAACGACATCAACGGTGTCGGAAACTATCTCGCTGTTTTCGCCGCCCATTATGCCGGCAAGACCGACTGCGCGGGTGTCGTCGGCGATAACGAGGATATTGGAGTTGAGCTTTCTGACATTGCCGTCGAGAGTGGTGAGCTCTTCGCCGTCGGCGGCTCTGCGCACGATTATCTTGCCGCCCTTGACATAGCGGTAGTCAAATGCGTGCATCGGCTGACCGTATTCCATCATGACATAGTTCGTTATATCGACTATGTTGTTGATGGGTCTTACGCCCATTGCGCGCAGTCTCTCGCGCATCCACTTGGGCGAGGGGGCTATCTTGACATTGCGCACCATGCGCGCGGTGTATCTCGGGCAGAGGTCGGCTGCGGGCACCTCAACGGTCAAAAGCTCGTTAAGATCGCCGTCCGCGCCGCCCTTTACAACTGGCGTGTGGGTCTTGAGCTCCTTGCCGAAGGTAGCGGCGGCTTCGCGCGCAAGACCGATGACCGACAGGCAGTCGGGACGGTTCGGGGTTATCTCAAACTCAATGACATGGTCGTCGGCACCGATTATGGGCTTGATATCGTCTCCCGGTGCGATGCCGTCTTCATGCAGGACGAATATGCCGTCGGCTATGCAGTGCGGAAACTCCGCCTGCTGAGCGTGCAGATCCTCGAGCGTGCAGATGCTCTCGGTCTTGGTGTTATATGCGACCATGTCGCCCGCGTGGATGTTCTGGCACGCGGTTATAACGGTGCTTTCTTTGCCTCCGAGATCGACGGTCACCTTCCAGAGGTTAACGCCGGCATTCTCAACGGCGGTGACGGCTGCCGCGGAAACGGGTCCGAAAACCTTGTCTCCGGCTGCTATATCCGCGGGGATGGAGGGCTTATCCTTATCCAGCGGGTGATAATCGTTCAGAAGTGCGGCGGCGGTGATAACGGCGTAGGGGAAATCGCGCTCGTCGAGCTTGAGCTCGGAAAGCGAGCAGAGCATACCGTTTGACATTACGCCTCTGAGCTTGCCCTTGGTTATCTTCTTGCCGCCGGGCAGCAGCGAATTGTGCAGCGCCGCCGGAACGAGGTCGCCCTCGTGCACATTCCACGCGCCGGTGACTATCTGAACGGGCTCATCCGCGCCGATGTCTATGCTGCATACCCACATATGATCCGAGTCGGGATGCTTTTCCATGGAAAGTATTTTACCGACAAGAACATTCTTTATCTCCGCGCCCATGTCCTCATAGGTCTCCACCTTGGAGCCGGAGAGGGTCATAGCCTCGGAAAACTCGTGATCGTCAATATCATTGACGGAAACGCCGTCAACAAACTCGCAAAGCCATTTTCTGCTTAAATTCATTTCTTCATCCTCCCATCAGAACTGTTCCAGGAAGCGGACATCGTTTTCAAATATCAAACGCAGGTCGGAGATCTTGAACCTGCGCATCGCAAGTCTCTCAAGCCCCATGCCGAATGCCCAGCCGGTGTATTCTTCGCTGTCAATGCCGCTCATTTCGAGCACCTTGGGGTGGATCATACCGGCGCCGAGCACCTCGATCCAGCCCTCGCCCTTGCAGGTGGGGCAGCCCTTGCCGCCGCACTTGTGGCACTGCACATCCATCTCGCAGCTCGGCTCGGTGAACGGGAAGTGGTGGGGGCGGAATCTCGTTACGGTGCCCTCGCCGAACAGCTCCTGCATTACGAGGTTGAGGGTGCCCTTGAGGTCTGCCATGGTGACATTCTTATCTATGACCATGCCCTCTACCTGGTGGAACATGGGCGAGTGGGTCGCATCGACCTCGTCCTTGCGGTAAACTCTGCCGGGCGCGACGATGCGGATGGGAAGCGGCATGGTCTCCATTGCGCGCACCTGCATGGGACTCGTTTGCGAGCGCAGCATCACGCGGCTGTCGGTGTCGAAATAAAAAGTATCCGACCAGTCGCGGGAGGGGTGACCCTCCTCGGCGTTGAGCTTGTCGAAGTTATAGCTTGCAAGCTCGACCTCGGGACCGTCGAGCACCGTAAAGCCCATGCCGACGAATATATCCTTTATCTCGTCAAGCGCCTTGTACATCGGGTGCTTGTGACCGATGCGGATATCCTCGCCCGGAACGGTGACATCGACCGCCTCCAGCTCAAGGCGCGCCTCAAGCGCGGCAGCTTCGAGCTTTTCGCGGGTCTGGTCTATCGCCTGCTCGAGCTCTGCGCGGATCTGGTTTGCGAGCTGGCCCATAACGGGGCGCTCCTGCGCGGAGAGCTTGCCCATCTGCTTGAGAATAGCGGTGAGCTCGCCTTTCTTGCCGAGATATTTTACTCTGAGTGCATCAAGACTCTCGGGACTGTCAGCATTGAGAATTGCATTTACGGCACTTTCTCTGAGCTGGTTCATGAGTGCTTTCATTGTGTCTCTCCTTATCATTAGAACATAAAATAAACATAAAAAAACAGCCTTACGCCCCATTGGGACGAAAGACCATGCTTCCGCGGTACCACCCTGATTCGATGTTTATCGCACTTGTCGGTTATAACGGAACCGCCGCCGGTGATTAGCCGGAGCTCTGCAGGCGAACCGAATACCAGCACCACGGGCGGCTTTCAGCCGACGACCGCCGTTCTCTGAGTGATGCAAACGATATTATTTTCCCGCTTCAAAGCCTGTTACCATGATATTAAATCCCACATTTAATTAAATGTCAAGAGTAAATTTCAATAATGTCGGGCAAAGCTTATGAATAGGATTAAACATATCGAATTTTACGGAGGATGCTGTATGAAAAAGATCGTGCCGCTCATAATGTGCATTGCGATGCTGCTGTGCGCCTGCGCCGACACAGGCGAGGAGCAGTTTGCAAAGTTTGTAAGCCGTACAGCCGAGGCGGAGAATATATCGTTCACTGCCGAGGTCAGAACGGAGTATGACGATAAAACGGCGGAGTTTAAGCTGAGATACGAGCAGAATGCCGACGGAGCCTCGGTCGAGGTCATAGAGCCTGAAATGCTCGCCGGTATAAAAGCGCATCTTAAAGATAACGACCTCAGCCTTGAATACGATGGAGCCATGCTCGACATAGGAACTCTCGAGGCAGCCGAGCTCAGTCCAATGTCGGCGCTGCCGCTTTTCGCGCGGGCGCTTACCGGTGCGCACACGGAGATAACCTGGGTCGAGGGCGATAACATAGCGGCGCGGCTCGTGCCCGCCGACGATTACCTTGTAACGGTCTGGATAAGCGCCGAACTCGCTCCCATAAGCGCCGAGATAAGCTATAAGGAGCAGACCGTTGTGTTCATTGATATTTCCGACTGGAGCATAAGCTGAATAAAAATCACACTGCCGTGGGAGAATATAGTCAGCGCACTACATAAGATGTAGCGGGCGACTATAATTCCGGAGTGTGAATCAAATTGAGTATAGTCAAGCGCGGAGATGTTTTTTACGCAGACCTTAGCCCCGTCGTGGGCTCCGAGCAGGGCGGTATGCGTCCGGTGCTCATAGTTCAGAACGATACCGGCAATAAGCACAGCCCAACGGTTATTGCCGCAGCCATAACCAGTCAGACCGGCAAGGCACGGCTGCCGACTCATATAGAGTTAAACGCGCAGAGCGTGGGGCTTTCACGCGACAGCGTTATCCTGCTTGAGCAGATACGCACCATTGATAAATCGCGTTTGCGCGAGCGCATGGGCAAGCTGGATGAGAGTACCATGAACAAGGTAGACAATGCCATTGCCGTGAGCTTCGGACTATAAGAGTCCCGTAAGCTATAAGCTCCCCGAGCGAAAGCTTGGGGAGCGGTCGTATGAAAGGACGGATAAATGGAATATCCGGTTTACATAGAGGGAAGAAAGTGCGGCAGCCTTACGGCGTCTGCCGAGGGGCTCATGACCGTCATGAGCGCAAAATGCGCATTTGCGCCGCGAAAGCCCGTGCGCTTATATCTCTACGGCGGGGGCGAAAGTGCGCTTTTGGGAACGCTCCAGCCTGCCGGCGGCGGTATGACGCTGCACCGCAAATTCAGCCGCAGTGACATGGAAAAGCTGCCGAAAGCGATAGAGTACGCCGCCGATGCACCGATAGTGCCCGCCTGTCAAGCTGCCGACACCGTGTGGCGGCGGGGCAGAATGGGCTGCCTTGTGAGCAAAAACGCGCTCGCAATACCCGCAGATGCACACAGACTCGGCAGAGTGTCGGATAAGCTGCGTCGCATAGACGGCATGACCTACATCATATTTGAAAGAAATTTGTGATATATGTGGAAATCCTCGGCGATATGTGTTAATATGATGGCATTATTAACAAAACGCTGGAGGTGTCGGTTATGCTGATGACTGATATTATAGTAAAAAAACGCGATGGGGGAAAGCTCAGCGCGGACGAGATAAAATTCGTCGTGGACGGATATACAAAGGGAGATATTCCCGACTATCAGATGTCTGCGCTTTTAATGGCTATCCTGCTGCGCGGCATGGACAGAGAGGAAACGCTTGAGCTCACCATGGCGATGCGCGATTCCGGCGAAACGCTGGATCTGAGCGCCATAAAGGGCGTTAAGGCGGATAAGCACTCCACCGGCGGCGTCGGCGACAAGACCTCGCTCATTCTCTGCCCCATGGTCGCGGCACAGGGCGTGAAGATAGCGAAAATGTCCGGCAGGGGACTGGGTCACACCGGCGGCACCATAGACAAGCTTGAGAGCTTCCCCAATTTCAACACCGGTATTTCCGAGGAAAAATTCATGTCCAATGTAAACGACTTCGGAATTGCCATCGCCGGTCAGACAGCCGATCTCGATCCCGCGGACAAGAAGATGTACGCTCTGCGCGATGTCACCGGCACGGTGCCGAGCATACCGCTTATCGTAAGCTCAATAATGAGCAAAAAGCTCGCGGCGGGCGCGGATGTTATCGTCCTTGATGTAAAATCCGGCAGCGGCTCGTTTATGAAAACCACCGAGGATGCGCATGAGCTCGCCGAAAACCTCACCGCCGTCGGAAAGCTTGCCGGCAAAAAGACGGTTGCCGTAATAACCGACATGGACGAGCCTCTCGGCAACGCCATCGGCAACGCGCTCGAGGTCAAGGAGGCTATCGAGGTGCTGCGCGGCGAGAAGAAGGGCGAGCTGCTTGAGCTGTGCCTGACCCTCGGCGCGTGCATACTCACCGAAGCGGGCATAGCAAAGGATGATGCCGAGGCCCGCACAATGCTCGAAAAGGGCATTGAGGACGGCTCTGCGCTCAATAAGCTTGCCGAGCTCGTTGAGGGTCAGGAGGGCGATAAGCGCGCGGTATATGATACCTCGCTGCTGCCCATGGCGCCTGTGCAGTACGAAGCCGTCTGCGACCGCTCGGGCTATGTAAAGCACATAAGCGCCGACAAGGTAGGGCTTGTGTCCATGCATCTCGGCGGCGGCAGAGCCACGAAGGAGAGCGTTATCGACCTGTCTGTCGGCGTTATCCTCAAAAAGAAGGTAGGAGACGAGGTGAAAGCGGGCGAAAGCCTTGCAACCATCCACGCTCAGAGCCTCGAGGCGGCGCAGAAGGCTGCCGAAATGCTCAACTCCTGCTACACGCTCGTTGACCATCCGGTGGAAAAGCCCGCGTTCATAAAAGGCATAATCAGATAAAATGAAAAAGAACCCTCCACGGTTTCTTTTTCATTTTATAAAGGCTATTACGATCGCCGCGAGCGCCATGATGAGCCCGAAGCCTATCTCGCCCGCCCATATCGTGCGGAGCTGCGATTCGGAAATTTCCATTCCGCGGCTCTGCGGCTTTTCGGGCTCCGGCTCGGGCTGCTCGGGAATTTCCTGAGTGCCCTCAAGCTCGTCGAGTATCTCCTCCGCACCGTCGTTTTCCTCAACGACCTGTTCGGACTCCTGCTCATCGGCTTTGCGCGGCTTTTTGATCTTAATTTCGGGTATCTTGAATTTCATAGTTTCACCTGAAAAACGGCGGGCATAAGTGCCCGCCGTTTACTATCATAAATTACTCAGCCTCAGCCAGAGCCTTTGCTTCCTCAATGACCTTCTGCTGGACATTGCCGGGAGCCTCCTCATAGCGGATGAACTTGCAGGTGAACGAGCCGCGGCCCTGAGTCATGGAGCGCAGATCGATGGTGTAAGAGCTCATCTCTGCCATGGGGACCTCAGCCTCGACCGTCTGCATACCGTCTTCGGCGTTCATACCGAGAACGGTGCCGCGGCGCTTGGAGGAGATGTCGGACATTATATCGCCGAGGTTTGCGTCGGGAATGGTTACCTGAAGCAGACCGATAGGCTCGAGAATGGTGGGCTTTGCTCTGGGGATGCCGTCCTGATATGCAAGGCGAGCGGCGGTCTGGAATGCCATATCGTTCGAGTCAACGGGATGGTAGGAACCGTCGTACAGAGTCGCCTTCAGACCGACGAGTGGGTAACCGGCGAGAACGCCCTTGGTGACCGCGTTGCGCAGACCCTTTTCAACGGAGGGGAAGAAGTTTTTGGGGACGGAGCCGCCGAATACTTCCTCTGCGAAGATCATGTCGTCCTGCTCGTCCTGCGGCTCGAAGCGGATCCAAACATCGCCGAACTGACCGGAACCGCCAGACTGCTTCTTGTGGCGGCCGTGAGCCTCGACCTTGCCCTTTATCTTCTCGCGGTAAGCGACGCGGGCGGGCTTGAGCTCGGTCTCAACACCGAAGCGGCTCCTGAGCTTTGCGCACAGAACATCGACCTGAATGTCGCCTGCGCCGGAAATGACCATCTGATGGGTCTCGGCGTTGTTGACGAGAGTGAAGGAAACATCCTCTTCGTTGAGTCTTGCAAGACCGCCGGCGACCTTGTCGTCCTGACCCTTGGTCTTGGGGGAGATAGCCATGGAGTAGCAGGGATCGGGCATGACCAGAGCGGGCAGCTCGGTCTCGTTCTTGGGATCGCAGACCGTGTCGCCGGTCTTCCACTCCATCTTGCCGACGGCGACTATATCGCCGCAGCAGGCTTCCTTGACCTCGGTGGTCTTCTTGCCACAGATGGTGTAAAGTCTACCGAGCTTGTCGGTGCTGGATGCGCGGACATTGCGCAGGGAAAGGTCGGCGGTTATCTTGCCGGAAACGACCTTCACGAAGCTGTACTTGCCGAACTGATCGGAAACGGTCTTGAAAACAAAGCCGCAAACGGGCTCTGCGGATTTATCCTCGGGAGCGGGAACATAGTCGCAGATTGCCTGCATGACAGCCTCGGTGCCGATGTTGGACATTGCCGCGCCGCAGACGACGGGAACGACGCTGCGCTCGGCAAGACCTGCCTTGAGACCTTCGACTATCTCTGCGTCGGAAAGCTCCATGGTGTCAAGAAACTTCTCCATGAGCTCTTCGGTGACCGCGGCGGCCTCCATGAGCTCCATGCGCATCTCTTCTACCTTGTCCGCATCGTCGGCGGGAACGGCGACCTTTGCGGTCTTGCCGCCCTTGGTCTGGTAAGCGGTGTTATGAACGAGGTCGATAACGCCGGTGCCGTCGGACATGGGGATCATGACGGGGCAGATGCTTGCACCGTATTTTTCTTTAAGAGCTGCCAGAACGCCGTAGTAATCGCCGTGCTCCTCATCCAGCTTGGAGATGTAGAACATTGCGGGAACGCCGGCTGCCTTGAGGTACTTCCAGCTTCTCTCCGCGCCGACGGTGATGCCGTCCTTTGCGGAGCAGAAGATGATGCCTGCCTCGACAACGCGGATAGCGGCGAGGACATCGCCCACGAAGTCGAAATATCCGGGGCAGTCGAGCACATTGATCTTGCAGCCGCCGAAGTTTACGGGAGCGACGGAGGTTGCGATGGTGATCTGGCGCTTGATCTCTTCAGCGTCGTAGTCGCAGACGGTGTTGCCGTCGGTGACCTTGCCCATGCGGTCAATAGCGCCGGTAGTGAACAGCATGCTTTCAGCAAGACTGGTCTTACCGCTGTTGCCGTGACCCATGAAGCAGATGTTTCTTATGTTCTTGGTTTCGTAGCTCATGTGTTGCTTCCTCTCTAAAGATATATTAAAAAATTATAGTTAACCGGATTGATTATACACTACTTAAAAAACAAGCGCAACATTTTTTTATGACGCAAATGCCAGTATGACCGAAATGAGCAGCCACGCGAGCATATATGTCAGCACGGCGGTAACGCCTGCGCCCGCGCCGAGGCTCATGATAAACGCCGTTATCATGCCGATAACCGCGCTCATAACGCTGAGCATGACATTTAGTCTTATCCTGCCGTACAGCCGTTTTCCCTGTCCCGCAAGGGAGACGAGCGCGCCGAGTCCCTCACGCGAGATGAGTGCGGCGGGGCGGCTTCCGTCGGAAGGCTCCGCGCCCGAAACGGCGTAGCGCTCGGTATATGGCGGGAAATCGAACCCGTCGGTCGGCATATCGAACTTGACCGACAGCATCTGCGGCGTGACATTAAAATCGCGCACGGCAAATATTGCGTGCCTGCCGGAGCTCATAAGCTCGGTGAGCGCGTCCTTAACGGCGTCGGTCGCGGTGTACTGCATCTCGAAAACGCCGCATATTTTGCCCGAAACGGCGATGTACACGCCGCCCCTGAGCACATATTTCTCCGGCAGCACAACGCCCATAAGCCGCATGAATGCAGCGTCGCCGCACAGGACCTCCTCGCCGTCAACCATGGCTTTAAGCCCGCCGCTTTCGTGCACCGTGAAGCCCTCAACGGTCAGGAGTGAGGCGTTTGCCTTGCGCATGAGATCGGAAAATGGCGATACCATGCAGCTTCCGGATGCGGAAATTATGCTGCCGGCAAACGAAATGACCTTTTCCGGCTTCATGCCGGAGAGGATGTGCACCTTGCCGATCTTGACGCAGCCCTTAGGAAAGAGGTCGGCATCGGTTATTATGATGTGCTTTGATTTTCCTATGTCGTACAGCCCAGACCAGCCCGCTATGGCAGAGCCCGTGCGGATAAGCCCCTTCGTCGAAACGAAAAACGGCAGCGGGAATGTGAGCAGCATCGCCGCGGGAGCCGAGCACACGAAAATGCCGGACAGAATGTGAGCAAAGCCCGCAAAATTTTTGCTTATAACGGCGGCTATAAGGCTCAAGACGAGAGCCGCTGCGATAAAATACGGAGTGAGTATGCCGAAAACGGACTCGTCCGGTCCCTCCTCCTCGGTGCGGCGCACGATGCCGTCAGCCGTGCGGTGAGCCTTGACGAGGGTTATATCGCCGCCGGTGATCGGCGTTTCAGCCGTGAGCGTTGATGGGTTTCGCGCGGAGGCGGCAGTGTTCAGGATTATCCTGTTGCTGCGCACATTCAGTATGCTGCCGAGCAACGCGAACGCGATGGTGAGCGAGGGCACTACGCAAAACGGCAGAGTCTTTTCACTGATACCGCCCGCGACCAAAAACGCATCTATCATGCATATAAGGCAAGATACCGCAATAAGCGAGTAAGCATGCATTTTAAACCGCACGAGACTCATTATGCCCGTTGTTATAATATCGAGCCCGCATATCATGACGCAGAGCATCAGGATAAGGCTCACAGCGCTTTTAACGCCGGTGTCAACGAGCGCCCCGCCGAGAGGGAGCCCATAGGCTATGTAAATGAGCACAGCGCACAGAATAAAGGAGATCCTTGCCCTCACGCGCAGTCCCGCAATGTGCTTTCCATAGAACCTTGCCGCTTTGTCCGGCGGCATCTCCTCGCCGAGATCCTCCGTTTCGTAGCTTGCCGAGCCTATTGTCACCTGACTCTGCTTTACCTTCATTGCGATGAAGGCAAGCGCGGATATAAACGGAACGGCGACCGACTCTCGGAACGAGCGGCTGCGCTTCTGCGCGCGCTTGGGTGGTTCCTCGGGAGGAACAAAGTCCTCGTTTGAGGCATAGTCCTCGTCGGCATCGTCAAGTAGTCCGGAGTTTTCGTAAAGATCGGGCTCTGGCTCACTTGTTACAGGCTCTCCCTCGATGCGTTCGCGCGTGGGCTCCGGTACAAACTCCTGCACCGGCTCCTCAGGCTCGGACACGGGCTCTATCACCCGAGAGCGCATATCGAGCTCCTGCCTGACTTCGGCGACTATCCTGTCTACCTCGTCGAGAGCCATGTCGCCGTGTACGGCAGCCTTCTCCGCCGCAGCGTTTATCATCGCGGCAGCTTCGCGGGCGGCTTTTATCGGCGGCTCGGGCTCGGATTCCGGTATAGGCTCATGCATCACCGGCTCGGGCGGCTTGTGAGAGCTCGGCGCTCTGCCGTAGCCTTCAAACTCGGCGGCTATCGCGGCGGGGTTGATCGTCTCGGAGCCTCTGCGCACGCTGCCGTCGGAATTAAACTGTGCGATTATCTCGCCGCGGTCAAATCCGAACCCGTCCGCATCGCGCTTTGCCGGAGCCGTTTCCACCGCGGCTGAGAATATCTCCTCATCGGGCGCTTCGTCACGAATGGGCTCGGGCGGCTCAAACTCCGGTATCTCGCTTTCGGGCTCTTCGTCAAGAGCGCCGAACTCCCGCAATATGCTGTCGAGATCAAATTCATTTTTGTCGTTACTGAATGTGTTCATAAAGCTATCCCTGTGTACTCAGCTCCGGCGCTGACGCAGTACCTCGTACATGATTATTGACGCGGCGGCGGAGGCGTTGAGAGAGTTTATCTTTCCCGCCATGGGTATGCTCACGATGAAATCGCAGTTTTCGCGCACGAGCCTGCCCATACCGTCGCCCTCGGAGCCGATAACGATGGCAAGAGAGCCGGTGAGATCGGTGCTCCACAGCTCGCTTGAGCCGCCGGCCGCCGCACCGTATACCCAAATGCCCTCGTCCTTGAGCTGCTTGAGCACGGCGGGGATGTTCGGAACGCGGGCTATCTTCATATGCTCTGCTGCACCGGCAGATGCTTTGCCGACTATTGCGGTGAGCCCCGCACTGCGGCGCTTTGGGATGATGACCCCATGCGCGCCCGCGCACTCTGCGCTGCGGATTATCGCGCCGAGGTTTCTCGGATCGCTCACCTCGTCGCACACTATGATAAACGGCTGCTCGCCCCTTTCGCGGGCAAGCGCGAGTATATCCTCTACCGAGCAGTATTCGTTCACGCCGACGAGCGCGATAACGCCCTGATGCGCCTTGGTAACGCTCATCGCGTCGAGCTTGCGGCGGTCGGCGTCGGCGACCACTATGCCGTTTTCGCGCGCCTTTGAAGCGATGTGTCCGAGCGTTTTGTCCGTTTCACCCTTGGCGATAAATATCTTATCTATGCTCCTGCCGACGCGCAGAGCCTCTATAACGGCGTTTCTGCCCTCGATTATATCGTTTTTGCTCTCAAAGCTGTTCTCTTTATTTTGCATTGTCTCACCTGTACAGATAATAATACAAAATACAGTCTAACATATAATTGCAAAAACTTAAAGGGAAAAGTTATTCCTGCGACAATTTTTTGTGGACAATAGCTTATTTTAGATGTAAGATGCAGTATGGTATATAATCAGTGTTACTATATCCGAAAGGAAAAACGCATGAAAAAGCTCAATAAGAAAATCGATATGTTCTGCTATAGACACCCCAGATTCGGCATACCGAATCTCATGCTGTATATAGTCGTTATAAGTCTCGCGGTTTGGCTGCTCAGCATTATGGACAGCAGCCGCACGCTGCTCAACTACTTTGAGTTTGCCCCCGACCGCATACTCAAGGGCGAGGTATGGAGGCTCATAACATTCATATTCATCCCGCAGAGTCTCAGCATGTGGGAGCTGCTGTTTTTCTACTTCTATTACTGGATAGGCAGCACGCTCGAGCGCGAGTGGGGCACCGCACGGTTCAACATCTTCATCTTCAGCGGCATCGTGCTCACGATAATCTACGGCATGGTGATATACTTGATAACGAAGCAGTCGGTGAGCATCGGGACATATTACATCTATCTGTCCATGTTCTTCTCGTTTGCGACCCTTTATCCGGACACCCGCGTTTTGTTTATGTTCATCATTCCGGTGAAGATAAAGTGGCTTGCATATGTAGATGCTGCGCTGTTTGTCTATGCCATGCTCGCAACGCCGTTTCCGTTTAACCTGCTTCCGCTCATTGCGATACTCAACTACTTCGTGTTCTTCGGCTCTGACCTCATATCGTCGTTAACAAACGGCTCGGTGCGGTACAGAAAGACCACCGTCAACTTCAACCGTGAAAAGCAGAAAATGAAATATGAGCAGCGCCAGAAGGCATATAACTACAAATGCTGCGTCTGCGGCAGGACCGATACCGATCACCCCGAGCTTGAGTTCAGATACTGCTCAAGGTGCGCAGGGTATCATTGCTTCTGCCAGGATCATATAAATAACCATGTTCACTTCACCGAGTGAGATATGAAATATCGGGTGGTGTAAAGATATGCAAGAGAAAAATAAAAGTACGGTCAAAACCGTTATAGGCATCATAATATTCGTACTGCTTCTGGCGCTTTTGGCGTTTGTCGTTTTCAAGGGGATCCAGGCAAACAAGCAGCTCAATAAGCCCGAGCCAACCGCGGAGGCGACCGCAGCCCCCACGCCTACGCCCACTCCGGAGCCGACTCCCACGCCGGTGGGACTGCCCGACTTCGAGCCGCACGCCACTGACGACACCATTCCAGAAAAGCTCATATCGAGCACCGCAATAATGGTAGACGGCGAGGTCGTTGAGGAGTACGAGAACAAGTATGAGATAAACTTCGATCTGCCCGAGCGCTACACGGAGCTTGAGGGCGTTATCACCTTCCGCGGCAATAACTTCCGCAACGGTGCCGCCTACGGCACTGCCGAGGTCAGCAGCAAAACGCTCAATAAGACATGGGTCAAAACAACGAGCGGACTCAGCGATACCGACGGTATATACTGGTCCGGCAGCGGCTGGACAGGTCAGCCGCTCATCGTCAAGTGGCCTGATGCGACCCGCAAGAATATGACCGCAATGTACGACTGGGCGCGTGAGAAGGCAGGCCTCGTCGAGGTCATATACGCAACTCTCGACGGGCATGTGTACTTCTACGAGCTCACCACCGGCGAGTATACCCGCGATCCGCTCAACCTCGGCTTCAACTTCAAGGGAGCGGGTGCGCTCGACCCGCGCGGCTATCCGATACTGTATGTCGGCTCCGGCGTTAACAGCGTAAACGGCAAATCGCGTGTGCTTGTTGTAAACCTCATAGATAACTCCGTCATGTTCGAGTTCGGTCATAACGAGACCTTCGCAAACCGCGGCTGGCATATGTTCGACTCGTCGCCCCTTGTCAGCGCCGAGACCGACCAGCTCATCTACCCCGGCGAGAACGGCATACTCTACATCATCCATCTTAACACTAAGTATAACGAACAGACGGGTGAGCTGTCCGTCGATCCGGACAATATAGTAAAGTGGAAGTATGACAGCTCGCGCTCGGGCAGCAAGTACTGGCTCGGCGTCGAGTCGTCGGCTGCGATAATCAATAACTACATATTCCTTGCCGATAACGGCGGCAACCTCATGTGCCTCGATCTCAACACGCTGAAGCTTGTGTGGGTGCAGGATATTCTGGACGATACGAATTGCTCGCCCGTTGTGGATGTTGAGGACGGACACCCGTATATCTACATAAGCACCTCGTTCCACTATGGCTGGCGCTCATACTCTACGGCGGATATTCCGATATTCAAGATAGACGCCGAGACCGGCGAGATAGTCTGGCGCACAGACTATAAGTGCTACACCGTGCAGGACCTCTCCGGCGGCGTTCAGGGCACGATAGCCATTGGCAAGAATAATCTTTCGGACATGATATTCGTGCCCGTTGCGCGCACTCCGGGCGCAAGCTCCGGAACGCTCGTCGCCCTTAAAAAGGAGACCGGCGAGATGGTATGGGAGAAGGAGACCTCCATGTATTCGTGGAGCTCGCCGGTAGATTTCTACGACAAGGACGGCAACGGATATCTTGTCTACTGCAACTCCGGCTTCAATATGTATCTCATCGACGGCAAGACTGGCGAGCAGCTCGATTCTATGAACCTCGGCGGCAATATAGAGGCGTCGCCCGCAATGTATGATAACTATGTCGTCATCGGAACGCGCGCTATGCGCACTTACTGCATAAAGGTAGGGTAAAAGAAATTTACATAGAGGAAAAGGAAAGGGAAAAGACCATGAAATACGCGATTTTTTACTTCAGTCCCTGCGGCGGCACCAAGTCCGTTGCCGACATCATCAGCAAAGAGCTCGATGATGCCCCCATGCAGGAGCTGACCACTCCGAGCATGAACACCTCCATCGACAAGGACACGCTGACATTCTTCTGCATCCCCGTTTACGGCGGCAGGATACCCAAGCCCATGTACAGCCGCATGGAGATCATCCAGGGCAACGGCACTCCCTGCGTTCCGGTAGCCGTTTTCGGCAACCGCGCGGTTGAGGATGCGCTGCTTGAGATGAGCGAGCTTGCCGAGAAGCATGGCTTTGTCACCGTCGGCGGCTGCGAGATGGTAGCCCCGCACTCAATAGACCCCGAGTTCGGCGCGGGCAGACCCGATGCGAGCGACAAGGCAAAGCTGCATGATTTTCTCCAGAAGCTCAAGGCTATGGACAGCTTCAGCCCCGTCAAAATGCCCGGTGACCCCAATTACGCGAAGAAAAAGGCGGCAGGTCTGCCGCTGTACCCCGTTGCGTCGAAGGAGTGCATCGGCTGCGGCATCTGCGAGAAATACTGTCCGGCAAACGCCATAAAGGGCAAGCATATGCGCACCGTTCCCACAAAGTGCATAAGCTGCATGAGATGCGTAAATATGTGCTCGACAGACTCGCGCAAAGTGCCCGCGCCCATGCGTCTTGCCGCACATCTCACGCTCAAAAAGCTCTGCTCCGGGCGCAAGGAGCCGAAATTCTACCTGTAAAACGGCATCAATTGAGAATTATCTAACAATTTCATGTTGTGCCTGAGCACACAGTTGTGATATACTGGCATCGCGCAAAAGGACTAAGAACTATATATAAATTGAAAGGGGATACATATGGCAAGAGAAAAAATCATTGCGCTCGGCAAAAAAATGACCGACCGCATACCTTACAAGCTCGGACTTGAGAAGCTCACCGAGACCGATCCGGAGTACTACGGTCTGGCGTGCGTAGTCACCGACGACGAGGCTGATGTAGCGCTGGCAATGGATCTGCGCAAGCCCACCACTCCCGAGAAGATCGCGGCAAAAATGGGCAAAAGCGTTTCCTATGTTCAGGAGAAAATGGACTCACTGTCGATGAAGGGCGTTCTGGAGTATAACTACGATACTCCCGACGGCAGCCGTCAGTATGTTCTGCCCATCTTCGTTCCCGGTGCGGCAGAGCTTATGAACATGAACCTCGAGCAGGTCGAGGCTCATCCCGAGATTGCAAAGTTCTTCGAGCGCATGGCATTCCTGCCCCTGACGAAGATCACTCCCATGGTGCCTCCCGGAGGCAACGGCATCGGAATGCATGTCATTCCCGTTGAGAAGGCAATACCCGCAACCAACGAGTCGGTAAGCATCGAGCATATCTCCCACTGGCTCAAGAAGTACGAGGGGCAGCTCGGCGTCGGCTACTGCTCCTGCCGCAATGCAATGCGCATTATGGGCGAGGGCTGCGGCGAGATGCAGGATGAGCTGTGCATAGCTGTCGGTACCTTCGCAAGATACTGCACAGAGACCGGCAAGGGCCGCGACATAACCTATGAAGAGGCAATGCGCATTCTCCAGCGCGCCGAGGATAACGGCTATGTCCACCAGATAACCAACATCGACGGCGAGAACAAGATATTCGCCATCTGCAACTGTGCTCTCGGCTCCTGCTTTGCTCTGCGCACCTCTCAGCTTTTTAACACCCCGAATATGTCCGCTTCCGCATACCGCGCCCATGTTGACAAGGAAAAGTGCGTTGCCTGCGGCAAGTGTGTCGAGGTGTGCCCCGCGGGTGCAGCAAAGCTCGGTCAGAAGCTGTGCACCAAGAACGGCCCCGTTGTATATCCCAAGCAGCCGCTTCCCGACGATAACCACTGGGGCGAGCATATGTGGGATATGGACTATAAGAACAATAATCAGAAAAACTGCCACGAGTCCGGCACCGCTCCCTGTAAGGCGGCATGCCCCGCTCATATTGCGGTTCAGGGCTACATCAAGATGGCTGCTCAGGGCAGATATCTTGATGCTCTCAAGCTCATAAAGCAGGATAACCCGTTCCCCGCGGTCTGCGGCAGCATATGCAACCGCAGATGTGAGGATGCGTGCACCCGCGGCGAGCTCGACCGCGCCGTAGCAATCGACGAGATCAAGAAGTTCATCGCCGAGAAGGAGCTCAGCGAAAAGACCCGCTATGTTCCCGAAAAGCGCCGTCATAAGACCCCCGATACCGATTATGAAGAGAAGATCGCAATCATCGGCGCAGGTCCTGCCGGCATGAGCTGTGCATACTATCTCGCAGAAATGGGCTATGCTAATGTCACCGTTTTCGACCGCAATAAGATCCCCGGCGGCATGCTCACCCTCGGCATCCCGTCCTTCCGCCTCGAGCGCAAGGTCATAAATTCCGAGATAGATGTTCTCAAGAAGATGGGCGTTAAGTTCAAGTGCGGCGTTGAGGTCGGCAAGGATGTTACCATCGCTCAGCTGCGTGAGCAGGGCTACAAGGGCTTCTTCGTTGCCATCGGCGCTCAGAAGTCGGCAAAGCTCGGCATTGCGGGAGAGGAGCTCAAGGGCGTATACGGCGGCGTTGACTTCCTGCGCGAGGTCAACCTCGGCAATAAGGTCGAAATCGGCAAGAAGGTCGCCGTTGTCGGCGGCGGCAATGTCGCAATGGATGTTGTGCGCACGGCGGTCCGTCTCGGCGCAGAGGAGGCTTACATAGTCTACCGCCGCTCCGAGGAGGAGATGCCCGCAGATAAGGAAGAGGTCGCAGAGGCTATCGCCGAGGGCGTTAAGTTCTGCTATCTTAACGCTCCCGTTGAGATCACCGGCACCTCAGCAGGCAAGGTAAACGGTCTCAAGGTCGAGATCATGGAGCTCGGCGAGCCCGATGAGAAGGGCAGAAGAAAGCCCGTCGGCACTGGTAAGTTCAAGACCCTCAAGGTAAACTCCGTCATCGGCGCCATCGGTCAGACCATCGACTGGGGCGAGCTTGATGTCGGCGCTCTCAAGACTACCGGCAAGGGTATTGCAATGGCAGACCCCGTAACCCTCCAGACCGCTCAGGAAGACATTTTCGTCGGCGGCGATGTTTACACCGGCCCGAAGTTTGCAATCGACGCAATAGCGGCAGGCCGCGAGGGCGCTATCTCCCTGCACCGCTATGTACATCCCGGTCAGAGCCTCACTCTCGCAAGAAATCCGCGCGACTTCTACGAGCTGGATAAGGACAATGTCGTTATTGATATAAACTGCTTCGACGCACCCGTCCGCCAGGAGGTCAAGCACGATCCTCGCAAGGCAAAGACCATGAAGAACGACCGCGTGACCTTCACCGAGGAGCAGGTCAAGGCTGAAGCAAGCCGCTGCCTGGGCTGCGGCGTGACCATCGTCGATCAGAACAAGTGCATCGGCTGCGGTCTGTGCACCACCCGCTGCGAGTTTGACGCAATCCACCTGCACCGCGATCATCCCGAAGCCAGCAAGATGGTCAATACCGACGACAAGATCCCGCCTCTGGGCGTTTATGCAGCAAAGCGCGCAGTCAAGATAAAGATCAAGGATCTCAAGGAAAAATTCGCAAAGTGATAACATCGGAGGAAATGTCCCATGCATGAGCTCGGAACCGTATTTTATGTCATAAAGGAAGTTGAAAAGCTCTGTGACGAGAATAACCTCACCAAGGTCGGCAGCGTAACGCTTCAGATAGGAGAGGTCAGCGGGATAATCCCCGAGTATATCGTTGATTGCTGGAACTGGGCTGTAAAGGAGTCCAAGTATATGAAGGAAGCCGAGCTCAAGGTCGAAACGCTTGAGGCGGTGACCTTCTGCGAGGACTGCAAGCAGACCTATCCTACGGTGAAATACGCCAAGGTGTGCCCGTATTGCCAAAGCGAGAATACTTATCTCGTCACCGGCAATGAGTACATCATAAAAGAGATCGAAGCAATGTAAAAAATAAAAAAATACCCCCTATGCAGGAAAGCAAAGCAGTGCATAGGGGGTATTTCATATCAGACAAGTAAAACAGTCGCATTTCTACAAATGCGCGCTGTAAATTTACTGTTGAATTTTACAGCAGAGTGGGATATACAAAGGAGCCGATAGATATGCCAAACATTAAACCAATTTCTGATTTGAGAAATTACAGTGAGGTGCTGCGCGATGTGGCTGTGGGAGCTCCTGCCTTTTTGACAAAAAACGGGCGCGGACGGTATGCCATAGTGGATATTCAGGACTATGAGAAAACACAGGCGACTATCCGCCTGATGAATGAGCTTGCAAAAGGTCGTCACTCCGGCGAAACAGAAGCGTCCTGTTCAAAGACCTGCTGCGCGAAGAAATAACTCAATAAAATTAAAGCCAGCAAGTTTCTGAGGAAAACTGCTGTTTTTTTGGCCGGAGTGACCGGAGTTGAACCAGCGGTCAGCCGGCGCTGCGCGTTCGGCAGACCGAGCGGCGGATTTGATTTGCAAGAGGCCGCCGGTTCAAGTGCTTGAAACCAACAAAAAACAGCCATCACACTGTGATGACTGTTTTTTGTTGGTCCGAGTGACTGGAGTTGAACCAGCGGCCTCTTGAACCCCATTCAAGCGCGCTACCATCTGCGCTACACCCGGATTTCTAACGCCCGATTATAGTAACACAAATGCGCGATAAATGCAATAGTTATTTTGAAAAAATATTTATAATAAGCTGCCGAGGGTAAAATCACCGTGAACTTTGTTGGAAAATTGATGCTCATTTTTACCCGAAACCCCTATTTTTTGTACACAAATGTGCTGCGTAGGTATTGCTTAACCGCCGAAGTTGGAATATAATAAATATGTAAATAACCGCAAGGTGACCAATAAGAAGAAATAGGAGGATTTTGCTATGAAATGCCCTCGCTGCGGACATGAAATGACCCTCGATACCCATCGTAAGTATGCACTGAATATGTGCTATGAGTGCGGCTATATCGAAGGCAGACTCGATGACGGCCCCGGCACCGGCGCAAGCAACTATGCGCGCCTCAGAGCCATGAACTTTAACGAGGCTGTAGCATTCATTTCCGGCGGTCTTGACATCGACGAAAAGAAAGTCGCCGATTGGCTTGACAACAAGGAATGATCTATATTGAAAAAACACCGCTTTGAGCGGTGTTTTTTTGTTTCGCCTTCATAGCCTCCGTGTAAAGCTGCGGACAAAATGTATAAATCCCTCCTGACAGGCATAGTAATGTACAAAGCCTTTCGGGAGGGATATTAATTGAAAAAAATATTTGATAAGATCAAAAACCGCAAAGCGGCGGCATCAGCGGTGGCGCTGGTCGTTCTGACGGCGGTGATTTTCTGGACGACAAACAGTCCGGCAGTCGTGGGAGTCGCGGCAAGCGACAGGCAGCTTCCGATATACTGCGTGCAGCGCGACGATAAAACGGTTGCACTGTCGTTCGACGCGGCGTGGGGCAACGAGGATACGCAGCAGCTCATAGACATCCTCAAAAAATACAATGTGAATGCGACATTTTTCGTCGTCGGTCAGTGGGTAGATAAATATCCTGAGTCGGTGAAGGCGCTGTCGGATGCCGGCAACGAGGTCATGAGCCATTCAGACGACCATGCGCACTTTTCGCAGCTCGGCCCCGATCAGATAAAAGCCAACATAAGCGCCTCAAACGAGAAGATAAAGAAGGTCACCGGCACCGCGCCGACGCTGTTCCGCTGTCCTTACGGCGAGTATAACGACACCGTTATCAGCACCGTGAACGAGATGGGCATGAGCGCCGTGCAGTGGGATGTTGACAGCCTTGACTGGAAGGGACTCTCCGCGCAGGAGATCTCCGACAGAGTACTTAAAAATGTGAAGTCCGGCAGCATCGTTCTTTTCCACAACGCCGCCGAGAACACGCCCGAGGCGCTGCCGACCATAATTGAGGCGCTGCTTGCCGACGGCTACACCATAGTTCCCGTTTCGCAGATACTCCTCACCGGAGATTTCATCATCGACAACACCGGAATGCAGTGCAAGGCAGCGCCCAAAAGCAGCACATGAGTAAAAAACCGCAGCGAGATCGTTTCTCACTGCGGTTTTTGGTATTTATCAGCCGAATACCCACTGGTATGTCACGCCGAATGCCTCGCGTATGAAATAGTTTATCATGATGGGAAAGTAGGTCGTGTGTCCGGCAACGCCGCCGACCTCTTCTCCGAGCGCCTGCGCCAGCAGCTTTGCCCTGTATATGTGGTATTCGCTCGTGACCACCGCGGTACTTGCGCTCGGATCGTCTCCGCGCGAGCGGATAATATCGAAGCTGAATTTAAGATTTTCGAGCGTTGAGGTCGCCTTATCCTCTTTTATTATGCGCTCCGGCGCGATACCGCTGCCGGTAAGCCAGTTAAACATCGCCTGAGCTTCTGAGAGGTTTTCGTTATTGCCCTGACCGCCGGAGACTATTGCAACGGTATTCGGGTGAGCGAGCATATAGTCGCGCGCAGCCCTCATGCGCTCTATCAGTGAGAGCGAGGGCGTGTCGCCGTGCACAGCCGCGCCGAGCACGATTATGTAGTCATACTCCGCGTTCTCGTCTCCGCCGGAGGCTTTGACTATCGGCACCTCGACGATGACAAGGTATATGAGCCCTATCGCCGTAAGCGCGCACACCGTCCGCTTTATCCACGCCCTTTTGCAAAATAGCATAACGGCGGTGACGGCGGCTGCGAATATAAGCGCATAGCCGATGAAATCCATGCCGGAGAACACAAACCGGCATACAAGACCCAAGAACAACAGCACCGCCGGCGCAATAAGCTTTCTATTCATCGGCAAGCTCCTCCCATTGCTCATATGCCTGCGAAAGCCGCTCGTTCAGCTCGTCCTTCTGTTCGCCGAGTTCAATGAGCTTCTGATAGTCGCTTGCGTTTTCCTGCTCAAGCGCTTCTATGTTGGATACCTGCTTTTCGAGGGCGGCAATGTCCTTTTCGAGCTTTGCAAGCCGCTTTTCCTTGTTGGGCGAGCTTTTCTTTGCCGGCTGAGCGGGCTTTGAAGCCCTGCTCTCGGCTTTTGCCGCGCGGGAGAACACCTCCTGCCGCTGGAGATATTCTCTCATCTGCCCGTATGTGCCGCGGTAATCGAGAAGTCTGCCGTTTTCGAGAAACCATATGCGCGTTGCGAATTTCTCGATAAAGTAACGGTCGTGAGAGACGAACAGCAGCGCCTCGGCGTAGTCCGAAACGGCGTCCTCCATCCACTCGCGGCTGGCAATGTCAAGATGGTTCGTCGGCTCGTCGAGGATGAGAAGGTTTATGTCGCTGCCCATGAGCATACACAGCCTCAGGCGGCTCTTTTCACCGCCGGACAGCGCGCCCACGGGGGTGAACACATCCTCGCCGCGAAAGCCGAACGCTGCAAGCCGGTCGCGCGCCGCCTGAGGCTGGCAGAGGCAGTCGTACAGCATCGTGTCGAGCAGACTGCGCTCTTCGTTATTGAAGCTTATTATCTGCGGCAGGTACGCCGGTCTAACTGATGGACCGAATTTTATGCTGCCCTCGTCGGGAGCCTCCTGCTGCATTATCATTTTCACCAGCGTACTTTTGCCGGTGCCGTTATCGCCGATGAGAGCTATCCTCTCGCCGCCGGAAACGGTGAGGTCAAGATCGGAAAAGAGCTTTTTATCTCCGAACGCCTTGGAAACTCCGGAGCATACGAGCACCTCATCGCCGAAAAAGTCGGAGGACGAAAACTTTGCCGAAAGCTTTTTCGCCTCGGTCGGGCGCGCGGTCTGCTCAAGCTTGGCAATGCGCTTTTCCATTGAAAACGCGCGCTTGTGCAGCTTGTCGTTGCCCATGAACGCCCAGAGATGCATCTGCTCGGCAGCCCGCGTGAGTTGCTCTATCTTCGCTTGATCCTTTTCGTATTTCCTGAGCTTTTCCTCAAAGCGCTTCTGACGCTCGACCACATAAAAGCTGTAGCCGCCGCTGTAAAACTCCGCCTTGCCGTCGTTTATCTCGATGCAGCGCTCTGCGATCTTGTCGATAAAATACCGGTCGTGGCTTATGAGCAGAACGGTGCCCTTAAAATGCTGAAGATACTCCTCGAGCCACTCCGTTGCGCGCAGATCGAGGTGGTTCGTGGGCTCGTCAAGCAGCAGTATGTCGGTTTTCTCAAGGATGAGCCGCGCGAGGTTCACCCTCGTGCGCTCGCCGCCGGACAGCAGGTCAAACGGCTGCTCGCGCATGCTCTGCGGAATGTCCAGACCGTTTGCCACGCGGTTGCGGTCGGTGTCCATATCGTAGCCGCCGAGCCGCGCAAAGTCGGATGACAGGCGGTCGTACTCGTTTAAAAGCCTGTCCGATTGGTCGTGCTCCATCTGCTTTGCAAGCTCCTCAAGCTTACGGGATATGGCGTAAAGCTCGCGGTGAGCGTCCTTTAAAACATCCTCGGTGGTCCAGCTCTCGGGGTAGACGGGTATCTGCGATATGAGCCCCATACGCTTTCCGGAGGCTATTGCCACCGCGCCCTCATCGTAGTCAATCTCGCCCATTAATATGCGGAACAGTGTCGTCTTGCCGCAGCCGTTGTGCCCGAGAATGCCGACGCGCTCACCCTCGGCAATGTCGAAGCTGAGCCCGTCAAGTATATTTTTACCCAATTCAAAGGACTTCACAAGCCCGTTGACGGATATGTCTGTCATTGTATCTCTCCTGTATTATTTGCTTACCGCTGCCTGCAAAACGGTGTTTATAACGCTGCCGGCAGCACCCAGACCGCTGCCGCCGTTTTCGACGATGCAGACAAAGGCGTATGGGTGCTCATCGTCGTTTAAAAAGCCGACGAACCAGCCGTGGCTGGCTTTTCCGTCGCCGGTCTCGGCGGTGCCGGTCTTGGCGTAAATGTTGAGCCCGGGGAATTTGCCCGTGCCGTAATGGTAAACGACATTGTAGTTCATCATGGACGCGACCTTATCGGCGGTGTCGGAGCTGAGAAGCGTCGTTTTCTTATCCGAAACGCCGAGCAGGGAGGGCTCTACCACCGTACCGCCGTTTGCGTAGGCAGCGGCAAGGCGCATCATCGCATAGGGGCACACAAGGTCGTTGTACTGACCGATGCCCGACCATGCCATGGCAGCGCTCATCGAGCTGTCCTTGTCGTAATTGCCCGAGGCAGTCGATATGCCGTCGATCGTAAGCGAGGTGGTTATGCCGAGCTTTTCTGCGTATTCGGCAATAATGTCCGGTCCGAGCTCAAGCGAGATCTGAGCAAAAGCGCAGTTGCAGGAATTTGCAAGCGCCTGCTCAATGGTCTGCTCGCCGTGAGTGCCGGTGCAGTTTATGGAAACGCCCTTAACATTCAAAGAGCCCGCGCAGGAAAATGTGCGGTGGTAGATATCGTCGAGATTTTCAAGCGCCGCAGTTAGCGTCACGAGCTTAAACACCGAGCCCGGCACGAACGACGCACTCAGGCAGCGGTTTATATATGCTCCGTCGGGCAGGACCTCCGGCGGATTGAGAGGGTCTATGGATGGGGAGGACACCATACACAGCACCTCGCCGGTCTTGTAGTTGCATATCATAACGGCACCGTTTCTGCCGTTTAACGCCTCGTATGCCTTGAGGTTCAGCTCCGCGTCAACGGTGAGCTGCAAATTGACATCGTCCCGCTCCTCGATGCCCGTTATGAGGCTGAAGCCCGAAAGCTGGCGCTGGAACGATTTAAGAGCGCCGGTGCCGACATTGCCGGTGTAGTCGCCGGTGAGATGGTAGCAGGCGATGCGGGTGTTTGCATCCTCTGCATATGACTTTACGCCGCTGCCCATTTTAGCAAGCACCGTGCCGTTGCGGTCGGTTATCGTGTATTCGCAGCCGGAGGTCGATTCGTCAAAGTACAGCGCCCACATCTCGCCGTCCTTAACATAGCGGATGACATAAACGAAAAGTCCGACGACTATCAGCATAGCCATAAGAAGGGCGCTGAAGGCTCTTAAAGATACTTTTTTCATGCCTTTTCTGCCTCCCGCATCTTTTTCGTCTGCGCCTCTGGCGAGCTCACAACGAAGCTTGCGCCCTTGCGCGTGTCGCCGGCTTTTATAAACGCCAAAAGCATCCAGCACGCGAGCACCGATGTGCCGCCGCGTGAGACAAAGGGGAATGTAACGCCGGTAAACGGCAGAATGTCAACGGAGCCGAACACATTGAGAGCGACCTGAGCCATGAACATGGTTGCCGTGGCGCAGGCGGCGATGGAGTAGTATGCGCTCCTGCCGTGCCCCGAGTTTCTGACGGCAAAGAAGGTCAGCGCCAGAATAGCAAGCACCGCGCATATTGCGATTATAAGTCCGAGCTCCTCGCACATAACACCGAAAACGGTGTCGGTGTTTCCGGCAAAGGTGTCCTTGAGCCAGCCGTTGCCGGCGCCCTTGCCGAAAAGTCCGCCGGATGCGCCCGCCGAGAGCGCGTGGGTCTGCTGATAGCCGGAGTCCCAAACATCCTCCCAGATGTGTCCCCATGCGGAAAAGCGCTTGGCGACATGATCCTTTATGCGCAGCATGAGAAAGCCCGCCATGCCTGCGCCCGTTATCGCAAGCGCGATCGTTGCTATCGAGCCCGAGCGCATGAAGGAGATGACAAGGAATGTTATGAAGAATATCAGCGCCGTGCCGAAATCGCTGCTGAACGCAAGGCAGATAACGCACAGAGCCGAAAACGCTATGAACATGATAAGGTTTTTGGTGCTGAACAGTCTGTCGAGAGTGGCGGCTCCGACATAGATGAACGCGACCTTTACAAATTCCGAGGGCTGAATGGATAATGAGCCTATGAATATCCAGTTTTTCGCGCCGTACTGCTCGCGTCCGAGAACGAGCACTGCCATGAGAATGACAAGCGATATCACAGCCAGCGGCAGGCGCATGGTCTTTGTCCTGTCAAGGTCGCGCAGCCACCAGCCGAGCACGAAAAACGCCACCACTCCGGCGAAAACTATTATCATCTGCCTGAACATTTCATCCGGAACGGATGATGCGATTATCTCAAGTCCTATCGAGGAGAGGAAAAATGCGAGCGTTTCAACCTCAAAGCCGGTGCGCCTTATGCTGCGCATGGCAAAATAGCAGAACCATTCCAACAAAATGAGCAGTCCGAAGCCGAGCGCGATGCCGGATATGTTCTCCGCTGCTGCCGTGCAGCACAGCTCAAGCAGCAGAAGCGCCTGAAAAACAGTGAGGAAAAACAGCGTTACCGCGGGGTGAACGCGCCGCCATGTCTGAGTTCTGCGGGCTTCGATGGCATCGCGCTGCTTTTCGCTTATGTCACGAAAGCGCACACTATTTCCGGCGAGGTTCAATATGTCCCCGTCGTGCACTACGGTGCCGGTACCATGCACCTTTTCGCCGTTTACCCAAACTCCGCCCTTGGAAAAAATGTCGAATATCCGCCAGACACCCTTGGGACTCCGGATAAGTACCGCGTGTACGCGGCTGACCATCTGATACGGCAGACAGATATCCGCCGAGCGGGAGCGGCCGATAAGGTTTTCCCAGTGGCTTATGAGCGAAACACCGTCGTCCCTGTGGATATATCCCCAGATCTCCGTCTGCGATTTGTTGCCGAGCATGCTTTTTGTGCATCTTATCAGCACGATTATCGCAAACAGCGGCAGTATATACGAAACTGCCGTCACTATAGTGTCAGCCAAGCGCGTCACCTCTTTTCAATGGTGAAATTATTAGATTAGTATATCATAAATGCAGTGCATTGACAAGCGAGCCTATTTTATTTACAATGGCTTCATGGAAAACGGAAGAATTAAAAAGTGGATAGTGATTTTTGCCGCCGTGCTCATAATGTGCGCCGCCGCGTTTTTGGTGCTGCGCATGACGGGGGAGCGGGGGAATATTGCCGTTATCCGCGTTGACGGCGAGGTTTATAAAAAAATCGACCTTAACACCGTGGCTGTAGCATATGACATGGAAATTGAAACGGAGTTTGGTTATAATAAAATAAACATAGCGCCCGACGGGATAAGCGTTGTCGAAGCCGACTGCCGCGACCATATATGCATTGACCAGGGCAAGGTGAGCACGGAGGGCGTTCCCATAGTGTGCCTTCCGCACCGGCTCACTATAGAGATAGAGGGAGGCGACATTGATGCCTAAGACAAAAAAGCTTTCCCTCATGGCAATGCTCACCGCCGCCTCGCTCATCGTTTTTGTTATCGAGGCGCAGATACCGGCTCCGGTGCCGGTTCCCGGCGTAAAGCTCGGACTTGCAAATGTCATAACGCTTATCGCAATGCTGCTGCTCGGAAGGCGTGAAGCGGGCCTTATCCTCGCCGTGCGCATAGTGATGGGAAGCGTGTTCGCCGGCGGCGTTTCGGCGTTTTTGTTCAGCATTTCCGGAGGTGTGCTCGCATATGCGGTAATGTGCATAACGGTGACGCGGTTTCCGCGCAAAATGCTATGGGTAGTCAGCGCGCTGGCTGCCGTTGCGCACAATTTGGGTCAGCTTTTAGCCGCAATTGCGGTAACGAAGACTGCCGCGCTCATGGTGTATGCTCCGGTGCTGCTCACCTCTGGCATAATAACCGGTGCGTTCACGGGGCTTGTTGCCATGTATCTTGTCCGCCGGCTGGACAAAACGCGGCAATAGTATTATAATGCAATCATGTAATATTTGATATTAGGAGTTAATTGTAATGAGCGAATGTACACACGATTGTTCCACCTGCAAGGAAAACTGCAGTGACCGGCAGGAGCAGGATCTGAGCGCAAAGCTCAATCCCGCAGCAAGCGTAAAGAAAGTCATTGCCGTTGTCAGCGGCAAGGGCGGCGTTGGCAAAAGCCTTATAACGAGCCTTTTAGCCAGCGAGATGCAGCGCCGCGGCTATCAGGCGGCGGTCCTCGATGCGGATATCACCGGTCCCTCCATCCCCAAGGCGTTCGGCATCCACGAGCACGCCCGCGGCACTGAGGATATGCTTATCCCCAGCTATTCCAACAAGGGTACGCAGATCATGTCCGTAAACCTCATCCTCGATAACGAGACTGACCCCGTTGTATGGCGCGGACCCGTTATCGCGGGCGTAGTCACCCAGTTCTGGAGCGATGTGCTGTGGGATAATGTTGACTATATGTTTGTCGATATGCCTCCCGGCACCGGCGATGTGCCTCTCACGGTGTTCCAGTCGCTTCCGATAGACGGCATCGTTATCGTCACCTCACCGCAGGAGCTTGTTTCCATGATAGTCGCAAAGGCTGTGAACATGGCAAAGCTCATGAACATCCCCGTGCTCGGTCTTGTCGAGAATATGAGCTACTTCAAGTGCCCCGACTGCGGCAAGGAGTACGAGATATTCGGCGAGAGCAAGGTCGAGGCCACTGCGAAGGAGTTCGGCATCGAGCACACCGCGCGTCTGCCCATTGACCCCGTCATTGCCACCATGGTCGATGCCGGCGAAGTTGAAAGCGTAAACGCCGACGCGCTCAGCGGTCTGGCGGACTTTATAGAAAAAGGAGAATAACACATGATAATCGCAGTATCTTACAAGGATAACGAGATATTCGAGCACTTCGGTCATGCCGAGATGTTTGCCGTCTACAAGACGAATGAGGACAACACCGAGATCCTCTCCAAGGAGCTTGTAGAGGTCAAGGAGTCCGGTCATCAGGCGGTCGCCGATCTCATGGACAGCCTTGGCGTTGATGCCGTTATAGTTGGAAACATCGGCGTTCATGCAAGGGCCGCTCTCGCGGCATACGGCATCGTGGCATTTGCCGGCTTCTGCGGCAACTCCGACGATGCGGCAGAGCTCATGATGCGCGGTCAGCTCCCGTATCTGTCCGATGAGGGCGGCTGCGGCGGTGGCTGCTCCGGCTGCTCCGGCTGCGGCGACCACAGCCACGAGGACGGCGAGGACTGCGGCTGCGGATGCGGCTGCCACTGAGTAAGGCATAACAAAGACATGAAAAAACCAGCTCCACGGAGCTGGTTTTTTTATATCATAATCATTTTACTATCGCGTTTTGAGCGACCCATTCTCCCCATTTCTTGTATGAGGCTCCGTCAACATGGATGCCGTCGGAGGTGAGGTCGGCAGACAGCGTGCCGTTTGCGTCGTCGAAAACATCGTTGCACTCAAGGTAGAATATCGTCTCGCCGTCGGCAAGAGTTTTCGTGTAATCGTTGAGGTTGTTGAGATTAGCGTTATTCACCGCCGTTCCGCGCGCATCCTGCGTTGCGGAAACATGGAGGTTAGACATGATGTAGATTATGGCATCCGGCTGAGCCTCGCGCAGACGGGTAACGAGATTGGAATAGGTCTGCTTGAGTGCCTCTACCGAGCCGCCTATGTCGTTTATGCCAAGCATGACATATATCTTGCCGAAGGTCCTGCTCTGCAAAAGAGCGGGCAGGGTGGTGCTGCCAACGCCGGAAACATCGGCGGTCGCGCTCATTGCACCGGTAAGGCTCAGACCGACGGTCGTAAAGAATGTGGCGTCCTCGAGGGTGCCCATCATTTCGATGCCGACCATACGGGAGTCGCCGATAAACAGGGCGTCCTTAAAATAGCCCTCGGGTGCAGTGGTGAACTGAAGCGGCGTGGGCGTGGGCTCCGGCGTGGGCTCAAGGCTTGCCGTGGGCTCGGCGCTCGGCTTTGTATCGTCCGCGTTGTCGGGCGAGAGCTTATTTTGCAGGCTTATGCAGATAAGCGCTATGAGTACGATTATAAGAACAAATGCAATTACTGCGATGATCTTCTGAGTTTTGTCCATTGTGGCATCTCCGTTTCAAATGCGATCATTCATCGAGCAGCTTAACCTGAAGCTTCACGGGGTTGTGGTCGGAATACACAAAGCCCTCGTCAAGGGTCTTCACCGAAATAAGCTCAACATTGGGCGAGAGGATGAAGCCGTCGATCGAGTAGTACTGGGTATTTTCCGCGTCGGAGGGATCGTAGGGCTGATTGAGCAGGCGGCAGCTCGGAGTTTCGAGGTCGTATGCAAGGGTCCAGCCCTCGGGCATTATGTCCTCGGAGATTATGCCCGGCTCCCACAGATCCTTGTGCGTGTTGGGGTATTTGTCGAGCCCGCCGGGGAATATCTGATTGAAGTCGCCGCCGGCAATGACATAGTTGCCCTTTTCGTATTCCGACTGGATGAATTCGCGCAGCTGCTTGGTCTGGGCGATCTTGCCCTCGCCGTCGTCGTAGGCCTCGAGATGCAGGTTTACGATCACGAGCTTGCTGGTGCTGCCGGATATGGGCAGATAGCTCACAAGCAGGCAGCGCTTGAGGTTTGCCATGCTAACCGGCCAGTCGAACGGGCAGGGCAGGGATATGCGCTCGGCTGAGTCTATATCGTATATCGTGGTCGTGAGCAGGCCGCTGTTGACTCTGCCTATCGGCGGCACGGGATACGGCACGAACTTGCATGAGTAGTTGAGCGCATAGGTGCTGTTGTGAATGCCCAAAACATCGCTCTCATCCTTGCCGTAGGTTCGGGAGGAGTCCTTATCTACCTCCTGAAGCATGAATATTGAAGCGGGGGACTCATCGGAGTACAGGGTCTTGTATATACCCAGGAGCGAGGCGGAAACCGTGTCCTGATCGGCGGAGGCAACATTCGTGCCGCCGTCCATGAAGAAATCGGAGCCCTTGCCGAGACCGGCATAGCCGATGTTCCAGCTCACCACCGTGATCTCCTGACCGGCGAACGGTGAAATGTCGCTCACCTGAGAGTTGTTTTCTATCTTGATATCCGTAACATCTCCGGGCTTAAACTCCGTAATGGACAGCCAGAGAATAAATGCCGCTGCTATGAGCAGTATAACGCCTAAAATTATCAGAAGCGTTTTCAAAAGCTTTTTTGCCATATGTGCCTCACCTCACCATAACATACTAACACAGCCCCCTGTCTTATTCAAGAAAATTCGCCTTCGTGCGCGCTAAACGAACAAATTTGAAAGATTGTGTCTTGCTATGAAGCTGTGTTTAGCGTATAATTCAAAAGAAATTGTCTGACGGAGGCGAAGCTATGAATTACGAGACCATAAAACGCAGCGATCCGGAGCTTTACGGAGCGATGAAGCAGGAGCTTCAGCGCCAGCGCGACCATATTGAGCTGATAGCGTCGGAAAACTTCACAAGCCAGGCTGTCATGGAAGCCATGGGCAGCCATCTTACGAATAAATACGCCGAGGGCTATCCCGGCGCGAGATACTACGGCGGCTGCGAGTATGTTGACATAGTTGAGCAGCTTGCCATAGACAGGGCAAAGGAGCTCTTCGGAGCCGAGCACGCGAATGTACAGCCCCATTCCGGCTCGCAGGCGAATGTCGCGGTGTACCTTGCGCTGCTAAAGCCGGGCGATACGATCCTCGGCATGGATCTGAGCCACGGCGGTCATCTGACCCACGGCTCGAAGGCGTCCATATCCGGAAAGTATTTTAACGCCTGTTTCTACGGCGTTGACCCTCAGACCGAGACGATAGATTACGAAAAGGCGATGCAGACAGCCGGCGAGTGCAAGCCCAAGCTTATAATCGCAGGAGCGAGCGCATATTCCCGCATCATAGATTTCAAGAAAATGCGCGAGATAGCCGACGAGGTCGGCGCGTATCTCATGGTCGATATGGCGCACATCGGCGGACTTGTCGCGGCGGGAGTGCACCCGAGCCCCGTACCGTATGCCGATGTCGTTACCAGTACTACTCATAAGACCCTGAGAGGTCCGCGCGGAGCGATAATCCTCTGTAAGGATGAGCTCAGAAAAAAGATAAACAGCGCCGTTTTCCCCGGAACTCAGGGCGGACCGCTAATGCATATCATAGCGGGCAAGGCCGTGTGCTTTAAAGAGGCGATGAGCCCCGAGTTTAAGCAGTATCAGCGGCAGACGGTGGATAACTCCGCCGTGCTCGCTCAGACGCTCTCGGAGGGCGGTATCCGCCTTGTGTCCGGCGGAACGGATAACCACCTCATGCTGGCTGACACCATGAGCCTCGGCCGCACCGGAAACGAGGTGCAGGAGCTCCTCGACGCAGCTCACATAACCGCAAATAAAAACTCCATCCCGTTTGACACGCAGTCGGTAAAGCTCACGAGCGGTATGAGATTCGGCACCCCCGCCGTTACGACCCGCGGCATGGGTGAGACCGAGATGCGTGAGATCGGCAAGATGATCGTGCGCATCATAAACGATGGCGAGACCGCCGTCAACGATGTAAAGCAGCAGGTGCTCGAGATGTGCTCGCGCTTCCCGCTGTACCCCGACATGGAAATGTAAGCTCAAGTGAACAAATCGTCTTTCAATGTTCTCGGGTGCTATATTCTCTGGGGACTGCTTCCGGTGTTCTGGAAGCTGCTTGCCGGCGTAAACTCGGCGTATGTGCTTGCGCAGAGAGTGGTGTTCTCGTGCGTGTTCTGCGTCTGCGTTCTGGCTGTAAAGAAGAACACGGGCGTCATAAAGCAGATACTCGGGAATAAACACGAGCGGCGCAGATACCTGCTGTGCGGCGTTACAATTTCGATAAATTGGGGCGTTTACATTCTCACCGTGGCCATGGGGCGCATCCTCGAAGCGAGCCTTGCATATTACATGAACCCGCTGTTTTCCGTGCTCATCGGAGCGGTATTCTTCAAGGAAAAGCTCAGCACCGTTCAGTGGGTGAGTGTCGGGCTGGCATTTGCGGGAGTTATGTTCTCAATCGTGCGCTATGGCGCGGTGCCGTATCTTGCAATAGTCATCGCGCTGTCGTTTGCGCTGTACGGCGCGCTCAAAAAAGGCATAAAGGCTGACAGCGAGACCTCGATATGCATGGAAACAATGTCTGTCCTGCCCATAGCTATTGCGTTTATAGCCTATGCTCAGTTCTCGGGCTTTACGACATTTGCCTCGCTCAGCGTGTCCGAAATGCTGCTGCTTGCGGCATCCGGCATTGTTACCTCGGTGCCGCTTATCATGTTCGCGCAGGGCATAAAGCGCACATCCATGGTGACATCGGGTATACTCATGTATATTAACCCCACGCTCCAGCTCCTCGTCGGTGTTCTCATATACCACGAAGCGTTCACGCAGACAAACGCAATAACCTTTGCCTTCGTGTGGGCGGCGGTAATACTTTTCGTGTACGACAGCTTAAAAAAACATAAAAAAACAACGGCAGGATGAAGGTCCTGCCGCTGTTCATTTTTACATCTTTATATCAAATTCTCTTCCACTTTGCGCCGTTGGGAATGTCGGTGACCTCGATCCCCTGAGACTTCAGCTCATCGCGGATGCTGTCGGCCTCTGCAAAATTCTTTGCCTTCTTCGCCGCTGCGCGAGCCTTGAGAAGCTCCTCGACAGCAGCATCAGCCTCGCCGCTTTCGGATATGACGGTAAACTCCGCGCCGCTGGAAACGGTCTGCTTTTTGAGCTCCTCGCGGCGGGCGTTCGCCTTTTCGATAAGGCTCAGGCTCAGCACTTTGTCAAAGTCCGCGATGGCGGCAAGCTTTGTGTCGTCGTTGGTGTTATACTTGAGCACATCGTACAGCGCCGTAACAGCAAGCGAGGTGTTCAGGTCATTGTCGAGCGCCGCAACGAATTTTGCCTTGAGAGCGTTGAACGCCTCATCATCCACCGGCTCGCCGGCGGGCTTGAGCGCGGCGATGCGGTTAATGAGCTTGTTGTAGGTGCCCTGCGCGTTGTCGAGGTTTTCCCACGAGAAAACGAGCGACTTGCGGTAGTGGCTCTGCAGGCAGAACAGGCGGTAAGCCAGGGGATCATAGCCCTTTTCCTCGAGCAGGGAAACGGTGAGGAATTCGCCCTTTGACTTGCTCATCTTGCCGGAGTTTGTGTTCAGGTGCAGAACATGCATCCAGTAGTTGCACCATTTGTGACCGAGGTAGGACTCCGACTGCGCAATCTCATTGGTGTGGTGCGGGAAGGCGTTGTCTATGCCGCCGCAGTGAATGTCGAGATCTTCGCCGAGGTGCTTCATGGATATGCCCGAGCACTCGATATGCCAGCCGGGATAGCCCACGCCCCACGGAGAATCCCACTTGAGCGCCTGATCCTCAAACTTGGACTTTGTAAACCACAGAACGAAGTCGTTTTTGTTGCGCTTGTTCGAGTCCTCCTCAACGCCCTCGCGCACGCCGACATCGAGATCCTCGGCGTTGAAGTCGTTGAAAATGTAGTAGCGCTCGAGCTTGGAGGTGTCAAAATACACATTGCCGCCGGCAAAGTAGGCATAGCCGGTGTCCATGAGCTTTGTGATTATCTTTATATATTCGTCGATGCAGTTGGTCGCGGGCTCGACCACATCTGGGGTCTTGATGTTTAGCTTTGCGCAGTCGGAGAAAAACGCGTCGGTGTAAAACCTTGCAATGTCCATTACGGACTTGTGCTCGCGCTTTGCGCCCTTGAGCATCTTGTCCTCGCCCTCGTCGGCATCGCTTGTGAGGTGACCGACATCGGTGATGTTCATAACGCGCTTGACATTGTAGCCGACATAGCGCAGGTGCTTTTCGAGAATGTCCTCCATGATGTAGGATCTGAGGTTTCCGATGTGCGCATAGTGATACACCGTAGGACCGCAGGTATACATTTTAACTATATCGGGATGATTGGGGACAAAGTCCTCTTTTTTTCTTGTTGCTGAATTATAAAGCTTCATGTTCTGCTCCTTTGGAAATAATAAAGCCTCCCATGGTTTTACCCATGAGAGGCGTAATTTTACGCGGTTCCACTCCCTTTTGTAGCTCAAAAGGACCTTAACGCGGTCTCACGCGGAGGCATTTCCTCCTCCGAGGCTTCCGGACGCATTTCCTTCGCTTTCCCGCGGCAATGATCTCAGCCAATGTCAAAGCCTCTCTGGTCGGGCAGGGGAGAAGTACTTCTTCCGTTCAACGCCAATAGAATATTACCATCGAGTATTCCGTATGTCAAGCGCAGTGCTTGAACACGCCGATGTTTTTAACGAAGTATTCAACTCCGGAGTACAGCGTGGTTGCGAGTATCAGCACCCAGCATACAACGGACACGATCTCCGGTGCGGGGAACCACGGCTGCGTTGCGATTATGAGTATGCCGAGGGCGACCATGGTAACGCCGGTTTTTATCTTGCCTGACCATGCCGCCGCGATCACGATGCCCTGCTCGACAGCGAGCAATCTCAGACCGGAAACGCCGAACTCACGCAGCAGTACAAGCGCCACTACCCAGCCGGGCATGAGCCCGACCTCGACGAAATAGCACATAGCCGACAGCACGAGCATTTTATCCGCCAGCGGGTCCATGAACTTGCCGAAATCGGTCACGAGATTGTACTTTCTTGCGAGCCTGCCGTCAACGAGGTCACTCAGACACGCAATTATGTAAACCGCGAGCGCCCAGTACGGGAGGTCGGTGTACAGAAGCAGCATGAAAATTGGAACAAGAATTATTCTGCCTATCGTTATCTTGTTGGGTGTGTTCATGATTATTCCTCCTCGCCGATAAGGTTTCCATCGTCGGAAACCGCAGTTATGCGCACGGGCACTATCTCGCCCTCGCCGCCTTTGCCGCTGAAATATACAAGTCCGTCAATATCGGGTGAATCATAGCAGCTCCTGCCTATCCACTGACCGTCCTCATCGTGGTCGGTACATATGACCGGCAGAGTTTTGCCGACAAGCGATGCCGCAAAGTCGTCCATTATGCGCGCCTGAATGTCCATGATAAGGTCGGCACGCCGCTGGGCCTCCTCAAAGCTGCAGTGCTCCATCTTTGCCGCCGGAGTGCCCTCCTCGGGAGAGAAGGCAAAAACGCCGGCGCGCTCGATCTTAGCCTCGCGCAGGAACTCGCACAGCTCCTCGAACTCTGCCTCGCCCTCGCCGGGCAGACCGGCTATGAGGCTCGTTCGCAGCACCAGATCGGGTATGCGCTGCCGCAGCGTTTCGAAAAGCTTGCGGATGTCGTCTCCGGTACCGTGGCGGTTCATTGCCTTGAGAATTTTGTTGTTTATGTGCTGGATAGGAATATCCAGATACTTTACTATTTTGGGGTTAGACGCTATCTCGTCGATGAGCTCATCGTCAAACTGGTCGGGGTAGGTGTAGTGCAGCCTTATCCACTCAACGCCGTCGATCTCCGCTATTTTGCGGCACAGCTCCGCAAGCGAGCGCTTTCCGTAAATATCGGTGCCGTAGCGGGTGATGTCCTGAGCGATAACGATGATCTCCTTAACGCCGTGGCTTGCAAGATCCCGCGCCTCCTCGAGGACATTTTCCATCTTCCTCGAGCGGTATCTGCCGCGGATAAACGGTATCGCGCAGAACGCGCAGAAGTTATCGCAGCCCTCGGCTATCCTCAGATACGCCCACGAGGGACCGGTGCTCACAACGCGGGGGATCTCATCGACCGGCGCGCTGTTGTCGGCAAAAAGGCTCACCGGCTTTTCCGCGAATACCGCGTCCACCGCCGAAACTATATCGCCGAAGCTGCCTACGCCGAGTATGGCATCCACCTCGGGCAGTTCCTCGGTAACGGCCGTGCGATAGCGCTCCGTGAGGCAGCCGGTGACGATTATCTTTCCGAGCCTGCCCTCGGATTTGAGCTGCGCCATTTCGAGAATGGTGTCTATCGCTTCGCTTTTTGCAGCGTCAATAAAGCCGCAGGTGTTTATGATGACGGCATCCGCACCGTCCGGAGAAGGGGCGAGCGCATAGCCTGCCTCGCTGAGCAGATACAGCATCTGCTCGCTGTTTACGAGGTTTTTTGCGCAGCCCAGAGATATTAGGGCAATAGTTTTGTCCATCAGAGTTCACCTTGAGTATCAAATTCGTTTAGGGCGCTTCTTATCTGCTCCCACGAGTAGCCGCGCCTGAAAAGAGCGTCGGAGACCTTTTTTACCTGCGCCCGATCGGTGGGATCGGAAAGCCTTGTGCGCAGAAATCGCGCGAGATATTCGTCCTGCTCGGGCATTTGCTCGAGCGCAGCGTCCCACATTTCGCGCGGCACGCCGTGACGACGGAGCTCCTGCTTTATGCGCGTTTGCCCATAGCCCTTGGCGGCATAGTGCCGCACGACGCTGCCGGCATACTGCTCGTCGTTAATGAGCCCCATTTCGCACAGCCAGTCGGCGCACTCCTCGGCGTTTTCGGGAGTTTCACCCTTTTCGACGAGCCGCTTGCGCATCTCCTCGCGGGACATGGGGCGCGCGTTTATTATCCTCAGCGCGCGTGCCTTTGCAAGCGATAGGGTCGATGCGCACACCAGCTCATTATATGCCTCCCCGCTCAGCTCCATTCCGGAGTGCAGGAAGCGCTCGGTTATTATCCCCAGAGTGGTTTTAAGCTCCGACGCATCGTCGAAAACGAGCGTGAACCGCTCCGGAGAGGTCTGCTTTATTTCACAAAGCCGCACTGCGCTCAGCCTTCAAAATCATCCGCGCTTATATCCACTGCGCGTCCGGCAGCCTGAGCCGCCTTGCGCGCCTGCGGAGCCATGAGCTTGTAGGCGTTATCGCGTATCTGCTGCTCGATGTTCGCGCATATCTCGGGATTTGAGAGCAGGTATTCCTTCACCGCATCTCTGCCCTGAATGCGCTGCTCGCCCACGGTGAACCATGCGCCGGCTTTGTCGATTATCTCGAGCTTAACGCCGAGGTCAACTATCTCGCCGACCTTGGATATGCCCTCGCCGTACATGATGTCGAACTCCGCCTCTTTGAACGGGGGAGCGCACTTGTTCTTTATGACCTTGGCTCTCGTGCGGTTGCCGATCATTTCGCCGCCGACCTTGAGGGTCTCGATGCGGCGGACATCTATGCGCACGGAGGCGTAGTATTTCAGCGCAAGACCGCCGGGGGTGGTCTCGGGGTTGCCGTACATAACGCCGATCTTCTGACGAAGCTGGTTTATGAAGATAACGGTGCAGCCGTTTTTTGAGATGCAGCCGGCAAGACGGCGCATTGCCTGCGACATGAGTCTTGCCAGAGCGCCGACGACGGAGTCGCCCATTTCGCCCTCGAGCTCTATGCGGGGGATAAGAGCCGCAACGGAGTCAACAACGACGACATCGACAGCGCTAGAGCGAACGAGGCTCTCGGTTATGTCGAGCGCCTGCTCGCCGGTGTCCGGCTGAGAGATGAGCAGACTGTCTATATCAACGCCGAGCGCGCGGGCATATGCCGGCTCGAGAGCGTGCTCGACATCTATGTATGCCGCCTCGCCTCCGGCCTTCTGAGCCGCGGCGACGACATGCAGAGCAAGCGTTGTTTTACCCGATGCCTCGGGACCGTAGATCTCGATGATCCTGCCCTTGGGAACGCCGCCTATGCCGAGCGCAAGGTCAAGCGAGAGCGAGCCCGTGGAAAGCGCCTCGACATTCACGGGAATATCGTCGCCCAGGCGCATGATGGCGCCTTTACCGTAGTTTTTTTCTATCTGCGCAATGCAGGTCTCAAGCGCCTTTTTCTTGTCGCTTGCCTGCGAATGAGTCGAGATGGGAGCCTTTTTCTTTTCTGCCATTTAGTTCACCTCATGTATAGTCAAAATTCATTTTTCCATTTACCGACGACGACGCGGTCAAAGCCCAGCGTGTCCTTGCGGGTCTCTACCGAAACAAATCCCGCGCGCAGCAGCATCCGTCCGACATCCTCCGCCTGACCCTCGCCGACCTCGAACATCATAAGTCCGTTCGGGCGCATCGTTATCGTCCAGTATTTTATTATCGCCCTGTAGAAATCGAGCCCGTCCTCGCCGCCGTCGAGCGCGGTCATCGGCTCGTAGTCACGCACCGAGCAGTCAAGCTCTATGAGCTCGAACGAGGGGATATACGGCGGGTTCGATACGATGACATCAAAGCTTCCTATGCTCATGGGCGGCCATGTGGTAGCGTCGGCGTTCATGGGGATTATCCGCGATGTGAGCTTGTTGTCCTTGATGTTTTTCCGGCACACCTCGAGCGCCGAGGGGCTTATATCTGCTGCGACCACTCTTGCAGCCGGCAGCTCGTGCGCCAGCGCGCAGGCGATGCAGCCGCTTCCGCAGCACAGATCGAGTATCCTGCCCTTCATGCCGAAGCCCTTTATGGCTTCTATGGCGGCATCGACGAGTATCTCGGTGTCCATGCGCGGGATGAGAACATCCGGCGTTACCGTCATGGGCAAGCCGTAAAACTCCCACGAGCCGGAGATATACGCAAGCGGCTCGCCGTTTAGGCGGCGCTGTATCATATCGGT
The DNA here is from genome assembly GCA_004553495.1 of Clostridiales bacterium. GTDB lineage: Bacteria > Bacillota > Clostridia > Oscillospirales > Oscillospiraceae > F23-B02. Next base: position 3,345 of record SFLE01000004.1, on the reverse strand, counting down.
CGCGCGCTGCTCTATCTCGGTAGAGGTGTAGAGATACATATCGCGCATAAGCTGCTCGGTGGTTTTTCCGGCTGCCGCGGCAAGGAGGATGCGCGCCTCAAGGCTATATGCTTCAACGCCCTTTTCCCTTAGCATATTCCTCACCGAAAAGTAAATATCGTTATATGTCTTTGGCATTTTCCATGGTCCTTACCAGGCATCGCTGCCTATTTCTTCGGGAATGACGAGCTCAAGCGCGCGTATTGCGCACTCTATCATGTCGTCGTCTGGCTCGTTCGTGGTTATGCGCTGGAACTGCTTGCCCGGCCACGAAAGGATCTTCGAGCAGATGTTGTCGTGCCGTCCGACCCAGCGGTTCAATTCGTAGCTCACGCCGACTATGAGCGGGAGAATGAGAAACTTGAGCGCCATCCTCAGCAGAGTGTCCGAAACATGGATAAACGAGCCTGCGAGTATACTTATTATAATAACGACGAAAATGAAGCTCGTTCCGCATCTGGGGTGAAGCCTCGGCTGCGGGCGGACATTCTCCACCGTCAGCGGCAGACCTTTTTCATAGCAGAATATCGTTTTGTGCTCTGCGCCGTGGTATGAAAACAGGCGCTTCATATCCTTCATCTTTGAACACAATATCAGGTAAAAGAAGAATATTATGAGCTTGAGAATGCCCTCAAGCAGGGTGCGCCAGTAGAAATCGGCTTTCACGGCGGGGAACAGACCCACTATAAAGGTGGGCAGAAAAAGGAACAGGAAAAGCGAAAGCGCAATGCCCAGCACGACTGCTATGCCGATAATGAGCTTCTGCGCGGTTTCGTCGGAGAAGTGGTTTTCTATCCACTGGTCTATCTTGTCCGGCTCCTCCTGCATATCCTCGGGAAGCTGCTCGGCGGAGAACGAAAGCGCCTTAACTCCGTTTATCATCGAGGATATGAACGCCGCAACTCCGCGGATAAGCGGAAGCGCGAGCACCGGAGATTTTTCCTTGAGAGGGATGACCGGCTCAACCTTTTCGACTATCTCGCCCGAACCGCGGCACACTATGGCGCGCTTTCCCGGTCCGAGCATCATTATGCCCTCTATGAGCGCCTGACCTCCGATTGAGGTCTTGAACGCTGTGGAGCTGTTATCTTTATCTGACATTTATCTACCTCAGTTTTCCGAAATCGGCAAGGTTATTTTTGCAAGGCAGCCGCCGCCCTCGGCATTTGAAATGTCGAGCCTTCCGCCGTGGCGCGTTACTATCTCGTCGCAAACGGCGAGACCTATGCCGCTGCCGCGGTTTTTGGAGCTGCCCTTGTAAAATCTGTTTTTAACGAACGGAAGCTCGTTTTCGGGGATACCGTGCCCGTAGTCGCGGATGCAGATAACGACGCTGTCGTTTTCAATCGACAGCGAGACCTCTGCCTTGCCGCCGTCGCCGCCGTGCTTTGCGGCGTTGTCCAGCAGGTTCAAAAACACCTGCTTTAAGCGCTCGGGGTCGCCGGAGATGAGCGGAATGTCGTACTCGGGCGGCGTGTAGCTTACCTCGATGCCCGCCTCGCTCATGAGGTTTCCGTAGGTGTACAGCGAGTCCTCCAGCTCGGCGGCGATGTCAACGAGCTCAATGCGCAGGTTAAACCTGCCGTCCTGTATGCGGGTAAACTCCAGAAGGTCGGCGACCATTCCGGTGAGCCTCTCCGCTTCCTTTGAAATTATCTTAACGCCGCGCAGGGAATCGCCCTTGACCGCAGGGTCGTATTGCAGCGTTTCGCTCCAGCCGAGGATGGCGGTAAGCGGAGTGCGCAGCTCGTGCGAGATCTGCGATATGAACTCCGAGGTCGCCTTGTCCGAGCGGGCGATCTTTGCCGACATCTGGTTTATATCGTCGGTGAGCCTTCCGATCTCGTTATCGCCGACCGACGGCACCTGTGCGCCGTAGCTTCCGTCGGCAATGTTTTTTGCATTTTCCGAAAGCGCCTTTATTGGCTGCGACACAAAGTGATGGAACCAGACATTTACGGATATTATGTACGCGCCTATTATGACCGCTATGATGATCGCCGGAGCGATAAGCTCGTGCGCTAAGCACACGATAAGGCACACGATAAGTATGACCGCCGCGATGCTCGATGCAAGCAGCTGCCATTTAAGGTTTTTAAAGAACATTTAACACTTCCAGGGGATAGATTATCAGTAGCCCCACTTATAACCGAAGCCCCACACGGTGGTGAGATATTCAGGCTCGGTCGGGTCAGCCTCGATCTTAATGCGCAGGCGGCGAATGTTTACATCAACGGTTTTTAATTCGCCCGAGAAGTCCTCGCCCCACACCGCCTTGAGAATGTCTTCTCGAGACATGGCCTTTCCCGGGTTCTCCATAAAAAGCTTCATCAGCAGATATTCTATCTGGGTGAGCTTCAGGCGCTTGCAGTCTTTTTCCAGAGTGCGGTTGCGGGTGTTGAGCAGGAAAGGACCGCTGGATATTTCATAGCTGGGCTTGTCGCCCGCATCGTTGCCGAGCCGTCTTACGAGAGCGTCAACTCTCGCGGTGAGCTCCGCGGGGGAGAAGGGCTTTGTGACATAATCGTCTGCGCCGGTCATAAGTCCGGTAACTTTGTCGATCTCCTGACTTTTCGCGGTGAGCATGATTATGCCGATCTTGGAGCCTGACGCGCGAATTCGGCGGCAGACCTCAAAGCCGTCAATATCGGGCAGCATGACATCGAGAAGCGCCAGACTTATGTCCGGATTTTTCTCGAGCAGGCTGAGCGCTGTCATGCCGTTTTCGGCCTCGATTGGCTCATATCCGTTGCGGCGGAGGTTAATGACCACAAAACTGCGGATATTCGGTTCGTCCTCAAGTACGAGTATCTTTTTCATGGTTTTGCCTCTTTCTTATAAGTTTACAAATTTACATTGAAATATTGTAACATACAATCTTCAATTTTGGTAGTACTTACAGCGAAAAAATTGTAAAGCGGGAACAAAAAATTACATGGATATTGGAAGCTCATACTTGAATAATGCGAAATTTTAAGTTATAATGCTCTTGCTGCACGATAAGCCGGTGTGTTGGAATTGGTAGACGAGGCGGACTCAAAATCCGTTGGGCTAATACCCCGTGCGGGTTCGACCCCCGCCACCGGCACCATAAGTCCACCGTAATTTTGATAGAATTACGGTGGACTTTTTTTGCCTTATTTCTTGTTTAGTGCTTTCCGGAATGATATGATAAGTACTAAATAAACCCGAATTTGTGGAGGTGGCTTTGAAATTATGATAGGACCTGACCCAAACAAAATCTATCCTAATGAGAATATAAAACAAGTTGTGTATATTAAAAATGTCATTACCCGCCCCAATATC
>SFLE01000003.1 GCA_004553495.1 Clostridiales bacterium | reverse complement strand
TCGATAGTCCGGTCATTTACGGCGTCCGGGTAGAGACTTCAAATCCATATCATTTGCTATATATCGAAAATATTCTGTTTTTCGCTGGGATGGTTTTAGCATAGCAAGCGCGCCGCGAAAAGTCAAGCCCCCTATTTAGCCAAGTTTCACATCTTTTCGGCAGCGTTTTTGTGCAACATTACTCCTCACAGAAGACGATGCTGTCGTCGCTCATGGACTTTATGCGGGCAAGCGACTCTATCCTCAGTCCGCGGCTGCGCAGCTTTTTTCCGCCGGGCTGGAACGCCTTTTCAATGGCTATGGCGGCTCCGGCTATCTCGGCTCCGGCCTGCTCGACTATATCGCACAGCCCCTCGAGAGCCGCGCCGTTTGCGAGAAAATCGTCAACTATCAGAACCCTGTCACTGGCGTTGAGATACTGCTTTGACACGAGCACCTGCTTTGACACCTGATGGGTGAAGGAATAAACGGTCGTTGAATACACATCGTCAGACAGGTTTATGGTCTTGCTCTTTTTCGCAAAAACCACCGGACAATCGAAAACGAGCCCCGTCAGGACCGCCATGCCGATGCCGGATGCCTCGATGGTGAGGATCTTGTTTATATTCTCGCCCTCAAAGAGCCTGTATATCTCCTTTGCCATGTCATAGCTCAGGCGCGGGTCTATCTGATGGTTAAGAAAGCTGTCCACCTTCAGCACTCCGCCGGGCTTTACAATGCCGTCGCGTTTGATTCTGTCTATAAGCTGCTGCAATTTGACCACCTCATATTCCGTGAATGTAACTCATTTTATCCGAATTCGACGCTTTTCGCAATACGGAGTTTTGTTGTTTTTGGCCACGGTTTTTGTGCAGATGCACCAATTTGAAGCATCAAACTTCATCAGGCGCGAGGGCGCATTTTCCTTGCCAATAGCTGGCTCTGCTGATAGAATAGATAAAGTATATTTACTGGATTGGAGTTAAATATGGAAGATCTGAAACAGAGAAAGAAAAATCTTATCATGTTCCCGCTCGGCACCGTCGGCAGAGACATGATGTACTATCTCTTTACAAGCTGCATCATAACCTTCGTTCTCTTCACCCGCAATCTAACGAACGCGCAGTTCGGCGCAATAACCGCGATAGTCGTGGCGGCGAGAATATTCGACGCTCTGAACGACCCCATCATGGGCAACATCATCGAGCGCACGCGCACGCGCTGGGGCAAATTCAAGCCCTGGCTCGTTATCGGCATTCTCTCGACCTCGGTCGTAGTTTACCTCGCATTCAACACCGATCTTCAGGGCTGGAGCTTCGTGTGGTTCTTCGGCATCATTTATTTCATGTACTCGATAACCTACACGATGCATGACATTTCCTATTGGGGCATGGTGCCGGCGCTCTCCACCGATGCAAATGCCAGAAACCAGTTTGCCTCGCGCGCAACTCTGTTTGCCGGCATCGGCGGCACTCTTGCGAGCGTTCTCATCCCGATGCTCACCGTCGGCGACATGGCTATAGGCGGCAGCACGACGATAGCCTACGGCCGCATTGCCCTCATAATATGCATCATCGCTCCCCTGTTTCTGTGCTTTACCATATTCGGCGTGCGCGAAAGACGCGATTACTCCGACGCGCCCCCTATCAGCTTTAAAAAGATCTGGACCACCATCACCGGCAACGACCAGCTTCTCTGGATAAGCCTCATTTTCCTTATTCAGCAGGTCGGCAACGGTCTTATCGTCGGCGGTATCGGCTCGACCTACATATACTTTGACTTTGGCTACGAGGGCGGACTGTTCTCGCTGTTCAACATCGTCGGAATGTCGGTAACGGCGTTTCTCATGATCTTCTATCCCTCCATCTCGCGCCACATAAAGCGCAAAAAGCTCATGGGCATACTCACCGTTATTTCCATGACCGGCTATGCGCTCATGCTCATCGCGGGACTCGCTCTGCCGTCGACCATGCTCAAGTTCTGGATAGTCGTTATCGGCTATATGCTCTCAAACTTCGGTCAGTACGGCTTCTACCTTGTTATGATGATCTCTATTATAAACACCGTTGAGTACAACGAGCACCGCACCGGCGATCGCGACGAGGCGATAATCACCTCCCTGCGCCCGTTCCTGACCAAAATGTCCTCGGCGCTCATCGTGCTCATCACGAACCTCAGCTACATAGTCTTCGGCGTGACGAAATACACAAACAGCATCTCCGACCTTGAAAACGAGTGCGCGAGAAGTCTCATCACCGAGCAGGAAAAGATCCTCGCCATCGACAATGTCATAAACGGCATCGAGCCCGGCAAAACAACGGCTCTGCTGCTGTGCATGGTAATAATCCCCTGCGCTCTCATGCTTACCTCCTACTTCCTGTACAAGAAGCACTACAAGCTCGACGAGGATGAATACGAGCGCATCTGCAATGAGATCGAGCAGCGCAAGGTGGAAAAAGCATGAGCATAACAGGTCTTGCCGTGCGCCTTGCCTCGCCCCTGCCGCGGCTCGAGAGCTTTGAGCGGTATCTGTTCATAGGTCCGCATCCGGACGATATTGAGATAGGCGCCGGCGCAACGGCGGCAAAGCTCGCCGGCATGGGAAAAACGGTCGCGTTTTTATGCTGCATCGACGGAAGATACGGCTCGTCGGTCATTTCTCCGGATGAGCTCGTGCCCATCCGTCAGGCCGAGGCGCGAGCCTCCGCAAAGGCGCTGGGCGTTGAGTATGTGCGTTTCCTGCCGTTTTGCGACGGCGGATTTTACGAGCTCGACGAGCTCAAAAGCGCCATCGCCAAGGTCGTGGGCAAGTTTAAGCCCGATGTCATACTTTGCCCCGATCACCGCGTTAAGGCAGAGTGCCACCCCGATCATCTGAATGTCGGCAGTGCGGCGTCCGAGATTGCATATTTCGCGCCGTACTCCGGCATAATGTCGCGCCGCGGTGCCGAGCCCGCTCCGGTGAAGGCCATTGCGTATTTCATGACCGCATCGCCGAACCGCTGTGTGCGCACCTCAAAGGAGCTTTTAAGCAGGCAGCTCGACGCTATATTTTCCTTCCACAAGAGCCAGTTTCCCGACGGCAGCGCCGAGGGCAGAGCGATAGCCATGTACCTGCGCATCCGCTCGCTCGACTTCGGGCTGCGCTGCGGCAGTCTCCACGCGGAGGGCTTCCGTATGCTTGATGTAACTCGAATGCACTGCCTGCCCGAGGCATGAATATATGAAAATCCCACCGCCAGTGCGGTGGGATTTTTAATGCCCTGATCTAAGGTGCGGCAATGATATGCCGTTCAGAGCTTATTTGTCTATTATATTTTTCTTAGCGTAGATAAAGCCTATAACCATCGTGAGGAGATCGACCCCAAGGAACACCCACAGCAGCGGGTTTTTGAGGTCGAACTCGCCTCCGAGCACCGTGTACCACAGCATGCTCGGCAGCAGTGCGAGCGTTGAGCCCGCGATATACGCAAGGTACGGCGTGCGCAGGAGCCCGAACACGACTCCCTGCACCTCGGTGGACAGATGCAGGGTGTGCACCGCAAAGCAGAATGTGAAGCTGTACTGCGAGGCGTTGTGGAAATACCTCTTGAATTTCGGGTACTTTTCCATCACGCCGTCGAAGGTCAGCTCCTTTGAAAACCGCCCGATGAGGTATGACACCGATATGCACAGCACCGTGCCCACGGTGTTTATGGCTATCGCAAGCGGCATCTCGAATATCAACGCGCAGCCGATGGATATAACGCCGTAGGGGATGAATGAGCAGCCCTTGAACGCAAAAAGCGCGAGTATAACCAGCGCCGCCAGCGGTCTGTTATCGTCAACGGCGGCGATAAGCTCATCTACCTTCAAAACGCCGCAGGCGATGAGTATGCCGACGGTCGCCGCACAAAGCAGCATTATGACGATCGGCAGGTATCTTACGAATTTACCCTTCATTAAAAGCTTATAACTCCCAGATGCTCAAGCAGTATCTTCAGTCCGATAAGTATGAGTACGATGCCTCCGGCAAGATCTGCCTTGGACTTGTATTTTGCACCGAAAACATTTCCCACGACGATGCCCACTCCGGACAGGACAAAGGTCGTGATCCCTATAAACAGTGCCGCCGTTACTATGTCAACGCCCAAAAACGCGAAGCTTATGCCGACGGCGAGCGCGTCGATGCTCGTTGCAACGGCAAGCGGCAGCATAGTTTTAACCGAAAAGCTGTCGTCCACCTGCTCCTCATCCTTGCCGAGCGCCTCTTTAATCATACTTCCGCCTATAAGAGCCAGCAGCACGAACGCTATCCAGTGATCCACACTCGTTATGAAGCTCTCGAATTTGAAGCCGAGCAGGAAGCCCAGCGCCGGCATGAGCGCCTGAAAGCCGCCGAAATAGACTCCGACCGTAAGTATGTGCTTTGCGTTTACCTTTTTCACCGACAGTCCCTTGCATATGGAAACGGCAAAGGCATCCATGCTCAGTGCGACCGCGATAAGAAAAATGTCAAAAAAGCTCAATTGTTCACTCACCCTACTTTTGTGGCAAAGTTAAATTTAGTACACCCGAGTGCGCTTGTCAAGCAATAACGGAGGCAATATTTCTTGACTTATTAAAACTATATGATAAAATTGCTATATTATCGACGAATTTATTAAAAAATTTTAAATATTAACGAGGGAACGAATATGAGTACTGAAAAAAGGCGCTTCGGCGACCGCCGCGACGGAAAGCTTCTGCGGGACATAGACGGCATGCATCTTATCATGCCGATGATATACCCCAGCCGCTGCGATAACGAGGCGTTCATCTCCGAGCGCATCGACCTTACGAACATCGACGCATACATCAAAAAGCGCAATTCCGAAAACCCCGAGTTTAAATACACCCTGTTTCATCTCATAGTCGCGGGAATACTCAAGACCATCATCCTGCGCCCGAAGCTCAACCGCTTTATCGCAAACAAGAACCTCTATCAGCGCAACAGCTACAGCGCCTCCTTTGTCGTGAAAAAGCAGTTTAACGACACCTCCGAGGAGGGCATGGCATTTATTTATGCCTCCGAGGACTCCACGCTCGACACTCTGCACGACGATCTGCACAGGCAGATAAAGCGCGAAAAGGGCAGCGGCTCGGCAAACGGCACCGCGCACACACTCGACTTCTTCACGACCATCCCGAGATTTCTCGTTAAGTTCCTTATCTGGCTGCTGCGCCAGCTCGACCGCCATGGCATAGTCCCCCAGTCTCTTATCGAGGCCGACCCGTACTACGCCTCGGTCATTCTCTCCAACCTCGGATCGATAAAGCTCAGAAGCGGCTACCATCACCTGACCAACTGGGGCACGACCTCCATCTTCGTCGTAGTCGGCGAGATGAAGGAGCGCATTTTCCGCAATGCAGAGGGCGTTGAGGAATACCGCAACAGCGTTGACCTCGGTCTCACCATCGACGAGCGAATTGCCGACGGGTATTATTACTCCAAGAGCGTAAAGCTGCTCAAGTACATTCTCGAGCATCCCGAATGCCTTGAAATGCCCTTCTCCACTCCGGTTGATTACGAATAAGATCACTTGTATAAAAAATATGCACTCCTTTCGGAGTGCATATTTTTTATTTTGCTGAGGTTTACTTGGCAAACCAGCGGTAGATGAAGCATACTATCTGTCCGCGGGTGGCGGTCAGGTAGGGACCGAAGTTCGTTGCCGTCATGCCCTTGGTAACGCCGTTTTCGACTGCCCACTGTACTGCATTGTAGTAGTACGCACCGGTGGGAACATCGACAAAGTCGTTTTCGCCGGATACCTCGGGCGAGCCTGCGTAGCGGTACAGGAATGTGAGTACCTGTGCGCGCTCTGCGGTCGCGTTCGGGGAGAAGGTGGTAGCCGTCATACCGGTGGTTATCTCGTTTTCAACTGCCCAGAGCACTGCGTTGTAGTAGTATTCGCTCTCGGAAACATCGCTGAAGGGATTTGCAGCCGTCTTCGGCATCGGGCTGCCTGCCGCACGCCAGAGGAAGGTGACTGCCTGTGCACGGGTGCACACGGTGTCGGGCTTGAATGTGGTTTCGGTCATGCCCTTTGCAACGCCGTTGGATGCTGCCCACTGCACTGCGTCATAGCAGTACATACCCTCGGTCACATCGGTGAACATGGGCGGGAGCTTCTCGAACACTGCGCTTATCACGACATCGCCTTCCGGCATCACGAAGCTGTAGCTGCCGTTTTCGCCCTTTGAGAGCTCGACCTTGGCATCGCCTGCCGCAGCCGATATGGACTTGAGCTTGTAGCCGGCTGCCGCTTTCACCGTAACGGTGATCTCGATACCTGCCTTTGCGGCATCCGCACTAACGCTGACGCTGCCGTTTTCGCATTCGCCGACGCTTATTGCAAAGTCGGGATCGTATGCCGCGGGAGCATTGCCCTGACGGACGAGACCGTCGTCAAGGATCCACTTGTCAATGGTGAGCTTTGCCTCGCGCGAGGTGATATTGTAGCCGCTTATCCACGAAACGAGCGTAGACTGGAGGTCCTTCTCCTCGCACTGGTTATCGTTGAGGGTATCTGCAAGCGCCTGGCTGCGGAGCTCGGCTGCCGTCATACCGACGACCTCGCTGTAGTAGCCGGTGTTGCCTGCCATGGTGACATTGGTGCCGATGCCCTTTTCGACCTTATCCTTGTTGTAGTAGGTGTAGAGCACGGTGCCCATGGCGGTGTTGCGTCCTGCGATGCCGCCGAGGTCGCCCGTGTGGTTCTTGCTGGATACGCTTACATCGGCGTAGTTGTTGGCGTTGCATGCCGCGCTCATGCCGGCGATGCCGCCGACGGACGAGGCGTTAACGCCTGCCTCCGCATAAGCGGAGCCGAGTGCGTAGTTGTTCGCAACGACCGCGAACGAGCAGATACCGGTAAGACCGCCGCACAGTGCGGTGTAGTAGCCGGATACCGCGGTGAGCGAAATATCCGCGCTGCTGTTTATGAGAATACTGTCGGTGAGGTAGCCGGTGATGCCGCCGGTGTAGCTCCAGCCGTCGGAGGCGTTGACTATGGTGCCGGAAACGGCGCAGTTATTTATCGTTGTGCCGCAGCCGTTCTGGAGCTTTCCGGTCATGCCGGAGATAAGGCCGGCGTAAACACTGTAGTTATCGCTGCGCTTGTTGTAAATGCTTGCGTTTTCAATGCGGAGGTTCTTTACTACCGCGCTTTCGAGGTCGGTGAACAGACCTGCTGCCGCGTAATCGAGAGGAGCGTTCTCGCTGCCGATACGCATGTTGCTTATGGTGTGTCCGCGTCCGTCGAAGGTACCGGAGAAGAAGTGTGCTCCGGCGCTGCCTACGGGCATCCATGCGCCGTGCAGAGCTATGTCTGCATCAAGAGCGATGTACTCGCCGTAGAAGTGCTCATCAGTATTTACCGCTGCCGCAAATGCACGAAGCTGAGCCTCGGTCTTTATGATGAACGGATCCTCGGCAGTGCCGGTACCGGAGGCGAATATCTCGCTCGGATCGGCGGGACCGTAGCCGCTGGTGTCGCCTATGAGCGCCTTGTTGAGTGCCTCGGTAACGGCTGCGCGCAGCGCCTTCTCATTCTCGTCGGAGGCGTTGGCTTCAACGGTCTGATCCTTTATGAGCTCTTCAAATACCTTATCGGCATTTGCGTCAAAGTCCTCGGGACTTACGATCTGTGCGGAAACGACCTTCTTATCCTCGACGGTGATCTTTACGATGACCTTCTCATCGTCGTCACGGCCGTAGTAGGTACCGTCGATGTACTCGTAGTTCTTCGGCTCCTGAGGACGGGTGTGCTCAACATAGGTGAGCTCTGCCTTGTCGGTACCGAAGGTGACGGTGCCGTCGGAGACTACCCATGTGAGCAGCTCGGTGGTTATATCCGACTGCTTGAACGGGCAGCGCTTGAAGTTTTCGTTTAGCTTATCGGCAAGTGCCTGAGTGCCGATCTCCGATGCGGGAATGCTTTCGGCGCCCACGATGTAGGAGCCGCTCATCCACTTTCCGGTGTCCTCGCTGTAGCCAGCGGGAACTTCCTTGCCGACGGCAACAACGGGGTCGATGTTCTCGCCGCCGATGCTGACCTTAACGGCGTCACTGTAGTAGCTGTAGTATGTCTCGCTGATAGCCGTTGCCATACCCGCAATAGCGCCGACATGCTGGCTCCAGGAGGTCGCGGTGAGGTTGGAGGTGCTGTAGCAGTTATAAATGGTGCCTGCCTGGCAGCCTGCGATGCCGCCGAGGTATGCAACGCCGCCGTCATCGACCGTGCGGTCGGTCTCGCCGGTAATATCGCCGAGCGAGTAGCAGTTTGCGATAAGACCGAATGCGGACATACCGACTATGCCGCCGGCTTCCGCGTTAGCGGTCTTGCACCATGCGTTTATGGTGACATCCGTCCAGCTGTTGAGTATCTCGCAGCCTTCGCTGTAGCCCGCGATACCGCCGCCGAAGCAGTTGTTTGCAAAGTCGCCCTCGCTGGTGCGCACGGAGAGAGTGCCGGTAGCCCAGCAGCCGTCGATGGTAGAGGCGCGCGCGAAGCCCGCGATCATACCTGCGTAAACGGTCTGCTCGCCGATGACATATATCTTGGCGTTTTCAATGCCGAGGTTCTTAACGACGGCGCTCGTGGACACCATCGAGAAGAAGCCGTAGGAGTAGTAAAGTGCGGTGTCGGTAATGGGTGCCTGCTCGGTACCGATGGTCATGCCGGTGATCTTGTGACCTGCGCCGTCGAACACGCCGCCGAACACGCGGACCTTGCCTGCCTGAGAGGTCTGACCGATGGGAGTCCATGTCTCGCCGGAGACATCAATGTCAGCGTCGAGGGTGATGTACTTGCCGCTGTAGCCGGTCTCGTCGAAGGATGCTGCAAATTTCTTGAGCTGGTCAAGATTCATGATGACCCAGGGATCCTCGGCAGTGCCCTTGCCGGACTCGAAGAAGCTGTAGTCGGGCTCCTTGGGTTCGACATACTCGCTGTTGCCGAGAATGGTGCCGCCGTTTGCATATGTCCATGCGTACCAGACGCTCGGACGCATTGCGTTGATGGTTGCCTGAGCGGTGTTCGCCGTTTCGATAAACCATGCGTCAGCCTCTGCAATGGAGGCCTTCTTGAGGCCCTCGTTCATGGTTGCGGCAAAGCCGGATGCCGTGGTATCCGCAGAGGTGACCTTCTCGGCCACCGCGTTGTTTGCGTTAACGGTTCCGAATGCGTTCGTTACAGCCTCGCCGCTTGCCGTTACGGAAGCCTTGCTGTCGTAGTAGCAGCTGTAAGCAAAGCCGCTTGTGAGCTCGCCGATGAAGCTTCCGGCAACGGGAGTGTTTGCCTTCACAGCGTTTGCAAGGGTGACATTGCCCGATGCATAGCAGTTGTGCAGCAGACCCGCGGTGCTGCCTGCAAATCCGCCGGCCTTGCAGCTAAGGTTTGCTACCATGTTGTCGCCCTCTACATAAACATCGCCGAGAGCAGCGCAGTTTTCATACAGGACATATGCGCCGACACCTACCATTCCGCCGCCATGGGCGAGAGACGAGGTGCTCTTTGCGTAAACGGAAATATCCGCGACGCAGTTTGTTATGCTGTTATTGCGGTATGCATAGCCGACAAGACCGCCTGCCATGCTCTGACCGCTTACGGCGCACGCACTTACAACGCCGCCGGTAACAGAGCAGTTGTCGATCTTAGCGTCGGTGCCGGTGCCGGAGGCGCCGCCGACGAGCGCACCGGCGTAGTTATCGCAGCGCCAGGAGCCGTCGTTATAGCTGTTATAGATGTTTACATTTTTAAGGTCGAGATTCTTTACGCAGGCACCGTTTGCGAATACATCAAAGAAGCCTGCCGACTGGATGGCGGCGGGAGAATCCTTGCTGCCGATGGTGACATTGGAAACGCTGTGGTTTCTGCCGTCAAAGGTACCTGCAAACTTGTGTATCGGAGTCCAGTCTCCGGTGAGGCTTATGTCGGCATCAAGCGCGACATACTGACTCTGATAATCCACGGGCTCGGCTGCATTGGCGGTTGCCGCGAATGCGCGGAGCTGTGCCTCGGTCTTTATGATGAACGGATCCTCAGCCGTACCGGTGCCGGAGGCGAATACGGGAGCCTCGGGCTCGCCGAACACTACCTTGCCGTCGGATACGACCCAGTAGTTCCAAGTGTCGGGACGCATTGCAGCCAGTCCGTCGGCGGTGTAGCCGGAGAACTTGCCGGAGGAGATGAGGTACTCGTCGGCTGCGGCGATGCTCTCCTCGGACGCGCCGTTATTCATGGCCTTTGCAAAGCTCTTGTCGCCGACATTGTCCTGTGCGGTTATCTTGTTGTACTCAACGCCGGAATACCAACTGTCGGGAGTGCGGCCAACTGCCACGGCATCGGTCTTTTCGCCGTTTACCGTGAGGGTCGCGGCGGAGTAATAGTGAGAGTCGATGATCACGCTGCCGGACTGCTCACCTGCGATGAGACCTGCATAGCCGGTGTAGCTGCCGGTATAGGTTATAGCTACATTGCCTGCCGCGTAGCAGTTTTCAATGATTCTGGGTACGGATGCGATAAGGCCGCCGGCCTTAGTCTGGACATACTGCAGAGCAGCGCCCTGAGCGGTGACATCGCCGAGAGCTGCGCAGTTGACAACGGCGCTCTGAGAGCCCATGCTCGCTGCGAGACCGCCTGCGTATGCGATATTCGTGGACGCTGCGGCGCTCACATCAATATCGGCAATGGAGTTTGTTATATAGCTCGTGGTGCCGAGATAGCCTGCAAGACCGCCCGCGTATGCGCGCATGCCAGACTTTGCGGAAACTATGCTGCCGGAAACGGTGCAGTTATCAATGGCGACATTGCTGCCTGCCTTGTCGCTGCCGCCGACGAGAACGCCAGCGTAAACAGTATCGGCAAGCTTGCTGCCGCTGCGGGATACATAGATCGCAGCGCCGGTGATATTGAGGTTTTTGATAACGGCATTCTTTGCCGGTGTGCCGAAGAGACCCGCCGAATTGAGCTCGGAGGGAGCGGACTCGGCGCCGATGACCATACCGGAAACGGTGTATCCGTCGCCGTCGAAGGAGCCTGCGAAGTTCTCGATGGGAGTCCACTGCTGCGTAAGCGCAATGTCTCCTGCGAGCTTGAAGTACTTGTTTGCGGTGACAAGTCTGCCTTCGTTGACAGCCTGCGTGAATTTGCGGAGGTTCTCCTCACCCTTTATGATGTAGGGAGAATCTGCCGAGCCGTCGCCGGACTCAAAGTAGTCGGGCTCTGCGGGGATCTCGCCTGCGCCGGTGGGCAGGAGCTTGCCGCCGACGGTCTCCCAGGAGTTCCAGCCGTTTTCGGTCATGCCGTAGAAGGCGTAGAGCGTTATATCGCTCAGAAGCTGCTCGTCCTTGAAGACCTTCTGCGCCTTTGCTATCTCGTCGTCGGTAAGAGCCGCGGTGAGAAGATTGAGAAGCTCGCCGTTTGAGAGCTGCTCGGAGGTAAGACCCTCGCAGTTGAGCTGATCGGCCTCGCAGTAATTTACGAAGTCATAACCGACCGCAACGGGGGAAGCGACCTCGTCGCCGCCGTAGTAGGTCTGTGCCTTTTCGCTGCCAAACCAGCAGCTGTATGCCGCCGTGAGCCACGGGGTGGAGCCGACGATGCCGCCGACGGGCACATCCGCGCCGTCCTCATAGGAGCTGGCGTCCATGTGCACGGTGCAGTCGGAATAGCAGGCATATACAACGCCCGAGCAGTAACCGACGATGCCGCCGGCTGCGTAGGAGTTGGAGTCGCTGCCGTAGTTTTCGATATTGCCGAATGCTGCACAGTTTACTACCGCCGACTGATTGCCGGTGGAACCGACTATGCCGCCTATCGAGCAGTCATTGCCCTTGGCGTATACATTGACGGTGCTGTAGCTGTTGCAGATAAGGCTCTTGATGTCCGTCGTGCCGACGATACCGCCGACATAGGAGTAATAATTGGAAGTCGTGTTGCTGGAAATGCTGCCGCTTGTCCAGCAGCTTTCGATAACGGTGCTGCTTCCGGCATAAGCGACGAGCACACCGACCGCGGGATCGGCGCTGGTCTTGTTGATGATCGATGCGTCGGAAACGCCGAGATTGCGGATAGCGCCGCCCGAGAGGAGATTGCCGAACAGACCGGCTTCCTCAAACTCCGCAGGCTCCTCAGCAGAGCCGATGGTCAGCCCGTTTATGACATGGTTCTGACCGTCAAAGCTGCCGCCAAAGCCATTGGAAGCGCCGATAGGCGTCCACTGCCTGTCGCTGATGTCGATGTTTGCATTGAGCAGGACATACTGACCCTTGTAGCTTTCGCCGTCATTTACCGACTTTGCGAAAGCGGTGAGCTGATCGGCATTATTGATAACAAAGGGGTCGGTCTTCGTGCCGGTGCCGGAGGCGAAAACGCTCTCCTGAGGCGGCTCGGGATCGGTCTTCGCCTCTGCATTGCTCAGAGCATCCCTAACGGCTGCCTTAACGCCGTCACTGCTTTTCGTTGCGCCGGAAACGCCGTCGACTTCGGGGCTGTTCGCCGCTACGATCTCGTCAAAGATCGATGCGACATCGTGATTGTCCCAATAGGTCTGCTTTTCCTGGCTGACGAGCTCGACGGCGGCTATCTTGCCGTCGGTTATGGTCACTTTGACCTTTATCTCGCCATTCTGGAAGCCCGCACCGGTGCCTTCATAGGTACCGTCGTTGTAGCTTACCGCCGCCTTTACGAGGTCGGCGTATTCGTCCGGATCCAGCGCGGTGGAGTTTACCGCCGCATCTGCCGCAAATGCCGGAGCCATGCAGCTTAAAAGCATGGTCAGCATCAGAAGCAGGGACAACAGACGCTTTGTTCTGGTTTTTGTCATTGTCTTATTTTTACCTCCTTAGAAATTACTTATTATCCTACCGTAAGACGGTAAAGGAATGTGACTGTATGTGCTCTGGTGCAGCTTCCGTTCGGGTCAAAGCTCTGCGAGCCCACGCCCTTGGCTATGCTGCGTTCTACCGCCCACCTCACGGCTTCGGCGCAGTAGGAATCGGATGCTACATCGTTAAACAGCGCACCGCCACCGGTGGGCTTGCCCTCCGCGCGCCAGATGAATGTTACCGCCTGACCGCGGCTGACGATGCCCTCGGGATCAAACTGCGTGTCGGTGATGCCCTTGGCTATGCCCTGCTCGGAAGCCCAGCACAGCGCCTTGTAGTAATAAGCGCTGCTGTTTACATCCGTAAAGGCTGTCACGGCGCTCTTTGCTTCCGGCTCGCCCTTCAAGCGCCACAGAAGCGTTACGAACTGCGCGCGGGTGCAGTTATCATCGGGTGCGAAATGGGTTTCATCCTTGCCCGTAGTTACCTTGCCTTCAAATGCCCACTGCACCGCATCGTGATAATATGCGCCCTTCGGAACATCGACAAACGGCATCTCGGGCGCGGGCACGATGTGCTTTGTCCAGCCCGCCCATACCATTGTGTCGGCGGTGAGGGTCACACTGCTTACCGGCTGCGTGAGCTTTTCATCGGCATACCAGCCGGTGAAGTCATAGCCCGAAAGCTGAGTTTTGTAAGCGGAAAGATCTATGACCGTACCCTCGGTAGCGGTAACGGGCTCAACGGCGCTGCCGCCGTTTACGGCAAAGGTAAGAGTATAGCTTGCGGGAGTGCGGCTAAGCTCGGTGAGATACCACACATTGCTGTCCTCGCCGCGATAGAGCTTGGGCGCGGTCTGCGCCTTTGCAAAGCAGCGGAAGTAGCCCTCGTTCTCCGCAAACTGGAGAGTGCGCGCAGCAAAGCGGGCATTGCGTATTACAACGGAGCCATCGGTGAAGCTTATGTTCCAGCGCGCAAAGCTGCTGCCGAAATCGGCGGCAGTGCTGAGCTGGTCGCTGTTTGTACGGCAAGCAAGATAAACGGGAGTCATTGCTCCTGCAAGGCGGATGGCATACTGATCGGAATTGGGCACGCGCACCACCTGAACGGCATACTCGCCGGACGCGCCGGACAGATTGCCGTTTTCAATGCTTATGCCGGCAGCGGCAAGATCGCCGGCGGCATCTTTGCTGCCCATCTCAACGCCCTCAAGCGTTCCGTCGCCGCGCAGAGCCTTTCCTGAAGCGGTTATGACATAAAGCCCGCTCCAGTCCTCGCTGCTGGTCACCTCGCTGAACACAGGGGTCTTGCCCTCGCTCGTTGCAAGGTACTGATAAACGGCGTAGAGAGTTGCGCTGGTTCCGGTGAGCGTGTATCTGTCACCGGCGTGCATGATGGATGCCGACAGAACGGGAGAGTCTATCTTCTCCTCGGACCAGCCGACAAAGTGGTAATCCTGTCCCTTTTCAGCCGGAGTTCCGGACGGCGTCGGCAGAACTATGCTGTCGCCGACATAGCCGGGCATATCCGCCTGAGTTACGCCCTCGGGCACCGAGAACGACACCGCAGCCGCGGTCTTTGCCTCAAAATGCACCGTCACGGTGCAGTCCGAGCGCAGAGCCGACACGCGCAGGGTATTTCCGTCCTGCCGAACGGTAGCCGCGCCCTCGGGCAAAATGCTGCAGCCGGAGGTGTAGTAGCCCTCGTTCGGGACAGCCGTTATGGTCATGCCCTTGCGAGTTACGCTGCCGAAATCGGGAGAATCGGTGTTTACGGAAAGCTCATAGCGCTTTAAAAGCGACCATGAGGAGTTTACGGTTTGAAGTCCGTCCACGGTGCCCTTGCCGGGATATGCGTCCTCATCGGAAACGATGATGGGGAACGCCGCCTTGCCGCGGCGGGCTGCGTCTATGGTGGAGAGCGTGTAGCTCGACGGCATATTGTTTGCCTCGATTATCTGCGGGGAGTAGTCCCACTGACCGCAGGTGCTTTTCATATACTCGGCTGCTTCCGAGATGCTGCCTCCGCCGAGGAGACTGTCGAAAAACGCAGCCTCAAATGTGTAGTCGCCGACGAATGTCACCGACTGGCTGTAGCCGTATACGGCGCCGACGCCCTTTTCCATGAACGGTGCGCACAGTCCGTCGGTAGCCATGCCAAGGCATATCGCCATCCACACAAGACCGTTGTTTGCGCCGCTTCCCATGTGATTCGTTATGGCGGTGCCGTCAACAAGGTAGTATCTCATGCTGCCGGACGAGCCGGAGTAAACGGCGTGATCGTCCTGATAGTCCTTCTCTGTCAGACCCTCGCCGGACTGTAGGCAAAGATAGGATATGGTCGCGCCGCTCGTGTAGTCCGAGCCGTTTTCATAGTCGGTCGAACCGTGGCTGTCGAAAATTATGACGCCGCCGTCCTCGATGGCATCGGCAATGCTGTCGATGGTCGCCTTTTCGCCCTTATAGTAGTGATAGGTGCCCTCGGTGGCGCTTGCAATGCGCTCGGCTTCGGTCTGATACTGCTTTGTAAACGAGCTGTCGAGACCGTAGTACGGCTGGAACAGGTAAACATCCGCGC
Organism: Clostridiales bacterium; assembly: GCA_004553495.1. GTDB lineage: Bacteria > Bacillota > Clostridia > Oscillospirales > Oscillospiraceae > F23-B02. The sequence goes on along the minus strand of SFLE01000003.1, from coordinate 51,277 downwards.
CGTGCTGAGATGCGCGCTTTGCAAAGCTCACGCTCTGCGCATCGGGCGAATTATCCTCTATGCTCTGCGCGGCTGCGGCAATGCGCTCAAGGCGCGGCGAGTAAGAGCACGCTATTCCCTGCTCGGTGCGCCAGCTTATGTAATCGCCATTTGCCTGCACCGAACCGGCTTCAACGCCGTCGGCAGAGTACAAATAATCGCATATCGCCTGCGTTTGCGCATCCTGCGATGAGCTCCGCTTTGCCGCGAGGCTCTGCACGCGGTCGATGCCGTCGAATATCGCATCGGCAGCGTCATACGCAGCCTGCGAGATCTCCTTCGGCGACGAGCCCTGTGCAAACGCCGTCAGCCCGAGCGATGCAAGCAGCGCAGCGACGAGCACAAGCGACAGCAGCCGCTTAATGAATTTCTGCATTATATCCTCCTTTTGAGTTAGCGTATGCTAACTCAAGCTTAAATAACTAAATTAAAAAGTGAATGTCGCTTCAGGTCGTCAGTTAGCAGTTGCTAACCGATTTCCAAATAAAACACGCACATCCCGTGCGCGTTTAAATTTTCCTGTGGCGTAATTATAAAGGCTTGGCGTTTTTGTGTCAAGCCTTTTTTCGGTCAAGCAGTATGACAACCGCGCTCGCCAAAACGATAGCTGCGAAAATAAGTATCGCACAGTTGCGGAAAAACTCCTCCGGCAGCATTTTTATGACCGGTTCGGTCGCCGGATCGAACAGCCAGTTATCCTTGCCGGGGAAAAATATTTTGTGGAACACCGTGAACGCCCTGTCGAAATCGAGGGCGGCATACACCGCAGCGGCTGCAAAGAGCCCGCACAGTCCGGCAGATCCCCAAAACGACGCGCCGTGACCGCGAAAGCGGTAAAGCGGTGTGCGCCTGTCGATTATTTTCAGCAGAACAACGGCGGCTATTCCGACGGCAAAAAGGACAAGGTCGAGCTCAAACAGCGGGCGGCACTCAGCAAAATGCTCAGCGCCCGACTGCGAAAACGGCAGTATACCGGCGGCAAAATCGTCCCTTACGCCGATGCAGTAATCGAGCACATCGTCGTAGGCTTCTATTATCTCGCTGCGGCTCATGCCGCTTTTCTGTTCGATATCCAGGGGGCCTATCTGCGCATAGTAAAACGGGCGCACGAGTATCGGCAGGGCTACCGCTCCGGTAAGCAGTGTGAGCGCAACTACTATACTCATTAAAACACTAAGCAGCCTGTTCATCAGGTTCCCTCCCCGATAGCGTTATGAGCACCTGCGAGGGCAGGTAAAATGTCCACATTCCCATGCCGACGAGCGCATGGACCGTGTCCGCAAGCGGCAGTGAATACAGCCCAACGCACACATCGCAGCAGATAAACAGGCACAGTCCGATCGAAAACAGCCTGTTTTTTATACTGTAGCTCTGCACGACATTGCATAGGAAAAATGTAAAGTAGACTACAGCCAGAACATTCAACGGCTGCATCATTTTGAGCGCGGCAATCACGCATATCGCCGCCAAAAACGCGGTAATGCGCGCAGGTATTGCGGCTTTGTGCCCGTTTGCGCGGTATATCCGCAGAAAATACACCGTCTGAACCACGCAGAACAGCCCGATGCCCACGGCATAATACCGCTCAAGCAGCAGCAAAAGCACATCCGCAAGAAGCGAAAAGCCTATCGCCCATGTCACCGTTTTCTCGCCGCCGCTCGCGCTCAGATATGCGGAAAAAGCAAGGCACAGCAGCATTCCGGCAAATTTCAGCGTCTTGCTGCCCGAAGCATTCAGCAGATCCATCGCCGTGAACGCAAGGTATATGGCAGACTGCACGCATATGAAGACTTTGATGAGCATATTTTTCATGCCTTCATTATATCCCCATTACCGCTGTTGCGCAAGCCACTACCGCGGCGGTATTAAAAGTGGTAGAATGTTTACGAGGTGATAGCATGGACAGAAAATGCTGCTTTGATGCATCGCAATACACCGGTTTTCCTGACACTTTACCCTGCCCAACGGCAGTGGATATACCGAATGTCATTGCAGAGCTCGATGCGCTTTTAAATCGCAATGATCTTATTGGCGGCGCAAAGCTTCTTGACCTGTTGGTAAGCCGCGCATACGAGGCGGGCGACTGGCGGACGGAGCTCACGCTGCAAAGCGAGCTCATGGGGCTGCACCGGCGCACGGGTGACAAAAAAGCCGCCGAAAATGCCGTTGAGCGCGGGCTCGAGCTTATCCGGCTGCACCGCATGGGCGGCACGGTGTCCGGCGCAACGGTCATGCTCAACGCCGCGACGACAATGAAGTTTCTCGGCAGCTCCGCCGAGGCGCTGCCGATATTCCGCCATGTCTCGCGCGTTTACTCCGAACACCTCGACGCGCACGACTACCGGTTTGCGGGGCTGTACAACAACATGGCGCTCGCCTATCAGGACACCGGTGACTACGAAAGCGCCGAGAAGCATTTTTTCAAGGCGCTGAGCATTATCCGCTTCTGCAATGCTCCGGAAAACGATACGGCGGTGACATGGTGCAACCTTGCCGAGCTGTACGAGCTCACGGGCGACAGCGCAAAGGTCGAGGACGCTATCGACAGAGCCTATGAATACCTCACGGTGCCTGAGGTCGAAAATGACGGCTACCATGCGTTCACGCTGTCAAAATGTATTCCGACCTTTGACCGGCTCGGCTTTTTCGTATATACCGGCGAACTCAAAAAGCGATTGGAGGCGTGCCATGAAGGGACTTGAGCAGGCGCGGGCATTCTATGAGGAAAAAGGCAGAGCCATGATACGCGAGCGCTTTCCGGAGTATGAAGCCCGCATTGCCGTCGGACTTGCCGGAAGCGGCTCGCAATGCTTCGGCTTTGACGATGAAATTTCGCGCGACCATGATTTTGAGCAGGGCTTCTGCCTGTGGCTTACCGATGAGGACGACGAGAGGATAGGCGTTGCCCTCGCCCGGGAGTACCGCAGGCTCGTCGGCGCGCGCACCTCGCAGGCATCGCTTCTCGGCACCGCGGGCACCGGCGTTATGCGCATAAGCGATTTTTACCGCCGCTTCACCGGCGCTGCCGGTGCGCCGCAGACATGGCAGGACTGGCTGTACCTGCCCTCATACTCGCTTGCACAGGCGGTGAACGGCGAAATGTTTCGGGATGACCTCGGACAGTTTTCGCACATTCGGGCTACGATAGCGCACGGTATGCCCGAGGATGTGCGCCGCAAGCGCATATCGGCACGCCTCGCACTCATGGCGCAGTCGGGGCAATATAACTACACCCGCTGCCTTGCCCACGGCGAGGAGGGCGCGGCGATGCTCGCAATAAGCGAGTTTGTTTCCAACACGGCGCAGCTTTTGTTCCTGCTCGACCGCAGGTACGCGCCGTATTACAAATGGCTCCTGCGCGGCGTTCGCACGCTTTCGGTGCTGAGCGATCTTGCCGACTCGCTCGAGTTTCTGCTCACGGCGGAAAACGATGCTGCCGGTCAGCGGCTCAAGGCGGATATTATAGAGGACATTGCAGCCCACATAGTTCCGGAGCTCCGCTCGCAGGGGCTCAGCTGCATTTCCTCGACATCGCTTGAAAAGCAGGCGTTTCATGTTCAAAGCCATATAGAAAACGCCGCTATACGCGCGCTTCATGTAATGGAAGGATAAAAAAAATTCGGAGCTGATGCTCCGAATTTTTTATAATCCGAGGTTTGTGAAGGCTTCCCACGAACGGTGCATATATGTCTCAAGTCCGATGGGCTCTCCGATATACTTCTCATCCCTGCCGTCGGCAAGGAACTCGTTGAGAAACTCCTTGCGCCCCGTGGTATGGGCAATGGGGATGCCGGTCATGTCGCTCGTCTCCTTCAGCACATCGTAGCCCTGACGAATATCGTCCGCACTGGCGAAGTTCAAAAGGTTTGAGTTGTTGACAAAGCCCGTGACCTTAAGGCGGGCAAAGCCCTCCATCTCCTCCTTGAGCCGGATTATCTTCTCCGGACTTTCGGACATAGGACGGAACACATTGACTATGTCGTACACCTCAAGCTGCTCGGGACTGAGCGCGGCAAAATCCGTGTGATACCTGCCTAGCGACATTGCGCCGGCTGCGTCGCCGCCGACATCGAAAATGCACAGATCCCAATCGCCGTCGAACGCTGACGCGACCGCGGCGGACATATTGCTCGGTGTGACTCCCTGTCCGGCAAAGGTGGGCGATACGAGGTTTACATGGCTCTCCTTGAGCACATCCACCCTGTCGCTCATGCGGAAATAATCGTTTACCTTATCAAGGTCGATAACGAGTGTGTTCAGCCCCTTTGCCGCAGAGTTTACCGCGAGGTTTATTGCGATCTCCGTTTTGCCGGAGCCGTAATTGCCGATTAGTACAACAAAATGTTTCATCACTTTGCGCCCTTGGCGTTTGCCTTAGCAATGAACTTGGCGTTGTCGATGATAAAGCGCTCGTGTCTGCCGGCGCCTATCTGACCGCACTCGTCAAACGCCTTGACCTCGAAAACGAGCTTGCGGCGGTCGACCTCGATAAGCTCGCTCTCGGCCCAGACCTTCATGCCCAGAGGCGTTGCGGCATCGTGGGTGATCTCGAGCTTGGTACCGACGGTGCCCTGACCCTCTTCAAGATACGGAGCAACGGACATCTGTGCCGCCTGCTCCATGAGCCCGACCATGCTGGGAGTTGCAAAAACATCCAGCGAGCCGCTGCCGACGAATTTTGCGGTGTTGTTCTCGTTGACTACGGTCTCAACCTTGCCTTTTATGCCTATTTCCATTTTGGTTATCTCCTTTGTTTTTGATGACGGAAATAATTTAGCACATAATCGAACCGAGGGCAACAAAAAAATCTCCCGAAGTCCGCGGACCTCGGGAGACAGGATCACGGGGGGACGCGACCCTGAATATCGTTAATAATATATCATGCTCATTCAGCAATTGCAACACTTTTTACAGATTTGTTTAAACCTTTTTGTAAAGTTGCCGCGATAATCTATCTATAAGCCTTCGGCTCGTCCGTCAAGCCGAGGATATAGTCCACCGAAACATTGTAAAGTCGGGAAAGCCGGATGAGTGTTTCACTTGGCACATCCCGCTGCCCGAGCTCATAGTTGCTGTAAACCTGCTGAGAGCAGTTCAAAAACGCCGCCACTTCCCTCTGCTTGAGGTCTCTGTCCTCTCGCAGATCCCGTATACGGGGGTACATACCACCACCTCCAACGGGATAAGGATATTATACCGCGTTTTGTTGTATTGACATTTACCGCAAATTGCAGTAATATTAATTTTACCGAAAACCACAGTTTATATCCCTATACGCAAAAACCCTCCTGCTCGGTCGAGCAGGAGGGTTTTCATTAGCTTAGGTACTGAATTACTTCTTCAGATTCTCTTTGATGACCTGGCCGAGGATGGTCATGCCCTTTACGATCTTCTCTTCGGGCATGCAGGAGTAGTTCAGGCGGATGCAGTTGTTATGACCTGCATCGGGGAAGAAGCCGTCGCCGGGAACGTAAGCAACGTTGCGTGCCAGGCACTGCTTTGCCATCTCGTTGGTGTTGATGTACTCAGGCAGCTCGACCCAGGTGAACAGACCGCCGTTGGGGTGAGTGAACTTCGCCTCGGGCGGGAACTCCTTCTCCATGGTCTCTATCATGACATCGCGGCGCTTGCGGTAGCACTCCTTGATGGATGCAACATGCTCGTCGAGGTCGTACATATCGATGAACTTGGAGACAACGAGCTGAGCCTCGGTGGAAGCCTGCAGAGATGCGGCCTGAGCGAGGAAGTTGTACTTCTGGAGGATCTCACCGTCTGCGCAGACCCAGCCGAGACGGTAGCCGGGAGCAAGGATCTTGGAGAAGGTGCCGAGGAAAACGACAAGACCCTTGGTGTCCATGCTCTTGAGTGCGGGCAGGTACTCGCCCTCGAAGCGGAGCTCGCCGTAGGGGTTATCCTCAACAACGGGGATCTCGTACTTATTTACGATCTCCATGAACTGCTTGCGGCGCTCGAGCGGCCAGGTGCGGCCGGAGGGGTTCTGGAAGTCGGGGATGACATAGATCATCTTGACATTCTCGGTAGTGGCAAGAACCTTTTCGAGCTCTTCCATGATCATGCCGTCGCCGTCGGTGGGGATAGCGACGAAGTTGGGCTCACATGCCTTGAATGCGTTGAGTGCGCCGAGGTAGGACGGGCTCTCGATGATGATAACATCGCCCTTGTCGCAGAAAACGCGAGCCGAATAATCCAGACCCTGCTGGGAGCCGGAGGTCACGAGGATGTTGTCTGCGCTGGTCTTGATGTTGAGCTTTGCTTCCATGCGGTCAGCGATCTGCTGACGGAAGTGCTCGAAGCCGTTGGTGCTGGAATACTGGAGAGCAACTCTGCCCTTCTCGTCCATAACTGCATCGGTAGCAGCCTTTATCTTGTCAACGGGGAAGAGCTCGGGTGCGGGCATGCCGCCTGCAAACGAGAGGATCTCGGGCTTGTTGGCAAGTGCCAGCAGCTCACGGATAGCGGAACCCTTGAGAAGGTTCATTCTGCTTGAAAACTTGATCATTATTATTTTCCTCCTGTTATGAAAATGCTACTGTAAGACATTTTACCATGCTATTTAATCATAATTCAACCGATTTGTAAACAGAATATTGAATGAAACCGCCGTTTTTTTCATCGCCGCTTATAAAAATTGCACATATTCTTACTCAGTTTCGCTGTTTTGTATAACGCGAATGTCTATTATTGCACAAATATTCATACATTGCATTCCCTCTCGGAATGCTTTCGCCGCATTTCGGCGTTAAGAAAGCTTTTAGTTTATGTTTTGACACTGTATTGCCAAAAATCGCGACGGATGATATAGTTACAATTTGTAGGTAATACTATATATTATATTGTTTTGCTGCGGCAGCCAGCCGCGGGAAAGGACGGAAAAATGAAACATAGCGAAAAAACAATGGATAAGATCGTTGCCCTGTGCAAAAACCGCGGTTTTGTGTATCCCGGAAGCGAGATATACGGCGGTCTTGCAAACTCCTGGGACTACGGTCCTCTCGGCGTTGAGTTCAAGAACAATGTCAAAAAGGCATGGCTCAAGAAGTTCGTGCAGGAAAGCCCCTACAATGTCGGGCTCGATGCCGCCATCATCATGAATCCCCAGACATGGGTGACCACGGGTCATGTCTCCAGCTTCTCTGACCCCCTGCTCGACTGCCGCGCCTGCAAAGCGCGCCACCGCGCGGACAAGCTCATAGGCGACGAGCACCACGAGGTCAATGTCGATGCGATGAGCTTTGACGAGATGGACGAGTTTATCGCCTCGCACGAGGATATCATCTGCCCCATGTGCGGCAAACACGATTTCACCCCCATCCGCAAGTTTAACCTCATGTTCAAAACCGCCATCGGCGTTACCGAGGACTCCAGCTCCACCTGCTATCTGCGTCCCGAGACCGCTCAGGGCATTTTCGTAAACTTTTCAAATATACAGCGCACCACCCGCAAAAAGCTGCCGTTCGGCGTATGCCAGGTCGGCAAGGCGTTCCGCAACGAGATCACTCCGGGCAACTTCACCTTCCGCACCCGCGAGTTTGAGCAGATGGAGTGCGAGTTCTTCTGCAAGCCCGGCACCGACCTTGAGTGGTTTGCATACTGGAAAGACTACTGCAAAAACTGGCTGCTCTCGCTCGGCATAAGCGAGGAGCATCTGCGTCTGCGCAATCACGAGCCCGCGGAGCTGGCATTCTACTCCCGCGCTACCACCGATATCGAATACGCTTTCCCGTTCACCGACTGGGGCGAGCTGTGGGGCATTGCCGACCGCACCGATTACGACCTCGGCCGTCATCAGGAGGCATCCGGCAAGGACCTGACCTATTTCGATCAGGACACCAACGAGCATTACATTCCCTATGTCATAGAGCCGTCGCTCGGCTGCGACCGCGTTGCGCTGGCTTTCCTGTGCGAGGCATACGACGAGGAGGTCGTCGGTCAGGACAAGAAGGGCAACGACGATGTCCGCACCGTTCTGCATCTGCATCCTGCGCTTGCGCCGTTTAAGTGCGCCATCCTGCCGCTGAGCAAAAAGGAGATACTCACGAGTCCGGCAATGGAGCTGTACGCCGAGCTGAGCAAGGAGTTCATGGTCGATTACGACGAGACTGGCTCCATCGGCAAGCGCTACCGCCGCGAGGACGAGATCGGCACTCCGTTCTGCATCACCTTCGACTTCAACACCGTAGGCACCGAGACCGACGAGGCCGACCACTGCGTCACAATCCGCGAGCGCGACACCATGCAGCAGGTCCGCATCCCCATCAGCGAGGTAAGAGACTACATCGCCGAGAGAGTGAAATTCTAAGGCCTCCGCAATGGTTGAAAGCAAGCAAAAAAGCTTTCTGTTCGGCACCGATATTTCCGCCGGTGCCGCTCCAAAACGCCGGTTTGCGTTCTATCTGTGGAATTACGGATTGCTCACGCTGCTCGGCTGGGACGGACCTGCGTACATGAAGCTCACAAACAGCTACCGCGACGAGCTTCCGGTCGTAAACTCAAACGGTTTCTATCTTGATAACGGAGGGGTAGCCACCGAGCTCAGCGACGGGCTTTCGGACAAAAAGGATCAGTTTGACTGCATCCAGTACTACATACGCAAGCATTTTTATTACTCGGAGGTGGCATCATGACTGCGGGCGAGAGCTTCGTGAAAGCGATAAAGCCTATAGGCTGCGTTATGTTTCTGCTGCTTTTCGTGCTGTTTCTGGTATTCTGTTTTTCGGCTAAGCCCCCGCTTGAGGACTATGAGAGACCGAACACCAACGAGTACTACTCCGAGCACATAGACGAGCTTGAGCAGGAGCTTGAGACGAATATGCTGCCGCTGCTCGACGGCATTGAGGACTGCCGCATCGAAAACGGCAAGGTCGTTATCGTCATCGACTCCGAGAGCTTTGACTCAGCTTCGGCTATAATTTACCGCTATTACAGCAAAGATCTAATTGACATACAAAATTCTGAGAAATGAGTGATAACAATGAAAGACGGATTTATCAAAGTTGCGGCAGCATCTCCGATGATAAAGGTCGCCGACGCAAATTATAACGCCGGCAAGGTCATCGAGTGCATGAAAAAAGCCTCCGATGCGGGCGTCAAGGTGCTCGTTTTCCCCGAGCTCACGCTCACCGGATGCTCCTGCTATGACCTCATCGGTCACAGCGTTATCCTCCGTGGTGCGGAAAATGCTCTGGAAAAGGTCATTGAGGCGAGCGCTGGCATGGATATGCTCGTTATCGTCGGTCTGCCCTATGCGCCCAGAGGCGGCGCTCTCTACAGCGTTGCAGCCGTTATAACCGACGGCGAGCTGCTGGGTCTTGTTCCCCGCTCCGAGACCGCCGGCACCCTGTTTGCCCCCGCCGACAACGAGGGCGGAGAGGCTACCGTGTGCGGCAAGTTCGACGCGTATTTCGATACCGAGCTTCTGTTCACGAGCGATGTCCTCCCCGGACTGTCCGTTGCCGTTGAGCTCGGCGCAGATGCCGACGCCATCGACTCCCCCGCCGCGCGCCACGCGCTCGCCGGCGCAACCGTTATAGCATCGCTGGCATCATTCCCCGCCACCGTTACCTCCACCATTGAGGCTACCGACGCTATCAAATACCGCTCAAAGCACCTGCGCTGCGGCATGATCCTCGCCGCTCCCGGCAAGGGTGAGAGCACTACCGATAATGTCTACTCCGGTCTGTGCATGGTCGCCGAAAACGGTGAGGTGCTCGCCTCCGACGAATGCGAGGACTGCTTCGTGGTATCCGAGATAGATGTTGAATATCTTGAAAACCTGCGCCGCAAAACCGGCAAGTACGGCAGGAACGAGTATAAATACAGCCACTCCGAGTTCTATTGGGGCGAGGAGCTTTGCGAAACGAAGCTCACCCGCACCTACCGCAAGCTCCCGCACCTGCCCGAGCTTGAAAAGGACATGGGCAACTACTGCCGCCGCATGATCGACATTCAGGTGTCCGGTCTTGTAAAGCGCATGACCTATGCCGGTCTTGACCACTGCGTCGTGGGCATTTCCGGCGGCGTTGACTCAACGCTCACCGTTATGATCTGCGCAGAGGCGGTCAAGCGCATGGGGCTGCCCTCGACGAATGTCATTGCGTGCACCCTGCCCTGCTTCGGCACATCCTCCCGCACGAAGTCCAACGCCATCATTGTCGCCGAGCAGGTCGGCGCGGAGGTCCGCGTCATCGACATCGGCGAGAGCGTTTACAAGCACTTTGATGACATCGGCCACGCTCACGACGACTACTCCATCGCGTTTGAGAACGCTCAGGCGCGCGAGCGCACTCAGGTGCTCATGGACATTGCCAACAAGGTAAACGGTCTGGATGTCGGCACCGAGGACCTCAGCGAGTTCGTTGACGGCTGGTGCACCTACAACGGCGACCACACCAGCATGTACGATGTCAACATGGGTCTTACCAAGACTCAGGTGCGCGCGGGCGTTCGCTATATCGCGCAGCACACCGAGGACAAGGTCCTTGCCGACGCGCTGTGGGATGTTCTCGACTGCCCCGTAACTCCGGAGCTGCTGCCGATACACGACGATCAGATCGAGCAGAAGAGTGAGGAGAATGTCGGCTCCTATAGCCTGCAGGACTTCTTCACCCACAAAATGATGATCTGCGGCTTCTCCCCCGCAAAGACGATGCGTCTTGCCAAGGCAGCCTACGGCGACGAGTTTTCCGACGAGGAACTCACCAAGTGGCTGCGCAGCTATTGCAAGCGCTATTTCAGCCAGCAGTTCAAGCGCAGCTGCCTCATGGACGGTCCGAGCGTCGAGGCGTTCTCCGTCTCGCCGAGAGTCGGATTCCTCATCCCTTCGGATGCGGAAAACTCGCTGTTCATGGAGTCGCTCGACACCGTTGCAAAAGAGTAACCGAAAAAATCTTAAAAGCTCAGGCATTTTGCCTGAGCTTTTTTGTAACGAATGACCGTTTAAAGTAACTAACGGATGAATGGAGGTGAAGTCCGTGGCGAGGGGAGAGGATCTGTACATAACGCACGCCAAAAGCGTTTATCGCTATCTGTTTTCGCTGACAGGCGAGGCTGATACGGCGGAGGAGCTCACTCAGGAGACATTTTATCGGGCGCTCGGCAGTCTCGACAGCTATCGCGGCGAGGCTTCACCGCAGGTCTGGCTGTGCGCGATAGCAAAGCGGCTCTGGTATAAGGAGCTTGCGCTCCGCGCGAAAAATGCGCCGCTTGAGCCTGACAGCGCCGAGCGCATACCCGCGCCGGACGATCCCGCGCTCGCGGCAGAGCAGAGAGAGGACCGAATGCGGCTGTACCGTGCCATGCAGCAGCTCGACACGGACACGCGCGAGGTAATACACCTGCGTCTTGCGGGTGAGTTTTCGTTCCGCGATATCGGCGAGATACTCGGCCGCAGCGAGGTCTGGGCGCGGGTGCGCTTTTACCGCGGCAAGCAGGAGCTTTCAACGATCATCGGAGGTGAAAACAATGAATGAGCAGAAATTATCGTGCTGCGTTGTACGCGATCTGCTTCCGGCATATGTCGAGGAACTGACGGAGAGCGAAACGGCGCAGCTTGTAAAGGAGCATCTCGCAAGCTGCCCCGAGTGCAGGAGCGTCGAGGCGGATATGCGCGCGGGCTTGAAGATCGAGCGCGCGCCGAAGCCTCAGCTCGGCTTTCTGCGCCGGTACAAGCGGCGGCAGGTAATATCCGCGCTGCTGGCTGCCGCTGCCGCGATAGCGTGCATAATCGTGCTGTACTTTTCCGAGTTTAAATACCCGAACACCGAGGCAGGCCGGCTGCTTGCCGCGGAGGAGTACGCCGTAAAATCAGCCAGCATCGACGACAACATCCCCCCGCTTGCCGTGCGCTCATGGGCAGAGCACGGCGGGAAGCTGTATATATTCTACACCGCCGAAGACGGCGCCTATATTCAAGGCTTTGTACAGCTTGAGCGCGGGATAAACGGCAGATACAGGGCTATAAGAGCGTCGATCTCGCCGTCTCAAAGCACCGCCGGTGTCAGCTGCGAGGCGATACACGACAAAAACGGCAGATCCTCGGCTTACGCTGTCGCGGCGTACAACTGCCGCTCCGTATACTCCGCCGAGCTATGCTTCCATGTCTACTTTGACTCCCGCGCAATGGAGGCTTACACAACCACCATCGAGATAACACAGCCGGACAGCCTCACCGTTTTTGATTTTGACGCCTTGACCGACCTCCTCGCCGCACCATCCGACGCGGCGGTTATCGAGCTTTATTCCGTAAAACTTTTTGACGCCGACGGGAACGATGTGACGGCCGAATATGTTGACCCTGCGGTCAATGTAAGCTGGTCCGGCGGCATAGGCAATGCGAGCACTCCGATCCATATTCTGATGGCGCTCTCCGCCGCCATCGGCATCGCCCTCATATGCTTTTTCCTCAAGAAAAACTGATATAGCTGACGGAAATCGAACCCCTGCCGGCAACTACAGCAAGAAACGACCCCGCCCGGTTGGGCGGGGTCGTTTCTATGTTTCACTTTTGATGTTTAAAATCGTAAGCTTGCGTTATTTCAGGAAGTCGGGAGTCGGCAGCACAAACTCGAGCATGCCCAGGAACGGGAAGAGCAGAGCCAGGAAGCCGAGGTGCGAGCCCGTGGAGCCAAACATATCGAAGCAGAAGATGCACAGGGCTGCAAAGGCGATGACGGTGAATACGATCTTACGGATGAAATTTTTTACTTCGCTACTCATTTTGAAAACTCCTTTTATGTTATTGATTTGGTTTTTGATTTGTGGTTCTTTGCTTGTTTTTTAATTAACTATCTCTTTCTGTTATCATAGTACTACCCTTTAGCACAAAACGCAAGCGAATAAAAATCATACTATACTTGACTTTTCGGAATGTTAGTTAATTAACTATCAATTTATTGAGCGCACTACCCCCACCTTGTGTAAATAGAGGGGGCACCGGATGAGATGTGATCAAATCATGCCGTAGGCATAAATATTGTGTCGGTTTGCGCCGATGATTTGAATTATTTCTCACTCTTGTTACGCGAAAGTTTACCGGTTTTGCCGACACCCTCCGGTCGGGCTACCGGAAACATATGTATTGGTAGGTGCGCCAAATCGCCACTGAAAAAACGAAAACCGCGCGCCGTTGTTAGCGGACACGCGGTTTTCGGGAGATTGTTGTGTTATCGGGGTGGAGAGACCCGATAACGAGAGAGAAAGAATGGATGAAATATGTCTAAAAGGTGTTACCCTTTTTTCAAGCATCGTTATTTTATGGTCAAAGTATACTATGCTTTTCCGCATTACGCAAGCGAATATTTTTCATATATCATATGAGTTTTCGGAATGTCTGTTGCACTTGCTTTATGCCCGTTTTGGGCATATAATATGAAGTATTAGAATTGATTATTTGTTTGGCATTCATTTTCAGAATTGGAGGAGCATCATGGCTATCCACAAGTATCAAGCATTTTTAAAGGTCGCCGAGATGGGCAGCATCACAAAGGCTGCCGATGCGATGGGCTACACGCAGTCGGCGGTCAGCCGCATGGTCGCGGACCTTGAGGACGAGTGGAACCTTAATCTGCTGCGCCGCAGCAGGGGCGGACTTGCACTGTCGTCCGACGGGCTGATGATGCTGCCGTATATAAAGGATCTGTGCAGCCACTACGAGGCGCTTCAGGAGCAGGCAAACTCGCTCAAGGGTCTGGAGACCGGCTTTATCCGCATCGGCTCATGCTCGAGCTTTTCAACGCAGTGCCTGCCCTCTATACTGAAAAACTTTGAGCAGCGCTATCCCCGCATAGTGTTCCAGCTTCAGAACATGGAGTACAGCGAGACCGAGGAAGCGCTTTGCGCGGGCGAGATCGACTGCGGCTTTATATGCGCGCCGTATTCGCCGGAGCTTGATGTAACGGTGCTCATGCGCGACCGTATGCTCGCGGTGCTGCCGCCGGATCACCCGCTTGCCGATGCGCCGTGCTACCCTCTGCAGGAGCTCAGCAAGGAGCGGATCATAAAGCTCACGGACGAGGCAAACAACGAGATCTCGAAGGTTTTCAATCAACTGAACGCCTTTTTGTCCGAGCCCATCACCGACTACTGCGATGTTAACGACGACTACTCCATCATGGCGATGGTCGAAAGCGGGCTGGGCGTTTCAGTGCTCTCGGAGCTCGTTACCGGAAGAATGCCGTTTGACATCCGGCTCAAGGAGCTCGACCCGCCGCAGTACCGCGATGTTGCGATAGCGGTGAAAAAGGGTCGCCGTCCCTCCCCCGCCACGGAGAAATTCATACAGATAGTGCTTGAATATTTTAATTTACAGTAAAAAAAATCAGCTCCCGCACCTGTCAGTTCGGTACGGGAGCTTTTTTATATTCGTTTTCCGTTCGTTTCGTTGAGCTTATTATATCATACGCCATCAAGCCGGCAAAAAGACGACCCTCGCGGGTCGTCTTTTCACACTTTATTCGCAGCAGAGCTCGTTGTCTTTGACGCTTATCTTGATGACATGACCCGCGGGCATATCGCCTGCGAGGATGGCACGGGCGATGAGCGTTTCAACGGTGCTTTGCAGGTACCGCTTGAGCGGACGCGCGCCGAACACGGGGTCGAAGCCGCGCTCAATGATGAGCTGCTTTGCCTCGTCGGTGATCTCAAGCCCAAGGCTCTTGTCCTCAAGACGCTGTCTGAGCGACGCGGTGAGGATGTCGATGATGCCGTTGAGCTCTGCCTTGGTCAGAGGCTTGAAGCAGATTATTTCGTCAAGGCGGTTGAGGAATTCCGGTCTGAACTGCTGATGCAGCGCAGCCATGACCTGCTGCCTTGCGCTCTCCTCGATCTCGCCGGCATCATTTATGCCGTCGAGCAGGTACTGGCTGCCGAGGTTCGAGGTCATTATGATAATGGTGTTCTTGAAATCGACGGTGCGTCCCTGCGAGTCGGTAACTCTACCGTCGTCAAGGATCTGGAGCAGGATGTTGAACACATCCGGATGCGCCTTTTCGATCTCGTCGAACAGCACGACCGAGTACGGCTTTCTGCGCACTGCTTCGGTGAGTTGACCGCCCTCGTCATAGCCGACATATCCCGGAGGAGCACCGATGAGTCTGGACACGGAGAACTTCTCCATGTACTCGGTCATGTCTATTCTGACCATGTTATGCTCATCGTCAAACAGGCACCGCGCCAGAGCCTTTGCAAGCTCGGTCTTGCCGACGCCGGTCGGTCCGAGGAACATAAACGAGCCTATCGGCCTGTTCGGGTCGCCTATACCGGCACGCGAACGCCATATGGCCTCGGTGACCTTCTGCACCGCCTCGTCCTGACCGATGACGGACTTATGCAGCACCTTGTCAAGGTTCAGGAGCTTCTCGCGCTCGCCCTCGAGCAGCTTTGCAACGGGTATGCCGGTCCATTTTGCAACGATGCCGGCTATCTCCTCCTCGGTAACGGTGTCGTGCACCATGCTGCTCGCCTTGCGCTCCTCGCTGAGCTTTTCAGCCTCCTCGAGCTTTTTTTCAAGCGCGGGCAGGTCGGAGTACTTGAGCTTTGCGGCGGTCTCATACTCGTATCTGAGCTGAGCGTTTTCAATATCGGCGTTCATCTGCTCTATCTGGCTCTTGATCGCCTTTACCTCGTCAACGCTGCCCTTTTCGGCTTCCCAACGCGACTTCTGCTCGTTGAACTCGTCCTTGAGGTTTGCAAGCTCCTCGGTGAGCTTTGCAAGACGGTCCTGAGAGAGCTTATCGGTCTCCTTTTTAAGAGCCGTCTCCTCTATCTCGAGCTGCATTATCTTGCGGCGCATATCGTCGAGCTCTGCGGGCATGGAGTCTATCTCCGTGCGGATGAGGGCGCACGCCTCATCGACAAGGTCTATCGCCTTATCAGGCAGGAAACGATCAGATATATAGCGGTTTGAAAGCGTTGCGGCAGCTACGATGGCATTATCGTGGATGCGGACGCCGTGGTAGACCTCATAGCGCTCTTTGAGTCCACGCAGGATGGAGATGGTATCCTCGACCGTAGGCTCATCGACCTGAACGGGCTGGAATCTTCTCTCGAGTGCTGCGTCCTTTTCGATGTACTTGCGGTACTCGTCGAGGGTGGTGGCGCCGATACAGTGCAGCTCACCGCGAGCCAGCATAGGCTTTAAGAGGTTGCCGGCATCCATGCTACCCTCGGTCTTGCCCGCGCCGACGATGGTGTGAAGCTCGTCGATAAACAGGATTATCTGACCCTCGGACTGCTTTATCTCCTCGAGCACCGCCTTCAGGCGCTCCTCAAACTCGCCGCGGTACTTTGCGCCCGCTATGAGCGCGCCCATATCCAGCGAGAAAATGGTCTTGTTTTTAAGTCCCTCTGGCACATCGCCGCGCACTATGCGCTGAGCAAGTCCCTCGGCTATCGCCGTTTTACCGACGCCGGGCTCGCCTATGAGCACGGGGTTGTTCTTCGTTTTACGCGAGAGAATACGGATGACATTTCTTATCTCGGTATCACGGCCGATAACGGGGTCGAGCTTATTGCTGCGCGCACGCTCAACAAGGTCCGTGCCATATTTTTTGAGTGCATCGTAGCTGTTCTCGGGGTTATCGCCGGTGACCGGTCCCTTCTTGACCTTGGCGAGCTCCTCGGAGAATTTGGCCTTCGTGATGCCGTGGTTCGAGAAAATGCGCTTTATAGTCGGAGTGGGCGAAGCAAAAATGCCTATCATCACATGCTCGACGGACAGATACTCATCGCCGAGGCTCTTTGCCGACTGCTCGGCGGCGTTCATAACGCGCTCGGCCTCGCGCGAGAGGTAAATGTCATAATCGCCCGACACCTTGGGCAGCGAGTTTATCTGCGTGTCAAGCTCGGAGAGCACCGCGTTGCAGTCAACGCCCATGCGCTCAAGCAGAGAGGGGATGAGCCCGCCGTCCTGATCAACGAGAGCATACAGCATATGCTCGGGGGTTATATATTGATTGTTGTTTTCCATCGCCATGGATTTGGCGGTCTGGATCATTTCAAGGGTTTTCTGGGTAAAGTTCTGTGCGTTCATAAAAACACCTTCTTTTTAAATGAGTATCTCCGCTCTTCTAAGCTGCGAGAAATAGCACGCCTCAATATCGCGGGCATTGAGCCTGCCGCTGAGGTAGCCTTTCATCATTGTGTCAAACAGTTTTATATACTCCGATATGACATTTGCCAGCTCCTGCGAGCTGCAATTGCGCGTCGGAATAGCGATAGAGCGGATGAATTTGCCCTCATACAGGGCGTAGGTCGGCGCGCTCTGACCCATCATCGGGCGCAGATGCGCATCCTCGATGCTCTTCCATATGCGGAAAAATTCAGTCATCGAGCGGATGAGCGCCGCCGATTGCGTGCGGAACACGACCGTTAGCTCGCCGAGACTGTCGCTGTCGCCGCGGTACAGCTCCACCTCGTATTTGACCGTGGGACGGTACTTGTACTCAAGCGAGGACTTCAGTGACATCGTAAGCGCGTTCGGCGCAAAAAACGGTACGAGCTCGCGCGACGGAGTCATAAGCTGCTCCATCGCGGAGAAAATATCGTTTATGCGGCGCTCGGGCGTTACGAGATTTACATGCTCGGCAAGGATCTGATTTATAAGATTTGAACGGTTCGTTCCGAGTCTGTGGGCAAGTCTGTCCACCTCGGCGACGACTTCATCTGAAAGCATAAGGCTGTATAATGTCTTTTTCATGGCTCCTTCTCTCTTTTCACGGCTTTACCGTCGATCGATCGACGATAGGATCGCATCATATGACCCGACCCTTGTATTTTTTACTTTGTGGTTATAATATACTCCCACTTTTCTAATTTGTCAAGAGTTTTATATAAATTATTTTGCAAATTATATAAAACACATTTTTTTGTGAGAATAAATTTTCACGAAAAATCTCGCTACGCTCGTCAAAAAACCTGATAAAACTGATAAATCAGTCTTATCAGGCATTTTGATGGCTATAATCTAACTTGAGGCGGGTCTTTTCTCGCCGCGCCGTCGCTTCGCTGCCCCTCAAACTCCCCCCCGCTGCGCGGTTATCTTTCCTCAGCAGCATAGGTTTTTGACAATCTCTAATGGTATATCTCGGCTTCTACGAAAAGCCGCCCTTTTCTGCTTACGCCTCCGGAACCGGAGACCATCGCCTTGCCATGGCCGCGCAGAGATATCACATCGCCCTCAGTTACGGCGGCATCGTTTTTCGTGCACTCGGAGTAGTTGAGGCTCGCCTCGCCCTGAGCGATGCACGCTGCCGCCGCCGTGCGCGAAAGTCCGAACAATCCGGCAAGCACCGCGTCAAAGCGCATACTCTTTACCGAGAACGAGACCTTTTTCACTTTCCGCTCCGGCGCTTTCACATCGCCGAGATCGACGGCACTGACCTTTACGCCTAATCTGCCGACCTTATCGAGCCCATCGGCTACATGGCGCTCAACGCTTTTGAGAACGAACACCACGGCATTCTCGCCGCTGACCCATATATCGCCCAGCCACTCGCGCTTTATGCCAAGCCCCAGCACTGCTCCCATATAGTCGCGGTGAGTCGGCTGACCGAAATGCGCTTTAACTGAAAGGGCAGTTATATACTCACTCGGTTCAAATTCATCCTCCTGCATATAAAACGGCAGGAAGAATGCCGCCTTACGCTCGCAGGCATCGTTTCCTCCGCAGAGCAGCATATTGCAATCGGGCGTATACTTTGCCCACTCCAGCAGCGCAAACTGCTCGGCGGGAGTCAAAAACGCCGTGTGCGTGACGCTCGCGGTTTTCTCGCATCTTCCGCGCAGATCCTCCGCGCGCCTTAAAAGCTCATCGTTTTCCATCTATATACTCCGCAATTTTATCCATAACGAACCGAATCTCAGAGTCAAACTCCTTGACCGACATCCGCAGAACGCCCGAGCGCATGGCTGACAGGCGGATGAGCGAGTCGTTTGTTACTACCTTGACCGAATAGTTCTTGCCTATATCGTTTGCAAGGCGCTCAATGTACATATCGGCTGTCTCGTTTTCCTTTGTGTACACCGTGCGTATGCCGTGCACCTCGCGTTCGCCGGTGTTTCCCGCAACACGGTAGCCGTCGAAAACGAGCACGAGCTCGCAGTCGCGCATGGCGCGGTAGCTCTTTAGCGCGTCGGAAAGGCGCTCGCGGGCAAGCTCCAGCGAATTTTTCGCAAGCAGCGCATACTCCGGCGTTCCGAAAATGAAGTTATATCCGTCAACTATGACATACTCGCGCTTTGACGGCGCAACGGTAAACTCGGCCGCCTCGGGCGCTGATGTGCGCGTATACTGCCGCCTGCGTACCGGTCCGAACTCGCGCTGCATGATAGCCTCGAGCTCGACATCGTCTATGATGTAAAACCTGTGCTGCGGCGCGGGCTGCGGGCTCTTTTCATTATTCAGATCGGGGTCGAGGTGCATGAACCTGTCCGCCTCGTTCCACTTTACTATAGTTCCCGAGCCATGCGAACAGAAAACGGAGTCGGCGGTATTGCGCGTGTCGGCTTCGGGCTCATATCCGATAGACGCTATGACCTGCTCTGCGTTATGGCAGGGGTAATAGCGCGCGTTTTGCAGGCTTATGCGCCCCTTGCCGGAGGTGTACGACGCCAGCACCTCGCCGTAGCCGCTCATTTCCGACACCGGCGCTCTGCCGAATATAACGCTGCTGCCCTCGGTCTCAAAGCTGCCGGACATGGCGCGCACATCGCTTATGGCTCTGCCGATCTGCTCCGGCGGGACCTCAATGCGGAAATCGTACCACGGCTCGAGCAGCACGCTCTCGGCTTTCATAAGCCCCTGCCGCACCGCGCGGTACACCGCCTCGCGGAAATCGCCGCCCTCGGTGTGCTTGACATGGGCTTTGCCGGCTATGAGGCTTATCCTGACATCCGTAAGCGGCGAGCCGGTGAGAACGCCGAGGTGAGTTTTCTCGGCGAGGTTTGTCATTATAAGGCTCTGCCAGTTGGCATCGAGCTCATCCGTCGGGCAGCGGCTTTCAAACCGCATTCCGGAGCCGCTCTCGAGCGGCTCAAGCAGAAGATGCACCTCGGCATAGTGCCGGAGGGGCTCAAAATGTCCCGCTCCGTGCACGGGCTTTGCTATCGTCTCCCTGTAGGCTATGCCGCCGGAGCCGATACGCACCTGCATATCAAATCTCTCGCGGATGAGCTCGGTTATGACCTCGGTCTGCACCCTACCCATGAGATGCAGATATATCTGCTTTGTGACCTCGTTCCACTCGATGTGAAGCTGCGGGTCCTCGTCCTCAAGCTGACGGAGCTTTTTGAAAGCCTCCTGCTTGTCCGCGCCCGCGGGAAGCTCGACTATGTATGTAAGCACTGGCTCTATCTCCGGTGCGGGCATATCCGGCTCGTATCCGAGTCCCTGACCGGCATATGCGCTGCCGAGCCCCTGCACGGCTACGATGCTGCCGGCGCCGGCTTCCTGAACGGTCTCGTAATTTGCGCCGTTATAAACTCTGAGCTCCGTCACTGTTTCGCCGTTTACGCTGTCGCGGTTGCGCAGAGCTCCGCCGGTTATCTTCATGCAGGCAAGCCGCCTGTCGCGCCCGTCACGCATGATCTTGTACACCTTCGCGCCGAACTCATCCGGATACTCCGGAGCAACGGTATAGCGGTCGATAAAACCCATGAGCTCCCGCACGCCCTCGAGCTTCAGTCCCGAGCCGAACAGCACCGGAAACAGCTTTCTTTCGCTTATGGCTGCGGCAATGTCGGCATCGGTCAGCCCCTCGCCGGAGGTGTATTTCTCCAGAAGCTGCTCATCGCACATAGCGATGCTCTCGGCGTTATCCTCGCTCTTGTCGGAAACATCAAAGCAGTTCTCCGACAGGCGGGCGCGCAGATCTGGGAGGATATTCTCCCTATTGCTGCCCGTGAGATCCATTTTCGTTGCGAATATTATTACCGGCACGCCGTACTTTTCAAGCAGGCGCCACAGCGTTTCCGTGTGCGCCTGAACGCCGTCGGTGCCAGATATTACAAGCAGCGCATAGTCGATAACGCCGAGCGTTCTTTCCGTTTCGGCGGTCAGATCCGCGTGTCCGGGCGTGTCGAGAAGGCACAGCTCCAGATTTTCGGTTCGGAGCTGCGCCTGCTTTGAAAATACGGTTATTCCTCTTTCGCGCTCTATCCTGTGCGTGTCGAGCGCGGTATTTCTGTGATCCACCCTGCCGAGCCTGCGTATGCTGCCGGAGATATACATGAGCGCCTCCGAAAGCGTTGTCTTTCCGGCATCGACATGGGCAAGAACGCCGAGAACGAGCTTTTTCATCTTAAAGCTCTATGAGCTCGTACTCGCGGCTGCCGACGCCGATAGCCGCGGCTGCCTCGATGGTGTGAACGCCGTTGCGCGACTCGATGCGCTCTATGAGGTCGCCCTTGTCCGGATCGTCGCTGGCATACACAAGGTCAACACACGCCTGGTCGAGCGCCACGGGGTTGAGCGATGCCAGGACGCCTATGTCGCCGATCTTGGGATCTGCAGCGACAGCGCAGCAATCGCAGTCAACGGACATATTCTTCATAATGTTCACAAACGCCATTTTCCCGCCGAAGTGATCGACAACGCTCTTTGCCGCGTCAGCCATACACTCGAGGAAGCTGTCGTGGTCGGCATGCCAGAAGTTATCAACATTCTTAACGCCGTGGATATACTTCTTGCCGTAGCTCGAGGCGATGCCGATGGATATATTCTTCAGCGCGCCGCCGTAGCCGCCCCTGGGGTGACCCTTAAAGTGCGACAGAACGAGCATGGAGTCATAGTCCAGCAGGTTTTTGCCGACATAGTTCTTCTCAAGATGCTTGCCGCCGACTACCGGCAGCTCAACCTCCGCCTCGGCATCCATGATGTCGACATCCGCTATCTCTACCCAACCGTGAAGCTGCATGGTTTTTTTATGGTTTTCGGTGGTCTCTCTCCCGCCGTTATACGCAGTGTTGCACTCAACTATGGTGCCGCCGACGCGATCTATAGCTGGCTTCATAAACGCCGGACGCAGGAAGTTCTGGTTGCCGGGCTCGCCGCTGTGCAGCTTGACGGCTACATTGCCTTTGAGCTCTATTCCGAGCGCATCATAGGCTTTTACAACGCTTTCGGGACTGACATCTTTGATGAAATACACCTTTGACTTTTCCATCTTGCTGCTCCTTTATAATGTGACATGTGTTGATTATATATTATTATTTTCTTTTATTCAACATTGGCTATTCCAATTTCGGCAAAAATGTAATAAAATACACTTACCGAGAAACTTGAATCGGAGCATTTTTATGAAGGCTGTACTGGTAGTGCTCATCGTTATATGCGTTTTGCTCGCGGCGGCTTACGCCGTGGGGCTTATTTTTGTGCGCCAGCTCATCGTAAGGCAGGATAATTTCCCGACACCGGAGACCGGTGCGAGAAGCTCGAGCCTGCTT
The DNA here is from genome assembly GCA_004553495.1 of Clostridiales bacterium. Taxonomy (GTDB): domain Bacteria; phylum Bacillota; class Clostridia; order Oscillospirales; family Oscillospiraceae; genus F23-B02. The sequence continues at coordinate 28,780 of SFLE01000003.1, read as the reverse complement.
GAGCCGACGGGCGAGGCGCTGTGGAAGCACAACATCCCCTACTTTGCTCCGTTCCGTGACCTGCCGTTTGACGAGGTCTCCATAGTCTCGGACGACGGGCTGCGCCTGTGCGCCGATGTTCTGCGCGGCAGCGGCACGGGCGTTACGGTCATATTCTTTCACGGCTACAAATCCGAGCCCGCGTGCGATTTCGCGGCGATGTATGATTTTTATAACGAGCTCGGCTGCGACCTCATGTATGTGCATATGCGCGCACACGGCAAAAGCGAGGGCGAGTATATCGGTTTCGGCGCGCTCGACCGCTATGATGTCGTGCTGTGGACGAAAAAGGCGGCCGAGCTGTTTCCCGAAAATTCGATTTTCCTGCACGGCATGAGCATGGGCGCTGCATCCGTGCTGCAAAGCGCCGATCTTGAGCTCGACGGGCATGTCTGCGGTATGATCGCCGACTGCGGCTACTCCGACCTCGAAACGGTTTTCAAAAACCTTGTCGGAGAGCTCTACCACCTGCCGGTAATGTTCGTTGACATTTTTGAATATGTAAATCTCTTAAAGGCCGGCTATGGCTTCAAGGAGGCTAGCTCCGCGCGCAGCGTGAGCGTTACGGAGGTGCCGCTGCTTTATATCTGCGGCGACAGCGACCGCTATGTGCCCAAGGATATGGCGCTTAAAATATATAACGCCTGCCGCTCGGATAAAAAGCTGCTGCTCGTGCCCGACACCGGTCACGCGGCAAGCTTCATGTGCGCAAATGAGGAATACAGGTCCATGGTAACGGACTTTATAAATGGTCATCGGAGGAAGAATTAATGGGAAACACCGCACCCACACAGAAAAAGGGCATAGGCGCCCTTAACTGGACCCTGCTGCTCGTCATAGGATTTTCCGCGCAGATAGCATGGGTCATCGAAAACAACTGGTTTGCAAACTTTTTGTATTCCGATTTCGGCGCGCAGCTCGGCGTTGTCACCGCAATGACGATATGCTCGGCAACGGCGACCACCTTCTCGGCGCTGTTTTTCGGAACGCTTTCCGACCGTATCGGCTCGCGCAAGAAGCTCATCACATGGGGCTCGATACTCTGGGGCGTTTTCACCATTGCCTTCGGTATGACCCATTACCTGCGCGAGAGCATATACAACAATGTGATGCTCGTCGGCGTTACCATCGTCGCAGCCGACACCATAATGAGCTTTTTCGGCTCCATGGCAAACGACGCGGGCTACAACGCCTGGTATGCCGACATGATGGACGACTCAAACTCCGGTCAGATAGGCGCAGTTGCGGCGACTCTACCCGTTATAGGCACCCTCGTCGGAACGCTCGTGGGCGGAATGTTCGTTAACGGTCTTGCAACGGAGGCTAACCCGCAGGCGGGCTATATCATCTTCTTCTCCATCGCCGGCGGCGTTACCATACTCATAGGCATCGCATCGTTTTTCCTACTCAAGGATTCTCCCACGCTCAAGCCCGTTAAGGACGGCAGCTTCTGGCACCAGTTTGCCTCCACTTTCAACTTCAAGCGCTTTATTGCAAACCGCGAGCTCGCGCTCGTTTTTGTGACTCTGTGCATATTTTTCATTGGCTATAACTGCTACTTCATCCACATAATGAACTGGATGAACTACACCCTCGGCTTTAACGATCCCAGCCTCATCCTCGGCATTCCCCTGCTGCTTGCCGTTGCAATATCCATTCCGTTTATAAAGGTCATAAACGACAAAAAGGTGCCCGCAGTCGCCGCATTTGCGACGATACTCAGCATTATCGGCTGCCTGTTCGTGTTCTTTGTGGTCGGTAATATGCAGGGCAGCTTCAACACCGAAAACGCGCTTGACATCGCCGCCAACTGGCCCTGCTTTGTCGGCATAATTCTCGTTGGCGTCGGCTATGTCGTGTTCATGCAGTCCATGACCGTTTGGATGAAGCGCCTGTACCCCGAGGAGCACCGCGGTCAGTTTGAGGGCATAAGGATAATGTTCTTCGTGTTCTTCCCGATGATCGCCGGTCCCCTGCTGGCTGACCCGATTTGCCGCGCCTTCGGCGAAAAGGTATATCAGGTCGTTGACAACGGAAATCTCATCTTCGTCACCGCCGACCGCGCAGCCCAGATGGGCTATGACATAACGCAGATAGCCGAGGGCTACCTCCCCGTAAACGAGCTGTTCATAGCAGCCGCCATCGTTACCGCACTCGCGCTCATCCCCATGAGCAGGGCTGCGAAAATGTACAAGGAAAGGAACGGACAAAATGGCTGAAAAAAGATTTGAAAAGGTCTATTCTCAGGGCGCGATCGACGTAATGGAGGTCTGGGTCGATAAAGAGACGGGCGTAAATTATCTCTACCACTACTCCGGTAACTCCGGCGGCCTGACTCCCCTGCTCGACAGAGACGGCAAGCCCGTGATCTCCACCATATTTAAATAACAAAAAAACGAGGCTCGGTGAGCCTCGTTTTTCATTTCAGCTTCTTTTCAAGTAGCACCAAATTCACTCCGTCGATGCCGTTAAAAACGCAGGGAGCAATATCAGCCTCGCGGTAGCCGAGGCGCTTATACATGGCGCGGGCGACCGCGTTTTTCTCGTTGGTGTCTATTCGCAGGGTAGTGCAGTGGCGCGAGAGGGCATACTTTTCGTAAAAGCTCACGAACCGCCTGCCTATGCCGTTTCCGGAGCACATGGGGTCCACAACGAGCGTGTGCAGAACGCACACATCGTCGTCATCGGCTTTGAACTTCCATGCGGCATTTTCGTACACATCGACCTGCATTTTATTTATTATCGCCGCCGCTTTCACCTGTCCGTCCTCGTCGAGCACGAACAGATCGCGCCGGCGCAGAGCAGCCTCGGCGGTCTCGCGCGTGGGGTAGACGCCCCGCGCCCAGCCTATGACCGCGCTGCCGTTTTCCTCGGCGGTGTGGATGTTGCCGTAAATTCTTTCAATTGCGTCAATGTCAATGGGTCTTGCTTCTCGTATCATGTTTTTCCTCAACAATTCTATATAGTATTTTCGCAACGCCGTTATCGTCGTTTGCAGGGCAGATAATATCGGCAGCCGCGCGACAGCGCTCTCCGGCGTTTTCCACCGCTACTCCCACTCCGGCAAAGGCGAGCATGTCCGCGTCGTTATCGCCGTTTCCGAACGCGGCGACGCACTCGCGTGGGACATTGAGCTCGCGGCACAGCCGTCTGAGAGCCGCGCCCTTGCCTGCGTCCTTATCGGATATCTCGATGAGCCTCGGCGACGAGCTCGTGACATACGCCCGCTCAAGGCGCTCCGTTCGCTTCCACAGTATCGTCTTATGCTCTGCCGACCTGCACATAATGTCGATGCTGTCCAGCCGCCCGGCATTTTCGAGCATAAACGCGCTCATATCCTCAACCGGCTGGCGGGTGGTTTTTACATAGGAGACATACCTCGGCGAGCAGCCGTACCGCTCGGGGTCTTCAATATACCGCGCGTCGCAGTAAGCCTGTCCGTCAATGAACGCCTCCATAAGCTCGCCCTCAAAAAGCTCCAGCACCCGAACGGCTTCATTCGGGTGCAGAGTAAGGCTCATTATTCTCTCGCCGCTCGGGTTAAGCGCTACTGCGGCTCCGTTTGATGTTATGGCATATCTTATGCCGGCTATCTCGCACACCTCCCTTGGAAGGGAGTTAAACGCCCTGCCCGAGGCGATGACGATCTCGATAGCGGCATCTATCGCGGCTTTTATCGCGCGTCCGGTCTCCGGTGAAAGGCTGCCGTCGCTCATGAGCGTTGTATCGTCAAGGTCGAGCGCGGCAAGTCTTATATTTTTAAGCCTTGTCATATCAGTGAACTATTCTTATCCGGCGCGGCAGCATCTCGAGCGCATGGCGGCTTCCGCCGACGCATTTTTCGCCATCGAGCGCCCATGTGAGCTTTTTAAGGCACTCTATCTCCACCTTATCGGTTCGGCAGAACGAGATGAGGTCGTTATTGAGATTTTGGCTGCCGAGGGCGTTTATCGTCGCCTGAAGCTCTGCCGGAGATGTCGGGCGGCGGATGAGCAGCACCTCGAACAGTCCGTCGTCCGCAACGACCTTCTGTCCGAAGAAATCGAGCGCTCCGGCAAGCTCGCTTGAGGAGGCAACTATGCCGAAGATATACTCGCCCTCCTTGGTCTCGCCGTTTATCGTAATGCGCAGATGCTCGCTCTGTATCTTTGCAAGATCCTTCATGCCGTCGAGCACATACGCATAGAACCCGAGCTTGTTTTTGAGCCGTTGCGGAGTGGTGTACGGCAGCCATGTGAACGCGCCGAAATCGGCGGCGTTTATGAAATACTTTTCGCCCAGTCTGCCAACATCTATCCTGTGCTCGGTGCCCTCGGCTATGCGCTTTGCGGTTTTAACTATGTCGCAGCTTATGCCGTGGAACTCCGCAAAATCATTCGTCGAACCTGACGGCATATAGCCGATGGGGATATCCAGCCCCGCCTCGACCATGCCGGAGGCTACCTCGTTCATCGTGCCGTCGCCGCCGGAGCAGCATATCATGTCATAGCCCGTGCCGTACGCCTTGACATACTCGGTGGCATCGCCTCTGCCGCGCGTGGGATACAGGCTCACGCGGTAGCCCGCGTCCATGAATATTCCGGTGACCTCGGCGATGTTTCTCATCATTTCGCCCTTGCCGGCGACGGGGTTTACTATGAGCATCATCTGCTTCTGCGCATCGGGCATCTGTCTTGAAGGTGCGGCGGCCGGCTCGGCTTTCGAGTCGGAGCGAGCCTTGTCAAAGCGCTCGTACTCGGCTTTAACCGTTTCGTATATCGTCTGCGCCGCGGTAAACGGGAAGTCCTTTTCGCGGTTGCGCACCATCTCCATGGGGTCTACCGCCCCGCTCAGGCAGGTATCGACAAGGTTTACCATGCCCGAGGCGGTGTCCGCCTCAAGCGCATATGAGTTTCCCGTCATGAACTCGATGTTTCGGCTCTCGCAGCCTGGCACCGCGTCGATATACAGTATCGGCAGGCGCTTCATAACGGCCTCGGTGGTGCTCAGTCCGCCGGCTTTTGTGATGATAATGTCGGCAGCGTCCATGTAAAGACTCATTTTATCGGTAAAACCGCATATCTCTATCCGGATATCGTCTCCGGTAAGGAATTGCAGGTCCTTTTCAAGCTGATGATTGCTGCCGCAGACTATAACAAGGTTATCGTTTTCGCCGAGCACCTCGCCTATCTTCACCGCAATGCTGCGTATCGGGCCGCAGCCCATGCTGCCGCAGCACAGCAGCAGCATTCTGCCCTCCTCGCCCATGCCGAGGGCGCGGCGCGCCTTCGCCTTGTCGGTGCGGTGGCAGAACTCCTCTCTGACGGGTATGCCGGACGCGACTATCTTGCTCGGTATTATGCCCTGCGCCGCAAACTCATCGCGCAGCTTTTCATGGGGGATGAAATACTTATCCGCGTCGATCTCCGAAACGCCGGGCGAGCAGGTGTAATCCGTTGCGACAAAAAAGCTCGGAATGTTTATCTCACGGTTTATCCGCAGCTCGGTCATCATCATGGCGGCAAATATATGTACGCTTATAACGACATCGTAGCTGCCGCTGAAAAGCTTTTTGCACAGCTCATCCGCGCCCTTTGCATTCTGCTCGTAAAGGCTGCTGTGCTGCGGCATCATCTCGCTTATGCGATAGCCCGCTCCGTACAGCCTCGGAGCATACTTATATGCGAGCTCATGCCCGCGGCTTATAAACTCCGCGCGCGCCTTAGGCAGAAAATCGAGGGCATCTACTATGTCGCACTGACTGCCCATTTTTTCAAAATACTCGCAGACCGCGGACGCGGCACTGTTGTGCCCTCCGCCGGTGCTGCAGCTCAGTATAAGTACCTTCACGCCTTTTCAGCCCTCCTCTTTCTTCTCTGCTCGAGCATAACGAGCCTCGGTCTGTTGTACCTCTGTATGATTATAAACGGCAAATTGCCCAAAATATTATACACAAGCCAGAAAACTATCGACCACGGCGAGCGCCAGAACAGGAATATGCCCAGCGACAGGACTATCAGCGCCCAGTGTACGCATTCGGCGACACAGGTCTCCTCAATGAGCACCTCCATGCCCTGCTCCTTGGCTGCCGACATTTTCTTTTTCACCATGTCGGGCATTATTTTGCTCATGTCCGGAAGGTGGTCCTTCCAGCGCTTTATGCCGAGCTTTTCATAAGCCTTGCCGCCCTTTTCCCACTGTGCGGCACGGTATGGGAACCTTTCCGCGCTAAAATGCGCCCTCGGCAGCGCCTGTCCCAGAAAATGCGACAGTATTCCCAGCGCGGCTATATACAGCACTGCATAAAGAAAGCTCATTTGTTCCCTCCGAGAATTTTAACATATCTCATGGTGTAGACCACAAGGCTTAAGAGTATAAGCCCCGCACAGACGACGGTCATCGCAACGGATGCCGCCTGCGGCAGATACGGGTCTATGACATGGAGCATCATAACGGCGTATATAACGCCGGTGCACAGCTTCCCGACCCAGATGGCGCTGTTTACGGTATCGGTCTTTTTAAGAACATAGCAGCCCATAACTATCATTATGAGCTCCTTTACCACATGGATGCCGAGCAGCCACCACATTGCGGGGTAACGCATTGCGACACAGAACATCATCGCACACTGCGTAAGCTTATCCGCAACGGGGTCGAGCACCTTGCCGAGATCCGTTACCATATTGAATTTGCGGGCTATCCTTCCGTCGAGCACATCGCTCAGACCGCTGGCAGCCAGCGTTATGAGCGCCGCCGTGAAATCCTCGCGCAGATACAGCATGATAAACAGCGGTATAAGCAGCAGGCGGAAATAGCTCAGCAGATTTGGTATGGAAAACGCCTCGCTGCGCATCTGCTTTCCCAAATCTCTCATTTTCGATCCTTCCGACATTTTATCACCGTCTCTATCTATAATTTTTTATGCTCACATTTTACCGACATTTTAAATTCTCGTCAAGTTATTGGCACTACACATAGCGCCGCAAGTGTCCAACAACTATATGCTGCACACAGAAAATTTACAATTTATTAATTACTATGCCACATGAAATCCGTATAATACGCAGGGCTGTTTTGTGCCCATAATTTTTGCGGGAGTGAATACCATGAAAAACAATTACGATGTTGCGATAATCGGCTGTGGCACTGCCGGCATTTTCGCCGGATACGAGCTTATCGCCCGCCATCCGGAGCTTAAGATATGCGTGCTCGATCAGGGCGGCGACATATACTCGCGCCACTGCCCCATCGTTGCGGGAAAGGTCAAAGAATGCATCCATTGCAGCGTTTGCGACACGATGTGCGGCTTCGGCGGCGCGGGCGCATTTTCCGACGGCAAATACAATTTCACGACCCAGTTCGGCGGCTGGCTGACCGATTTTATGGATGACGACGAGGTCATGGAGCTTATAAACTATGTCGATACGGTCAACATGAAATACGGCGCTACCGACAAGACCTTCTCCACCGACACGCCCGAGGCGAGAGCGCTCGAGCGCGAGGCGCTGAAGTACGATCTTCATCTTTTGCAGGCAAAGGTAAAGCACCTCGGAACGGAGAACAACCTCCGCATCCTTCAGAATATGTATGAAGACCTGCGAAAGGTCATAGAATACCGCTTCCGCACCGAGGTCGTTTCGATAGACCGCGCGGATAACGGCTATGAGCTCTCGCTCAGAAACGGCGATGCGATAGACTGCTCATACCTCATCGTCGCGCCCGGCAGAAGCGGCGCGGAGTGGTTCTCCGAGCAGTGTCGCAAGCTCGGCGTTAAGCTTATAAACAATCAGGTCGATGTCGGCGTTCGCGTTGAGCTTCCGGCAACGGTGTTTGAGCACATAACCGATGTAGTTTACGAGTCGAAGCTCATATACCGCACCAAGCAGTACGGCGACAAGGTGCGCACCTTCTGCATGAACCCCTACGGTCATGTAGTCGCGGAAAATGTCGAGGGTATAAACACCGTTAACGGTCACTCCTACTCCGACCCCGCGCTCAGGAGCGATAATACAAACTTCGCGCTTCTGGTGTCAAACCGCTTTACCGAGCCCTTTGACCAGCCCTACCGCTACGGCAAGCACATAGCCTCGCTGAGCAATATGCTCTCCGGCGGCGTTCTGGTACAGCGCTTCGGCGACCTCGTAAAAGGCGTTCGCACCAACGAGCACCGTCTGGCACAGTCCTACACCCGTCCAACTCTCACCGCGGCGGTTCCGGGCGACCTGAGCCTTGCGCTTCCCAAGCGGCAGCTTGACGATATAATCGAGATGATTTACGCCCTCGACAAGATCGCACCGGGCACCGCGAATTACGACACGCTCCTGTACGGTGCCGAGGTAAAGTTCTACTCCTCCCGCCTCGAGCTCTCGGGCGAGCTGGAAACGAAGTTTTCAAACTTCTTCGCCATCGGCGACGGCGCGGGCATAACGCGCGGACTCGCTCAGGCGGCAGCCTCGGGCGTTAAGGTCGCAAAGGTCATATCCGAGCGTCTTGGCAAATAAGCATATTCTAAAAGCTCCCCCGAATGGGGAGCTTTTTCATACTATTTTTTCGGTTTCAAATGTGCTCTCGATAACGGCAAAGCCCGCGCGGTTTTTCATGTTTATCGTCCATATGCTTATTCCGGCAAGTCCGTATTCCCCCACGAGAGAAAGACGCGCGGCAACGCTTCTTGCGTCCTCGAACCACACCTCGTGCTGAACTCCCGACGGGTCGGTGTAGTTAAAATACGGAGCCTTTGCCGTTTCGTCAAACTTTATCTGCGCAAATACCGATGCCGCAAGATCTACGGCTGCGGCGTTTGATATGACCTGCGCGGGCTGACCCTGCCGCCACGGCAGACTCCAGTTGTAGCCGTAATTTGAAAAACCGAGCAGTATCTTCGACGGCGGCATTTTCGTCACCGCGTAGTCCATCACCCCGCGCATCTCGTTTACCGGCGACACCGCGCGCGGCGAGGAGTAGGTATAGCCCCACTCGTAGGTCATGATGACCACTCGGTCGCAGTACTTTCCGTGAGCCTCGTAGTCGTGTGCGGTGTACAGCACGCCGTACTGTTCGTCGGACACCTTGGGCGCGATTGCGCTCGAGAGCATATAGCCGTTAGCGTGCAGCTCCTCGCTTACGCGCTCCAAAAAGGCGTTGTAGCCCTCGCGGTCGTAGGGCTGGACATACTCGATGTTGAGATTAACTCCGTAGTAACCGCGGCTGCGCAGTGCAGCGAGCATATTTTGCATCAGGGTATCCTGCGCGGTCATGTTCGTAAAAATGCTATGGGCAACATCGCCGGAAAACCCGCCGTTTACGCCGATGTTCGTCAGCGTGAGCAGAGGCGCGCAGTTATTTTCCCACGCCGCCCTTATCATCGGCTCATCCGCTGTCGGCGTTATACCGCCGAGAGCGTCAATGTGCCACGAAAACGGACACAGGTATGTAAGCTGCGGCAGCACCTCGCCGAGCGTCTGCGCGCCGATATTCGGGTAGGCATAGCCGTTTATCTCAATGCTCCCATCGGGACTGCCGCCGTCGGGTATGACTATCGCCTGGCCCACGCTCAGCCGCGAGGGATCGGCAAGCTGGTTGAGCCGCGAAAGCTCCTGCATCGTGCTGCCGCTGCTTTTGGCTATCGAATACAGGCTGTCTCCCCGCCTGACAATATAAATTCTCATACCATCACCTCGGTATATGGTATGACCTATCAGCGCCGTTTTTTCCTTTTTATCATTGACAGCGCGGCTTAAACGGTGTACGCTCAGAGAAAAAACGCCGGAGAGAGTGCAATGAGGATAATAAAGAAATGGATAGGACGGCAGCCGGATACCGCCGGCGAGGTCAGGCTTCTGGAGGTTTCCCAGGCAGAGATGTTCGAGCAGATGTACCCGCTTTTAGGGCAGCTCGCCCTGCACGCCACGAGCGGGCACGATGTTGACTACCGCCTGTATTTCATCTGCGAAAACGGGCGCAGGGTGCTGCCTGTAGATAAGCCGAGCGTTATGAGCGGAGCCTTCAACAGCGGAGTAAATCCGCTCGTTGAATGCGAGATAACATCGGCGGAGAACATTTCCGAGCTCGTTGACACCGAAAACCTTCTCCCGACCGTTGAAGCAAGCGAATATCTGTTTAAATAACAAAAACCGGAGCAAACGCTCCGGTTTTGTTGTTTTTAATCATCCGATACCGCCGAGGGCGGCACCGGCTATGAGCGCGATGAGCGCGCAGGCACAGTAGACATACTTGCCCATGGGGTAATACCAGTTTCCTATCGGCTTTCTCGCACCGAGGTTAACGCTTTCAAGCACGAACCTCTTGCCGCCGACCCAGAAGAACATGATCGCCGCAAGCAGCGCACCCAGCGGGCAGATGTAAATGGACACAACATCCATCCACTGCGACACTATCGCCTGTATGCACAGCGCAACGCCGCAGCCGACGGCATGGATAACCGCAGTTGCGGGCACGCGCTTCATTCCGAACTTCTCCTGCAGGAACGCAACGGGCGCCTCGTAGAGATTTATTATCGAGCTCAGACCCGCGAAGGAAACGCACACGAAAAATATGATGCCGACTATGCGTCCGCCTGCCATGCCGTTTATGACATTGACAAGGTAGATGAACATAAGTCCCGGTCCGCCGTCATTGAGCTTTGCGCCGCCCGTTGCCATGGCGGGGATGATGACAAACGCCGCAAGCAGCGCCGCAAGAGTGTCAAACACCGCGACATTGCGCGCAGACGAGGGTATGCACTCATCCTTGCTCAGGTACGAGCCGTAGATAACGCTGCCGTTGCCCGCTACCGAAAGCGAGAAGAACGCCTGACCGAAGGCATATACCCACAGCTTGGGATCAAGAAGCCCCTTGGGGTTTATCGTTAAAATGTAGCTGTAGCCTTTCGATGAGCCGGGCAGGGTGAACACATATATGCCCAACGCGACAAACAGGACAAACAGAACCGGCATCATGACCTTATTGGCTCTCTCGATGCCGCCGGATATGCCGAACGACATTATGCCGAAGCTTATGACTATCGCAACGATTATCCACACATTCGCGCCCCATGCGCTCGCGGTGCTGCCGAATGTGCCGGCAATGGCGTCCATGTCCTGACCCATATCGAAAAGCCCGCCGGAAAAAGACATGAATGTGTATTTGAATATCCAGCCCATAACGCAGGTATAGCCGATCGCCAGCGCCAGCGAGCCGAGGATGGGCAGGTAACCTATGCGCTCGCCGATCTTTCGCTTGCCGTATCTCAGCTCGGTGCACTTGCCGAACGAGCCCATCGGTCCCGCTCCGCCCGCTCTGCCGAGGGCAAACTCGCCGATAACGCCGGTGGATGCTATGAGCACCACAAAGATAAAGTACGGTATGAGGAATGTCAGTCCTCCCCATGTGGACACCAGCATGGGAAAGCGCCATATGTTTCCCATACCCACCGCGGAGCCTATGCAGGCGATTATAAATCCGCTGCGGCTGCGGAAGCCGTCGCGTTCGTGGTGCAAATCGTTTCTCTCCATTATTTCTTACCTTTCGCTCTCTCTTTTTGAACACACTAAGGAATACTATACATTGACTGCCCTGCAAAGTCAAGAAAAGCCCTCCGCACCCCGCAGCGGGTGCAAAGGGCTATTTTCTTGTATCCACACTCTTTCCGAAAACGACAAATCTGTTGTAGAGGTACTCGGTAGAAAGGTTCAGCGCCATATTTATGCCGGTGACGAGATATTCGTTCCACAAAAGCGTTTCGGTGAGGTAGTTCCCCAGCAGCGTGGTCGCGGGCGTGAAAACGCAGTAATACAGCGCAACGAGACCCATCGCGCGCGGAACATTGGTGGTAGAGCGGAATGTAAACCGCCGGTTGAGCGTGAAGTTCCAGAGCACCGAGAGCGTCAGCGCTATGAGATAGCACGGCCAGTAGCTCCAGCTCGTGAGCTCGTTTAAAAGCGCAAATGAGCCGAGCTCGATAACGCCCGCGGAAACGGAGAACATTACAAACAGCGCGACCCGCGTGACTTCCTTTCTTTCCGTTTTTTCCATCGCTTATCCATTTCCCTTCAAAAATTTTAAGCGACTGCATTATATTCCTTTTCCCTCGCCTTGTCTACCGTTTTGCCGGAATCTTAACAGATAGCTGAATGGGCAGCCATGAGGCTGCCCGTTCAAAGGATAGTTTTTCAGTTTCCGAAGCCGAAGGTCCCTCCCTGAGGCTGCTGCGGCTGGGTTTGCTGCTGGGTCTGAGAATTTGCTATGGCTGCGGTTTTCTGCTCGCCTACCTCGACGGTGACCGTCAGCGTTTCGCCCTGACGGTAAACCGTTAGAGTGAGCTTATCTCCTGCCGAGCAGCTTGCTATCGCGGACGAAAGGTCGCTCTTGCCGCTTATTTTCTCGCCGTTTACGGCGGTTATGATATCGTTTGCCTGAAGTCCCGCGCTTGCGGCAGGTCCACCCTCGGTGACGGATACGACCGCCGCGCCCTCGGGCAAGCCGTAATTCACAGACTCCTCGCTCACATCGCCGACCATCACTCCGATATACGGCTTTGCAACATAGCCCTTTTCGATTATGCTCTCGACAATTGAGCGCACGGAGTTTATCGGAATGGCAAAGCCTATGTTGTCGATGGATGCCTCGGAGCTTGAGCCCGAGCCGGAATACTTGGCGTTTGTTATTCCGATGACCTCGCCATAGAGGTTAAACAGCGCACCGCCCGAGTTTCCGGAGTTTATTGCGCAGTCGGTCTGGATAAGGTTCATCGTAACGCTGCTGGAAAGGGTTATCTCACGGTCAAGGGCGCTCACGGAGCCGGAGGTGAGCGAAAATGTGAGCTCGCCGAGGGGATTTCCTATAGCAATGACCTCGTCGCCGACATTGAGGTTATCCGAATCGCCCAGCACTACCGGAGTGAGGTCCTCGGCGTCTATCTTCAAAACGGCAATGTCGTTGCTCTCGTCGTAGCCCACAAGACTTGCGTCGTAGCTGTCGCCGTTATACAGGGTGACCTTTATCGCGCTGGCTGACTCTATGACATGGAAGTTTGTTAGAATATATCCGTCGGACGAGAGGATAAAGCCCGAGCCTGCGGCAGCCGCAGTGGTGGTGTAGCCCCAGTAGTTTGTCGTGACCTGCGTTGTTATGCCGACAGTTGAGTTTACATTTGCCGCATACACCTCGGCGGCGGTCATCTGCTTGCCTGTGTCTACGCTTGCAGTATTTATTACGCTCGACGGACGGTCGCCCTCGAATATGGTGGTGGAGCCGCCTGTCACGGAGTTTGCTATGGCAGAGCCCGCGAAGCCCGAAAGCATACCGGCTACGATCACCCCCGCTATCATGGCGGCAGGCTTTTTCCAGAACGGAGTTTTGTTCTTTTTTGGCTCCGGCTGGTTAAAATCGGCATAGGTGAAGTGATATTCGCCCTGCTCGAACCCTTCGTTGTTGTTAAAGTCATTGTTGTTTATGTTGTTATCCATTTCAGTGCCTCCTTTTATAAAGCAATGCAAACGCTATACCCACCGCAGGAACCGCGATGCAGACTATTATGAGCGGCGTTTGCGTATCTGCAGCTTCTGTCTGCGTGCTATCGCCCCCGAAGCCGGTCGGGGCTGCCGTTTCTTTCTGCTGTGTTGAGTTTTGCCCGCCCTGCATGGTATTATCCATGCCGCCCATATTGCTTATGGTGATGGCCGAAGCATCTATGAGCGAGCTGTTGTCCTCCTGCTGCCCCTCCTTTGTCGAGGGTATAAGACCCGAAAGCTGATCGCTTATGCTGTCGGTGCCCGTTATGACCTGCTTCAGCTCGTGGCGGCATTTCATGGCGTTTCCCTCCCTTATATCCGGCAGGACCGGCGAGCGCGGTGCTTACCGGTCTGCCTTCCACTGACCCCGTATCGGTGGAACTGTCCTGATGATAACCGCCCAACCTGAAATGAACTGAAAAAGTTTGAAAAAGATGCTTTGAATTTTTCCTTCGTGCTGTTAAAATGGTAACTGCTTCGGTTTCAGGTTCGTTTCAGCTTGATATATTACATTTAATTTACAAATACAAAAGCCCCCGCTCATGCGGAGGTCGCGGGAGTGAGGATAATGCGTATTTTAATAGCGGAGGACGAGGTCGGTATTGCAAAGGCTTTAAAGCTCGTGCTTGAGAAAAACCGTTATGCGGTGGATATGGTGCATAACGGGCTCGACGCGCTCGACTATATCCTCTCGGTCGGCTACGACACCATCGTTTTAGATATAATGATGCCCGGGCTCGACGGGCTTGAGGTGTTAAGGCGTGCACGCGAGCACGGCATACACACGCCTGTGCTGTTTCTCAGCGCCAAGGGCGAGGTAGAGGATCGCATTGCCGGACTTGACGCGGGTGCGGACGATTATCTGCCCAAGCCCTTCGTCGTGGGCGAGTTTTTATCGCGCGTGCGCGCGCTCGCGCGGCGCAGCGGCAATTACTCCGACGATATAGTGCGCGTGGGCGACACCGAGCTCAATGTCAACTCCTACACGCTTTCATGCAGAAGCGAGAGCGTTCGCCTTAACAACAAGGAGTTCCAGCTCATGGAGCTTTTCATGCGCAACCGCGGCAGGGTGTTTTCGACCGACGCGCTCATGCAGAAAGTCTGGGATCTCGACACCGAGGCTGAAACGGATGTCGTTTGGACATACATCGGCTTCCTGCGCAAAAAGCTGCGCGGGCTCCGCTCCGGCATTGAGATAAAAACCATTCGCGGCGCGGGATACGCACTGGAGGAAAAGGAATGCTGAAAAAAATGCGCCGCAGATTTATCGCCTCGGCAATGGCAGCCATCGGCGCAGTAACGCTCGTGCTGCTTTTGGCGATAAACCTCTGGAACTACAACATAACGACAGACAGTCTCGACAACACGCTCAGCTCCATCGCCATGACCGGCAAGCAGCCGCACTCCGGTCAGGACTACACCATTCCGGAGATATTCGGGCAGCACTCGCCGGAGTCGCGGTATATGACGCGGTTTTTCCTCGTATACTACGATTCGAGCTACAATGCCGTCGGCATTTTCAGCGACTTTATCGCAACAGTGAGCACTCAGCAGGCGCTGTCATATGCCGCCAATGTTATCGACTCGGGTCACGACAGCGGCTACTGCGGCGACTACCGCTATGCCGTAAAGCAGGGCTCGGACGGCTGCGCGGTCGTATTTCTGAACGCCTCGCAGGAGCAGCAATCGATGAAAACGCTGCTCACGGTGTCGCTCGTCGTTGCGGGCGCGAGCCTTCTTGCTGCGTTTTTCCTCATCGCCGCGTTTTCAAAAAAAGCCATAGCTCCCTATGTCAAGAACATAGAGCTTCAAAAGCAGTTTATAACCGACGCCGGACACGAGCTCAAAACTCCGCTGACCTCCATATCCACGAGCGCGGAGGTGCTCAAAATGGAAAGCGGCGATAACGAATGGGTCGATAACATTCAAAAGCAGACCGGCAGAATGTCAAGGCTCGTTGAAAACCTTGTGAAGCTCTCGCGCCTTGACGAGGGGCTGCCGCTGCCGGACAAGACCGAATTTTCGCTCAGCGACGCGGCATGGGAGGCGGCGGCGCCGTTTGACGCGCGCGCGCTGGCACAGAACAAGCGATACTCCCGCAGCATAGACGACGGGCTGACGATGCTCGGCGACATGGCGGCGGTGCAGCAGATAATATCCATTCTGCTTGATAACGCATTCAAGTATTCCGACGACGGCGGCGAGATAACCCTGCGCGTTTACCGGCATCACAAGAACTCCGTCATCGAGGTATACAACACCTGCGCTTCCGGCTCACTCGGCGATATAAGCCGCTTTTTCGACCGCTTCTACCGCGCGGATAAGGCGCGAGCGGCAGACGGCGGCACCGGCATAGGGCTTTCCATTGCCCGCGCGACGGTCGAGGCGCTCGGCGGCAGCATAACCGCCGAAAGTGCGGACGGAAAAAGCATTCTTTTCCGCGCCGTGATATAAAAAATTCCACCCTTGCGGGTGGAATCAACGGTCGCTCGGACCGGGATCGTAATCTCCGAATATCATATCGTCAATATCTGTTCCCATTGTTTTCACCTCAGATAAATTCAGCATAGTTTCATTATATGCATCATGAGGAGAAAACATGACTGCTATTTTGTCCGCAGCGTTACGACTACTATTTCGGGACGGTTTAAAAGCCGCGGCACCGGCACGGAATTTCCGAGTCCGCGCGAGACTATAAGCGTGTACGCTCCGTTATCGTATTCTCCCGCGTCGTAATCGGGAAACAGGCTGCGGTCCGTTCCGATAACGCCGCCTACGCCCGGTATGCGGACGAGTCCGCCGTGCGCGTGACCGCTGAGTATGAGGTCTACCGGCAGGTCGGGATACTCCTCCATCCAATAGTTCCGGTGGCCGAGCAGCACCTTGAATGCCGCAGGATCTGCCTCGTTCATCCTGCGGGCAAGCTCCGGCGGGTCTATCATATCGGCATAGGCAAGCGGATCCTCCACTCCGCCGAGGATAATGCTGTCCTCTCCGCGGTCTATGGATACAAACTCGTTGCTTAGATACTTTACGCCGGCATCGGTCATTATCTGCCGCACCTTCTGCGCAAGTCCGGAGCCGAACTCGTGGTTGCCGCTGACAAAATACACGGGGCATATCTCCGAAAGCTCGGATACAAGCTGCCGCACGGCGTCAAGGTCGCCCTCATCGGTGACAAAATCGCCGGTCAGCGCTATCATATCCGGCTCAAGCTCCCTCACCTTTTCGGCAAGAGCCGTTCCGTCGGAGCCGAACTGCGCGCCGTGCAGGTCGGAGAGCTGGACTATCGTAAAGCCGTCGAAGCTCTCGGGCAGCTTTTCGGATGCCGCCTCGTAGCGGCTGACCTGAAGGTTTGCGCTGCTGTCATACATAAGCCAAATGAAAAGCAGCAGAAGAAATATTATCACACCGGCTGCGATGAGCCAGCGGCGTTTTTTGCGTCGTTTAGTGTTCAAATCAGTGCCTCTAAAATAAAATGCTCGCACCAATAATACCACGGTGCGCGCAAAGACGCAACTTTGCTATTGAAAGTGCTGGCAATTTGGGGTATAATACAAAAATCACATTATAAATGTTAAAGGAAGATCAGACATGAGTGCTTCAACCGAAAGAAAAAACAGGCAGACTGCCCGCAGCGAAGGCACCTATAAAAAGGACATAGCCGCGCAGAAGGAAGCCGCCAAGCAGAAAAAGACCAGAACAAGATGGATAATCGTCGGCGTTGTTATCGTGCTCTTCTTCGCATTCGCGATCTATCTGAACACGGGCTCGCTGTACAGATCCCTCACCGGACTTACGGTGACGAACACTGAGGTCACCGCAGGCGACACCACCCTCCCCGCAGCAACGCGTTCGTTCTCCGTTGCCGAGTGCAACTATGTCTATAATATGCAGTACATCACCTTTGTTAACACCTACGGCTCCTATGCTTCTCTCTTCGGTCTGGACACCTCGAAGGCTCTGGACACGCAGGCGTGCGCAATGGCTCCCGAGGGCAAGGAAAACTACACCTGGGACGATTACTTCCGCGATGCAGCCAAGACTCAGCTGACCCAGCTTGCGACCTTTGAGGCATACGCAAAGGCACATGATATAACCGTTACCGAGGACGACCTCAAGAGCATCGACGAGGCTGTCGATACCCTCACCGAGACCGCAAAGACCAACAACTACCGCAGCGCCGACAGCTTCCTCGCCGCAAACTACGGCAAGGGCTGCAATGTCGGGGTAATGCGCGACATCATGGAGCTTCAGGCTCTTGCTACCAAGGTTCAGAACTCCATCACCGATGCAGAGACCTTCACTGCCGAGCAGATAACCGAGAAGTACGACTCCGCAAAGGACAGCTACGATAAGTTCACCTACAGCTACTACTATGTCGCGGCAGCCACCGAGACCAATGACGACGGCACCGCAGCCGATCCCACCGACGAGGCAAAGGCACAGGCAAAGGCTACCGCCGACAGCATTCTTGCCAGTGTTCAGGACGGCACCGCACTTGCCGACGCCGCAAAGGCAGTCGTTGAGGATGCCGAGGTAAAGGAGCAGACCGATCTTGCCGGCTCCTCCGTTGAAGCCGATCTCTCCGAGTGGATAAAGAGCGCCGACCGCAAGGAAGGCGACACGGCGGTCGTTGAGGGATCATCCGGCAGCTATGTGGTCGTGTTCACAAAGCGCGACAACAACCAGGCGCCCACCGAGGAGAGCGGCGACATGAACTACTGCGACTATATCGGTGAGCAGCTGCTCAAGCAGGATGTTCTGAGCAAGTGGAACGACGATGTATTCAGCGTTCTGTCCGACGCATACACCGCAAAGTTCGGCTCTACCCGCTATATAGGAAGATAAGGCTTAAAAAAACCGCCCCCTGCGGGCGGTTTTTTTAATGTTGGAGATCATGATATGAACGAAAGAACGGTCCGCGCCGAGATGCTGCTCGGCAGCGAGGCAATGGAAAAGCTCAAAAACGCCCATGTTGCGGTGTTCGGACTCGGCGGCGTAGGCTCATGGTGCGCCGAGGCGCTGGCGAGAAGCGGCATAGGCGAGCTCACGCTCGTAGATCAGGACGAGGTAGGACTGAGCAATATAAACAGGCAGCTCTGCGCCCTGACCTCGACCGTCGGTATGCCTAAGGCGGAGGTAGTGCGGCAGCGCATCCTCGATATTAACCCCGATGCGCGCGTTCACGCCGTTATCGGGCGCTACGATGCGCAGCACCGCGATGATTTTTTCACCGGCTATGATTTTATCGTTGACTGCATCGACCTCGTTTCCTGCAAGGTCGATCTCATCCTCACGGCACATCGGCGCGGCATCCCCATCGTGTCCGCACTCGGCACCGGCAATAAGCGCGACGCGCAGAAGATCACGCTCTGCGATATAAAAAAGACCAGCGGCTGTCCGCTGGCGAGGGTGGTGCGCAAGGAGCTGCGAGCCGTCGGCATAGAGCATCATGCCGTTGTATTCTCCCCCGAGGAAGCCATGAAGCCCGAGCAGTTCGAGGCTCCGCCCCCGGGACGCAGAAGCGTGCCCGGCTCGCTGGTGTGGGTACCCGCAAGCGCGGGGCTGCTCCTGTGCCAATATGTAGTTGAGACTATAATTCAATGACCTGCGGCTGCACCGCCGGATCGTGATTTGCGATAACGGATATGCAGTTCGGATCCTGCGCCTGCTCGCCGAGCCATTTGAGCGACTTTTTTATGGACTTGTCGTTAAACCCGTAGCCGGGCAGGAGCATCTCCTGCCACGAGCGCGCGGAGTACGCCGCGTCCGAGGCTAAAACAACAAAGCTTTTGCCGTTTTTTATCCGCAGTCCTATGTGCCCGTCGGTGTGACCTGGCAGACATATAAGCGTTACCGTTTCATCGCCGAACAGGTCATACGACCACCAGAGGGGACCCTCCATCGTGCCCTTGAACCAGAACACCTCGATGGGCATTCCCTCCCAGAGCTTTACCGGCTGGCGCGCCTTGTAAACGGTGCGGTCAGCCCACCAGCGCTCCTCCTCGGGCAGCAGAAACCGCTTTGCTCCGGCAAGCGAGCGCAGCCCGCTCGTATGGTCGGCATCCAGATGCGTGAGCAGAACGATGTCTATATCCTCGGGCTTTATGCCCATTGCCGCAAGCTGCTCGGAAACCGTTTGACCCCTGCCGACCCACGGATGATAAAACGAGGCAAGGTATGCCGGCATCTGAGACCTGACGGCGGCGGCATCGTACACCCCATTGGGGCTTATCTCTCTGCCCCAGCCGGTGTCCACCAGAACGAGCCCCTTAGGATGCTCGATGAGATACGCCGACACGGGAAGCTCGACCCGCCTTTCGTCTTTCTCGACAACACTGCCGACGGCGTTTTTGAGCGTTACTCCCCCGCCGTAGGGCACCTTTTCGGAAACGAGCATACTGCCGCAGTGCATAACATGGATCTTTATTGATGCTTTTTCATTATCCATAGTCATATACCTCTGGTTTTTTTATTTACCAAGTGGTAAAATATTATCACACCGTTTTCGCATTGTAAATAGTAAAGGAGAAAAAATGCCCCTTATAGTTGATAAAGAAGCCGTAAGAATGGAGATACTGATGGCGTTTCAGCGCTGCATCGACAAAAAGCCGCTGACGAATGTTTCGCTGCGCGATATTGCAGCCGAGGCGGGCATGAGCCACGCGAAGCTCCTCAATTACTTTGACAGCAAGGAGGAACTGCTCATAAGCTATGTGCGCTACACGCGCGAGTTTATGAGCCAGAAGTGCATAGAGTGGTTCAAGGGTCACCCCCGCGCGGATTACGGCTCGAACATCGAGTACATGAACGCGTTTATGAGCTATGTCGCCCGAGGCAAGGTCGGCGAGGATCGCCCGAATGCGACGACGCAGACCTATGTTCTGGCGCATTACAACGAGCGCGTTGCCGAGCTTATAAAGGATGAGTTTAAGCAATGGCGCACCGTCATGGAAGCTTGCCTTAAAGAAATATACGGCGACGAGGTCGGCGCACGCGAGGCAGAGGGCATGATGATCCTCATTGCGGGAACATTTATCTGCAATTACAATAACGCCCTCACGGGCAGCATAAGCGACGATATTATCGGCTCGTTCGATAAGCTCTTAAAAAACTGATATGGCTCCGCCTCTTGACAGGGGCGGATTTTTTCCGCATATGGCTACGACTCCGTCAGCGTCGGGCAGATAGCTAAGGCGGTAGGCATAAAGGCTCCGTCGCTGTACAACCACTTCGCGAGCAAGCAGGCGATATTTGCCGCTATCATAGACGAAACCGCTCAGCGGTATGACAGCTTTACGAGCACGCTTTCCGTTCATGTCGGAAACTCCGAGCTCGACGGGAGCGTTTTTCTCGGCATAACAGATGATGCGCTGTGCGAAAAGGTGCGGCAGATATTCCTGTATTCGCTGCATGACGAGGCTGTAAGCAGCCTGCGCAAAATGCTCACGATCGAGCAGTTTCGCAGCCCCGAGCTTTCGGAAATGTACACCCGCCGGTATGTCGACCGGCTCGTTGATTACCATGTCGGCATATTCGAGGGGCTCATAAACGCGGGCGTTATAAAAGAACACGATGCGAAAACGCTTGCAATGATGTACACCTCGCCCGTTCTGCTGCTCATCGGCATATGCGACCGTCAGCCCGAGCGCGAAAGCGAGTGCCTTAAAAGGCTCGATGAGCATGTACGGCTGTTTTTCGGAACATACAATGTTCAGGAGTCAAACCATGAATAGCGAGAAAAAACGCGGACTCAGCCGCTGGCTGTGCCTGCTTGGAACGGTAAGTCTTATATCCTATACCGCGGCGGTGGTATTCTCCCCGCTCGCCTACCCCGACTACGACTGGCTGTCGCAGGCGGTCAGCGATCTTTCGGCGATGAGCGCGCCCTCACTTTCGCTGTGGAACCGGCTGAGCGCGCTTTATACAGCAGCCGAATACGCTTTGTAGCTATTGCCACAGGCAAAAACTCTTTTGCAGGATGTTTTCCGTTTTGGGCGAAAAATTGCGTTCTTACAGAACATAAAAAAATACCGACAGCACTTTGCGTGCTGCCGGTATTTTTCTGCGCGCTAAAACAGTTTATAGCGCTGATGCGGGATTATTACAGGGATCTTTAAAAGTTTATCGGGTTTATACCACATTGTTTCATGCTGCAAATTCTTGATCCGTCTGTATTTTTACCGCATTACGCCCTGTTTCTGACGCAGGGAAAGACAGTCGGCGATCATTGCGATGAATTCGCTGTTTGTCGGCTTGCCCTTGATATTCGACACTGTGTAGCCGAAGAACTTTTGCAGCACCTCAATGTCGCCGCGATCCCATGCTACCTCAATTGCATGGCGGATCGCCCTCTCTACGCGCGACGGAGTTGTGCCGAATTTCTTGGCTACCTCGGGATAGAGCACTTTGGTCACGGCATTTATTATATCCATGTCGTTTATCGTAAGTATTATCGCCTCGCGCAGGTACTGATAGCCCTTGATATGCGCGGGCACACCGATCTCATGGATTATCTCCGTGACGAGAGCCTCAAGATTTGCATCGTTCGTGCGCGGCTGAACTGCTGGCACCTCCTGATGAAACGAGCTGATCTGGCGAACTCTGTCAAGCAGCAGGTTCACATCGCAAGGCTCGGGCATAAAATATGCTGCTCCGAGCGATGTGCACTGGCGCACGATCTCGCCGCGATAGAGATTTGTGACCACTATCGCCTTCGTATCGGCGCATGCCTCAGGCAGACGGCTAAGCACCTCAATGCCGTCGAGCTTGAGCAGCACAAGATCCATGACTATGACATCCGGCTTCTGCTCCGCCGTTATCGCCAGAGCGTCAACTCCGTTGTCGGTGCCTCCGATGCACTCCATGTCCTCCTCCTGTGACAGAATGTCTGCGAGCAATCGTCGAAAGTCTTCGTCGATGTCCGCGATCAGAACGCGTGTCTTGGTTTCCATAACTATTTTCCTCCAGTAAGTTGCATGAACAGCGCTGTCCGTACCTTTTTAAGCAAAACAGCCGCTTTTGTGGTATAAACTTACCATATCCGAAATGTTTTGGCGCGCAAATTATGTCGAGAGATTTGAATTTTTGTTGACATAATTCGACTGCTGCATAGCGAATAAGATGGAAAAGCGTCATTTTTATCCCAACTATGTAATAAATTGTCGAATAGTTGGCGTAAAAAATACCCCGTATAGAATACAGGGTGGGTCAGTCAGCCCGCCGGAGGACTCACTTGAAAACAAAATACATAGTTACAGCCCAGCTTAGGAGTGCAAATACCATAGCAGCCACCGTAAGCCTAAAGCTGTGTGCCTGCTCGCTGTCATATTGCGCTCCCGCCGCTTCCGACGCGCCGTGCAGATACGCTCTGTACATCGCCAGGAAATGGCGGCTGTCCCGCACTCCGGCGGCGCGCGCATCTGCTATGGATTTTTTGAATATCGGATGCCTTTCCACTTTTTCGCTCCATATACGCCAAATTTGCTACGGCTACATATTAGCATATACTGAATATATATTCAAGTCCCAAATTTTAGTCTTAACGAAATTTAAACACCAGCATGCCTCCGGTCATAAGCGCGAGCCCCACATATTTGTTCCAGCCGAACGCCACCTTCTCGCTGCCCATGAGCCCGAACGCGTCTATAAGCGCGGCGACAAGGAGCTGAGATATGAGTATTACGGATATGGCAAGCGTTGTTCCGAGGCTTTTTATGCCGAGCATGACGGCGAGCGTTATGACTATACCCAGAACGCCGCCGAGCCAATACAGCTTGTTGACCTGACCGAGCTGCGTAAAGCTGCCCTGCCGCCAGAACAGCAGCACTATAAGCGCCATGACGAGCGCGGTGGCCTGAACGAAGGCATTTGCCTCGGTGTTCCCTATCCCCTCTCCCAAACGCGTGTTCATAACGCCCTGAACGCTCATCGCCATTCCCGCGACGATGCTCAGAATTATTCCCAGCAGCATATTGTTTTCCCTCCAAAAATTTTCGTAATGCTATTGATATAAGCGGGGCAATGTGATAAAATCCGTAATACGCAAACAAATGTCATCGTGTTGCAGACAGGAGGCTTAAAAATGTCAGGTGCAAAACCCAAATACTATCTCGTCGAGGCAACGGCGCTGCCCGAGGTTTTCGTCAAGGTGACCGAAGCCAAGGCGCTGCTCGAAACGGGCGAAGCGCGCACCGTTGCGGAAGCGGTCGAGCGCGTTGACCTCAGCCGGAGCGCGTTTTACAAGTACAAGGACTGCATTGCTCCTTTCCGCGACATGAAGCGCGACGCAATAATGACTTTCCACATAAAGCTGCACGATAAGCCCGGCAAGCTTGCCTCCTTACTGTCTATTTTTACCGAGTCGGGCGCAAATATACTCACGATAAATCAGTCGATACCGGCAAACGGAGTTGCGCTCGTGACGATCTCGATCGCGCCGGAAAATCTCACGCGGAGCACCGATGAGCTAATGGCGCGGCTCACCTCCCTTCCGGGGGTAGTCGGAGTTGAGCTTATGGCAGGCTGAACGCTTCTGAATAGAATGAAGTAGGGTAGCAAACCCTACTTCTTTTTATTTGGGTGATGAAATGCTTGTAATACAAAAATTCGGGGGCAGCTCGCTGGCTGACGCGCAGCGGCTCAGGCGTGCTGCCGGAATAGCCGCGGAGCGTGCGCGCGGGAAGGCGCAGGTGGTAGTTGTGGTGTCCGCCCGCGGCGGCACAACGGATGAGCTTATAAAAACGGCGCTTGAGATAGATCCCATGCCGTGCACGCGGGAGCTTGACGCGCTGCTCGGCACCGGCGAGCTCGCTTCGGCTGCGCTCATGGCGATGCAGCTCGGCGCGCTTGGGCTCGACAGCGTTTCGCTGTCCGGAAGGCAGGCGGGCATACGCACCGATACCCGTCACGGCGGCGCGGCGATACTCGGCATAGACACGCGCAGGATCGTTTCCGAGCTCAATGCGGGAAAGGTCGTCGTAGTCGCAGGCTTTCAGGGGGTAAACGAAAACGACGATCTCACAACGCTCGGGCGCGGCGGCTCGGACACGACGGCGGTGGAGCTTGCCGCAGCTCTCGGTGCGGACGAATGCGAGATATACTCGGATGTTGACGGGGTTTACACCGCCGACCCGCGCCTTGTCACCGGCGCGAGGAAGCTCGACGAGATAGACTATGCGGATATGCTGCGGCTGTCGCTCGGCGGTTCGCAGGTGCTCCACTCGCGCAGCGTTGAGGCTGCTATGCGCCATGGGGTCGAGGTGACGCTGCTGTCAAGCTTCGTAAAGCGCGAGGGCACGGTGCTGGCGCATTTTACGCACCGCCCCGATGTGTGCGGCGTAACGCGCGACAAGGTCAAAAACACGGTCAGCATAGTCGGTAAGGGCGCAAACGCCGATATGCTCGCCGAGGCTGCGGCGATGCTCGCCCACAGCGACATACTCGTTTCCGACGCGCAGTGCACCACCGGCGTTTGCACGCTCACGGTCGCGCCGGAGCACCTTCTGCCCGCGCTCGAAATGCTGCACCGGCATTTTCTGCGCTGACACCCCGCGCCGTTTCGCCGTTTTTTGGTTTGCATCCGAGCGCGGTTTATGTTATCCTTTTTAAATAACACAAATGACAGGGAGTTGAACTCATGGATTGCAAACAGTTTGAAAAGATCCGCAGGGAAAATCCGTTCATGCCGCTCAACGATGTGGTGCATGAGCTCATATTGCAGGAAATAATCAGCTTCTCGCTGCTTCCAGGCAGCCGTGTGAGCGAAAGCAGCATCGCGCAGGAGCTCGGCATAAGCCGCTCGCCGGTCAAGGCTGCGCTCGAAAAGCTGGCGTCAAATAACTATATCAGGATACAGAACAGCCGCTACTATGTAACCGAGTTCGACAAAAAGGAATACGACGAGATCTGCGATTTTACGCAGATGATAGAGGCGTATGCCGCCGGTGAAGCCGCGCTGAACATAACCCCCGAGCAGCTCGACGAGCTGTATGCGATGGCGCATAATCTTCAGGCGACATACGACGAGGCGTTCCATAAGGGCAAGGACTTTGTGTTCAAAAAGCTTCTTGAGCAGGAGATCGCGTTCCATTTCGGCGTTGTAAAGGCATCGGGAAACAGTCTGATAACCGATATTTACGATCAGATGAAATACCGGCTGTTCCGCTGCCGCAGCTATCTGCTGTTCTCGCGTCCCGAGGGGTTTTATGACACCATCGACACCGACCATGTGTTTCTCTGCGATATTCTCAAGTTCGGCGACAGGGACATGGCAGCCGCCGCGATACGCCGCCACCTCGGAGTCTCCCGCTCCGGCATCGAGAGATATAATCTGCTCGATCTTACGAAAAAGTAACAAAAACCGCCCAATAGGGCGGTTTTTTTCATAGTGACGGTGGATTTAAGTCTGCTCCAAAGCCGTTAACGCGCTGAACGGCCAAGCGTTTGATAGTTAATTCAGTAACGCTTGAATGACGGACTCGGAGGGGATATAATACACCATATTATTAGTGTAGGGAGGACCGAATATGAAATACGCCCTGACAAACGCCATGCTGCTTGACGGCACCGAGAATATGCAGGCGCGTCCGGCAGCGGTGCTCGTTGAAAACGGGCGCATTGCCGCCGTTGAGAGCGATGCGGGAAGCTTCGGCAATGTGAAAACCTATGACCTCGGCGGAGCGTACCTCATGCCCGGACTTATCAATATGCATGTTCATCTGCCCGGCTCGGGAATGCCGAGCTACACCAAAAAGCAGAATGCCAAGTCCGTAAACTTCCTTATGTCAAATATAATTACCCGCAGCGTCGTTTATGCCTTGTGCTATAAATTTGCCCGCACCGAGCTTCTCAGCGGCGTTACCACCATCCGCACCGTGGGCGGTCTGAGAAACACCGATTCGCGCATACGCGACGACATAAACGCAGGAAAACGGCTCGGACCGAGGATACTCGCGTCAAACGAGGCGGTGTCGGTGCCCGGCGGACATATGGCGGGAGTTCTGGCATATGAGGCAACGAACGAAGATGACTGCGTTAAGTATGTCGATCTTATTGCACGCGATAAGCCCGACCTTATAAAGATAATGGTAACGGGCGGCGTTCTCGATGCGAAGGTAAAGGGCGAGCCGGGCGAGCTTAAAATGCCGCCGGAGCTCATAAAGGCGTGCTGCGACGAGGCGCACCGGCTTGGGCTGAAGGTTGCTGCCCATGTGGAAAGTCCCGAAGGCATGACGAAAGCGCTTGCAAACGGCGTTGACACGATAGAGCACGGCGCGGCGGCAAGCCGCGAGCACATAGAGCTGTATAAAAGCCGCGGAGCCGCCCAGATATGCACCATTTCTCCCGCGATACCCTGCGCGAAATTCCCGATGGAGATCGCCCATACAACGCCGCTTTCCAAGTTTAACGGCGAGGTCGTGCTCGAGGGCATAATCGACTGCGCGAAAAAGGCGCTGGAAAACGGCATTCCCGTCGGCTTGGGTACGGATACTGCCTGCCCGTTCGTCACTCACTACGATATGTGGCGCGAGCTGGTGTACTTTAAGAAGTATGTAGGCGTCACAAACGCCTTTGCCCTGCACACGGCGACCCTCGTGAACGCGCGCATCGCCGGCATAGACGGTGAGACCGGCAGCGTTGAGGTCGGAAAGTCGGCTGACCTTCTGGTCACGCGCGGCGATCCCCTTGAGGATCTCACCGCACTTCGCTCGCCGGAGATGGTAGTAATGCGCGGCAAAGTGATAGAAAAACCCACGGTCAAGAAATTTGACTATGTTGAGCAGGAGCTCGACAAGCATTTGTAAAATTGAACAGCTACACCTCCCTCCGCTCCTGCGGCGGGAGGTTTAATATTTTATATGTATGATTGCCCATTTGCTTTTAAAACGCATTGCATTTTCCATATACATTTCCCCTGCGCCTACGCAAGTTTTTAATACTGGTATTAACCACATTTATGACTGGAAGCTCTGCCGCAATTTACCTGCCTGCAAAGAAAATTAACGCGATTATTTCTTGAATGTTAATAATTTGTCCATCTTGAGGGGCTTTTTCGGCACTATTTGAGCCAGTTTGTGAATAAACTATTACCAAAATCAAGGTTTTGCGTATAAGTTTGTGTAAAGACATCGTTAATGCGTGTTAAGATGAAGTTAATATCGACTGAAAACTATTGTAATCAAATTTTTAACAGATAGAATTGTCCACAGCGAAAGCATTTAATTAAAGGAGAGAAAGTTATGGAAAACAATCGCGTATCATTTGGCTCCAACTTTGGTTTCCTGATGGCTGCTATCGGTTCCGCAGTCGGTCTGGGCAACATTTGGGGCTTCCCGTACAAGATGGGTAAGAGCGGCGGCTTCGCCTTCCTGCTCGTTTACCTCGCTCTTGCGGTATTCGTTGGTCTCGCCGTTATGGTCGGCGAATTCGTTATCGGTCGTAAGACCGGCATGAGCCCTGTTGCAGCTTACCGTAAGCTCAGCAAGAAGTTCACCTGGCTCGGCTACATGGCAGTCCTCTGCCCGTTTCTGGTCCTCTGCTTCTACTTCGTCCTCGGCGGCATGGCTCAGCTACCTGACTGCTATCTTCGGTTGGAACACCTGGGGCGGCGTAACTGACATGAGCCAGTTCTTCGGTCAGTTCATCTGCAACGGCGGTCAGATGGTCCTCTGGACCGCAATATTCATCGCACTGAACACCGTAATTGTTGCGGCCGGTCTCGACGGCGGCATCGAGAAGTTCTGCAAGATCGGTATGCCCGCTCTGTTCGTAATGCTTCTCATCGTCATCATCTATGTTGCATGCCAGCCCGGCGCAGGCGGCGGCTACAAGTTCATGTTCGGCTGGAACCTTGAGCCTCTGAAGGACAATTTCCTCGATGTTCTCAAGACTGCGGCAGGTCAGATGTTCTTCTCCCTGTCCCTCGGCATGGGCGCTATGATCACCTACGGCTCCTATCTGCAGAAGCAGGAGAGCGTTCAGAAGAACGCAGTTATCGTTGTTATCTGCGATACCCTCGTTGCTATCATGGCAGGTATGATCGTTATGCCCGCATGCTATGCATTCCTCGGCGGCGAGACCAGCTCCGGCCCGGGACTCCTGTTCCGTTCCATGCAGATGGTATTCGACCAGATGGGTTACATCGGCAACATCATGGGCTTCCTGTTCTACGCACTCGTCTTTATCGCAGCTATATCCTCCTCCATGTCTCTGCTCGAGGTCATCACCTCCTTCAAGGTCGACCAGAA
>SFLE01000041.1 GCA_004553495.1 Clostridiales bacterium | reverse complement strand
CAACTGGACTCGAACCAGTGACCCCCTGCTTGTAAGGCAGGTGCTCTAACCAGCTGAGCTATGCTCCCTCATCAGCGGCTTGTTTATTATACTAAAGCTTACCTCAAATGTCAATAACAATTTTGAAGTTTTTAATCGTTTTTTAGCTGCTCAAGAAGCTTTGATATATCATCGGGCGTGAATGTGTATACCGTGTCGCAGAACTGGCAGCTTACATCAACATCCTTGCCCTCGGCGACCATACTCTTGAGCTCATCAGCGCCAACGCCGAGTATCGCCTCGGCAACGCGATCGCGGCTGCATGAGCAGCGGTAGCCGACATCGTCGGCGCCGACAATGTGATGCTCAAGCCCCTTGAGCACTTGATCGAACACAGCCTCGAGCCCATCCTCGGCAAGAATGGTGGTCAGTGCGTCCATCATGAGTATGTTTTCCTCGAGCTTGTCGATAAGTTCATCCGGTGCACCGGGCATGAGCTGCACGATAAACCCGCCGGCGGATTTTACGCTCATATCGGTGTCCACCAGAACGCCGAGACCGCAGGCTGCGGGTATCTGCTCGCTTTCAAGCATATACGAGGTAAGATCCTCGGCGATCTCGCCGGAAACGAGCTCGGTAGAGCCTATATAGGGCTCCTTCAGACCGATATCACGGCTGACGGTCAGAAAACCGTTTCTTCCGACTGCACCGCCGACATCGAGCTTGCCGTCCGATCTAAGCGGCAGATCGACCATCGGGTCGGTGACATAGCCGCGCACAAAGCCCGCGCTGTCGGAAACGGCGATTATGCTGCCTATCGGACCGCCGCCGTTTATGCGGATGGTGAGGCTGCCGTTATCCTCCTTCATCATGTTGCCGAGCATGGACGCGGCGCACAGCGTGCGTCCCAAAGCTGCCGCGGTGGTGGGAGTGCAGTTATGAATTGTCTTTGCGCGCTCCACCGTTTCTCTTGCGCTTATAGCCGACATTTTTACAAAGCCGTCGCCGGCTGTTGCTCTTAATATCCTATCCATTGTATTACCTCAATATATGCTTGTACCTCAATATATGCTTGTGTTATTAGCCGTTATGAACATCCTTCCACTGTCTGACTGCGGACACTGTGTGTGGAGCACAATGCTCTCAAAGCCCGAGCGCTCAAGAAGCGATTTCAGCATATCGGGTTCGTGAGCATATTCGATATGCTCCTCCTCATCCCGCTGCCACAGTCTGCCGCGGTGGGAGAAAATATCCATGCCGTAGCATATGCACTGCTCGTCCTCGTCGAAATCCGCGCGCCACAGGCACAGCACATCGTCCGTCTCATCAACAAATATCTCGCCGTCGAGGTCGCGCAGGCACTCCGGCGTTTTAATATCGAAGATAAGAAGCCCATACGGGCGCACGAACAGGTGCAGCCTTTCAAAAACCCTGCCGAGCTTTTCGGGAGGAATATAATTTATCCCGTCAAGCGAGCAGTAGGCGGCGTCCACCGTGCCGTAAAGGTCGAGCTCGGCTGCGTCCTGGCACAGGTAAAGCGGCTGTATCGTATCCGCCGGCGCCTTGCCCGCTGCCTGCATGAGCATATCGGGAGATGCGTCTGCCGCGATGAGCTCATAGCCTCTCTGTGCCATCAGAGCCGTCAGCGTTCCGGTGCCGCAGCACAGGTCGAGCAGCGTTCTGAACTCGCCGCCGTCCGCGGCAAAGCATTTTTCGTAAAAATCCGCAAACTCGCCGTAGGGTATATCGCCGGTGAGCTTGTCATACCAAGCCGACAGGGGGCCGTAAGAGGTGCTCATCAGTCCTCTTCCTGCTGCTCAAGGCGGTTAAATACTATCTCGTACCCGTCCTTACCGTATTGCAGGGAGCGGTTAACGCGGCTTATTGTCGCGCTTGAAGCACCGGTCTCGGCGAGAATATCGTTGTATATCATGCCCTTGGAAAGGCATACGGCGACCTGATAGCGCTGCTCCATCGCCTGTATCTCGGTAACGGTGCACAGATCATCAAAGAAATCCATGCATTCCTCAACGGTCTCAAGCGTCAGTATCGCCTTGTACATATCCAGATTGCGGGGTTTTCTGTTGAGCTTATTCATAAACAATAACCTCCTCACGGTCATTAAAAAACACTTTTGTGCTTTTATATTACATCAACACATCACAAATGTAAAGTGGTAATGACCTAAATCAAATGCAAAAAGTAATAATTCCCACGACATAGAAAACGAACATATTGCTATTGATTAAATATGATAAATGTTATACAATATAAACAAGATAAAATGGAGGTGAAAGCAATGCCATTTGAATTTACGATGACAACGCTGTGGCTTATCGCCATGGTACTGTTTCTCGTTGTTGAGGCAGTAACGGTGGGACTTGTGTGCATCTGGTTTGCCGCAGGATCGCTCATTGCGCTTTTGTGCGCGATGTTCGGCGCTCCCGTTTGGGCGCAGGTGCTCGCGTTTCTCGTCGTTTCGGCGGTGACATTGTATTACACGAGACCGCTGGTAAAGAAGTATGTCAACAATAAGGTCGAGCCGACGAATGCCGACATAGTTATCGGCAAGGAATGCAAGGTCACCGAGACGATAGATAATATCGCCGGTACCGGCGCCGTTTATGTTGACGGTAAGACATGGACAGCAAGAAGTGCAAACGAGGAGATCATACCGAAGGACACTCTCGTGACTGCGCAGTGCATTGACGGAGTTAAGCTCATTGTAGCAGTACCCGAAACGGTCAAATAAGAATTAAAGGAGAAAACAAATGGAATATGTAATTGCTGTAATAATACTTCTTGCATTGGTGATAATTGTAAGAAACATCCGTATCGTTCAGCAGAGCAAGGTAATGATAATCGAGCGTCTGGGCAAATATCAGGCGACATGGTGCACCGGTATCCATGTAAAGATCCCGTTTTTCGAGAGAGTCGCAAAGACCATCTCCCTCAAGGAGCAGGTAGCCGATTTCCCGCCCCAGCCCGTTATCACCAAGGATAATGTCACCATGCAGATCGACACCGTTATCTACTTCCAGATAACCGATCCCAAGCTGTATACCTACGGAATCGAGCACCCCATGGTAGCTATCGAGAACCTTTCGGCTACAACGCTGCGTAACATAATCGGCGATCTGGAGCTCGACCAGTGCCTCACCAGCCGCGACCTTATAAACGGCAGAATGCGCACCATTCTTGACGAAGCCACTGACCCCTGGGGCATCAAGGTAAACCGCGTTGAGCTCAAGAACATCCTCCCGCCCAGAGAGATCCAGTCGGCGATGGAAAAGCAGATGAAGGCAGAGCGTGAGCGCCGCGAGGCTATCCTGCGCGCGGAAGGCGAAAAGCGCGCAGCAATCCTCGAAGCCGAGGGCGAGAAGGAATCCGCTATCCTGCGCGCCGACGCAAAGAAGCAGCAGCAGATCCTCGAGGCAGAAGGCGAGGCAGAGGCTATCCTCAAGGTCCAGAAGGCAACGGCGGAAGGCATCCGTCTCATAAACGAGTCCATGCCGAGCGAGGCGGTGCTGAAGATAAAGGCGCTGGAAGCCTTCACCGCAGCGGCAAACGGCAAGGCGACCAAGATAATCATACCCAGCGAGATCCAGGGCATAGCCGGTCTTGCCGAGGGCGTTGTAGAGTCCGTAAAGAGCGTTCCCGCAGAGAAGTAACAATCGGATTTATAAAGACCCGACGGTGTTCCGCCGGGTCTTTTTGAGGTATAAGATGATAAAAGTAGCACAGTTTATGAAGGCGCACGGCATGGATGCCGAGCGGGTGGACCTTAATGCATACACGAAAGCCATTGTCGAGAGCATGAAAGCGGGGCTCGCCGGCGACGAAAGCTCGCTGCCGATGATACCGACATATCTCACCACCGGCAGAAGGCTTGCACGAAACGAAAAAGCCGTGGTCATCGACGCGGGCGGCACGAATTTCCGCACTGCCGTAATAAGCTTTAACGCAAAGGGAGCGGTGGTAGAGTCTCAGAGCACTCAGCCAATGCCCGGTTCAAGCGAGCCCGTGAGCTGGGATGAGTTTATCGAAAATGTAGCCGATGCGGTGCAGCCGCTTATGGGCGAGGCGAAAAACATCGGCTTCTGCTTTTCGTATCCGGTAGAGATAACACCCGAGCGCGACGGCAAGGTGCTCGGGCTCACAAAGCAGGTGGACATTAGGGGAGCCTGCGGCTCGTATCTCGGAAGCTCGCTGCGCGCAGAGCTTGAGCGCAGGGGCGTGCAGGTGGGAAGGATAGTTGTATTAAACGACACTCCCGCCACGCTGCTTGCGGCAAAAGCGCTCTCGAAGGGAGCATACTCCGGATTTGTGGGGCTCGTTGCCGGAACCGGCTGCAACACCTGCTGCGAGCTGGAGCTCGGCAGCATACCCAAGCTCGGAACGGATAAAAGCGGCAAAATGCTTGTCACCCTTGAAAGCGGCGCATTTGACGGCTTCCCGCGCGGTGACTGCGACCTTGCGATGGACGAAGACCTTCCCGACACCGGCGAGTACACCGCCGAAAAGCTCATTTCCGGACGCTATCTCGGTCAGGTCTGTATGTACACGCTCAAGCAGGCTGCACGCGAGGGGCTGTTTTCGGAAAACGCCGCAACTATCATCGAAAAAATGACCGAGGTCGCAACGCCTACAATAGATAAATGGGGCAGCGGGCGCTTTCACAAGGGCTTCAACAGCGAGGACAGGGTCAATTTGGTTTACATAATAAACGAACTGTTCGAGCGCGCCGCCCGCTGCATAGCCTGCAAGCTGTGCGCGATACTTGAACTCACCGGCGACGGTGCAGGCAGACCGGTAGGCATAGGCGTTGACGGCTCACTGTTCTCGGCAAGCCGCCTCCTGCGCCCCGAGCTTGAGAAATTCATGGACATATATGCCGGAGAGATAATGGGCAGGCGCTATGAATTTATAAACTTTGAAAACATGAGTCTTATCGGCACAGCCGCCGCAGTGCTGCTGAGCTGATCTCGGCGGATATGATCGAGCCCATAGTAAAAAACAGCAGACGAGTACCTCGCTGCGTGAGATCCTCGTCTGCTTGCTTTTGAGCCTTCAGCCGGCGTTATCGTATAATTCCAAAAAACTCGCTTCGGTGCTCTTGTTTATGGTGAAGTGACAGCGATATTGAGCCTGAGCAACATATTCCTCAACGGATGTGAATCCCTAGCCGTTCTCGGCAAATTCTATGTTTTCATAGTCTCGGAGAGAGACCGACAATTTGCCGTCGGCATATGTGTATGTGCCGTTATATATGTCTTGCCCGTTGTAGCAGACGGCGGTAAATGTTCCGTCACCGCTGAATTTTGCGCAGAAGTTGGTGCCGTTTGTGGGACCGAAGCTGAGGCCCCGGTATGTTTAGTCAAAGGTCGGATAGGATGTCTGAGCGGGATCAGTGGTTTGCTTTTCTGAACATCCGCCGAAAATGATGCTCAGGGATAGAATGCATAAGAGCATGATAACAATGTGCCTATTAGCGATCATAGACAGCTTCTCCCTTATATTTGACGGCAAATTAATGATACCGTGTATTCCGGCGATAATCAACGGTACAGTAGAATGATGTTGGCTGCTGCGCCATGAAAAATGCGCCATTGGAGGCTGCGCGTATAATACAAGGAAATGTCAAGATGAAAAAGAAGAATCTAATACTGCTGCTTTTGTGCCTTGGTCTCTTTTTGACCGGCTGTGCAAATGAGACCGGCGAGAAGCGGGACGATACAAAGCTGCAAATAGTCTGCTCGGATTTTCCGGCGTATGACTTCGCGCGGGAGATAGCAGGCGACAGGGCGCAGGTAACGCTGCTTTTAAAGCCCGGAGCCGAGGTACACTCGTATGAGCCCTCGCCGAAGGACATTATCGCCATCGAGGAAAGCGACCTGTTTATCTATAACGGCGGAGAGTCCGAGGAGTGGGTCGAGTCGCTCATCGGCAAGGATGTGCGGTCAGTGCGCATGATGGACTGCGTTGAAACAGTAAATGAGAGCAGCGAGGGCATATATGCCGCCGAGGAGGGTGGGGAGGACGAGCTCGATGAGCATGTTTGGACCTCGCCCATAAACGCCTCCAGGATATGCCGCGCGATATGCGACGAACTGTGTGCCATAGACCCCGACGGTACGAATGAATATATCCTCAATTTCGAGGTCTATAACGCCAAGCTCATGGAGCTTGATATTGAGATACGCACAACGGTGCTCAACGGCGTGCGCAAAACGCTTGTATTTGCCGACCGGTTCCCGATGCGCTATTTCACGCGGGAGTATGGGCTGGAGTACTATGCGGCTTACCCCGGCTGCGCGTCTCATACCGAGCCGTCGGCAAAGACAGTGGCGTTTTTGATCGATCATGTGCGCGAGGAGAGCATACCCGTCGTTTTGTACATGGAGTTTTCCAACGAGAAAATGGCTGATGTCATATGCGAGGATACCGGCTGCAAAAAGCTTCCGTTTTACTCCGCGCACAGCGTCACAGCGCAGCAATTCGAGGACGGAGTGACATACCTCGACCTCATGCGTATGAATATTGACACCCTGAAGGAGGCGTTATACTGAGTGGCACAGCTTGAATGTAAGGATCTGAGCTTCGCCTATGACGGCGAAACGGTGCTCAGTGGTATAAATTTTTCGATAGATGCCGGTTCATACCTTTGCATCGTCGGCGAAAACGGATCGGGTAAAAGCACGCTCATGCGCGGCATCCTAGGTCTGAAACAGCCGCAGAAGGGCGAGATAATCTTCAATGACCTCGCTCCCACCGAGATAGGCTACCTGCCGCAGCAAACGCAGATCCAGCGCGATTTCCCCGCGTCGGTGCGCGAGGTCGTGCTGTCGGGGCGTCTCAACTCCATGAAGGGCAGGCTGTTTTATAATGCAGCGGATAAGGCTGCGGCGGCGGAGAACATGGAGCGCCTCGGCATCGACGATATTGCCGGCCGCTGCTATCTTGAGCTGTCCGGAGGTCAGCAGCAGAGGGTGCTGCTCGCGCGCGCCATGTGCGCAACGAAAAAGCTCCTGCTGCTCGATGAGCCGGTCACGGGGCTTGACCCCGTTGCGGCAAACGAGATGTATAACCTTATAAAGCTCGTAAACCTCTGCGATAATACAAGCGTTATCATGATCTCGCATGATATTCATGCTGCTGTTCGCTATGCTACGCATATCCTCCATCTCGGGCGAAGTCAGCTTTTCTTCGGCACCACCGCGCAGTATCGTGAAAGCGACCTTGCGCGCCGCTTCGTGGGAGGGTCAAGGGCATGATGGAGCTTATAAAAGAGATGTTTTCCTATCATTTCATGATAAGGGCGGTAGTCGTCGGAGTGCTTGTATCGCTGTGCGCCGCGCTTCTCGGCGTGTCGCTGGTACTCAAGCGGTATTCCATGATAGGCGACGGATTGTCCCATGTCGGCTTCGGTGCGCTCGCGATCGCTGCGGCTGCAAACATAGCGCCGTTGTACCTTGCGGTGCCTACGGTCGTTGCGGCGGCATTCCTGCTGCTGCGGATAAACCAGAACAGCAAGATAAAAGGCGATGCCGCCATCGCGCTCATCTCGTCCTCGGCGCTTGCCATCGGTGTCGTCACCGTGTCGCTGACAAGCGGCATGAACACGGATGTCTCAAACTATATGTTCGGCAGCATATTGTCATTGAGCCATACCGATGCAGTTTTGAGCATAATCCTCTCCGCAGCCGTGCTTTTAATGTTCGTGCTTTTGTATCCGCGCATATTCGCCGTTACCTTTGACGAAACATTTGCAAGAGCCACCGGAACCCGCGCCCAGCTTATAAACAGCGTAGTCGCGGTCTTAACGGCCGTGACGGTCGTTATCGGAATGCGCATGATGGGCGCGCTGCTCATATCGAGCCTCATAATCTTTCCGGCGCTCACCTCAATGCGCGTATGCCGCAGCTTTAAGTCGGTCGTTATATGCTCCGCCGCTGTATCGGTCGTGTGTTTTGTCATCGGTATGGGTGCATCTTATGCATTCGAACTGCCCTCCGGTGCGGCGATCGTGATAGTTAATATAATAGCATTTGCACTGTTTTCTTTTGCAGCTTTACTAAAAAGGCGGTTGTGAAACTGTATAAATCATATAAAAATCAGCTCCGAGCGTAAAAATCGGGGCTGATTTTTTATGCAAAAATTCATTAAAACAATGAATATTCGCACTAAAATGAATATTATTCATACAAAATGCGCTTTTTTCTAAAAAATACGAATATTTTTTCAAAAAAGTGTTGACAACGGTGAATAAAGATGCTAATATAAGCACCGTCGTAAGGAACGGCAAACAAAACAGTTAAAAATTTTTTGAGAGGTATAGAAAATGAAAAAGTTTATCGCACTTCTGCTCGCGATGGTCATGGTGTTCGCACTGTGCGCATGCAGCAATAACAACGACAAAAAAGACGACACCAACGGTGATCAGGCAAGCGTAAAGCTGAAGATCCTTGACTCCGAGTATGTCACCGAAGATTACGCTATCGGCATTGCAAAGGAAAACACCGACCTGCTCGAGAAGGTCAATGCAGCTCTTAAGGAGCTCAAGGACGACGGCACTCTCAAGGCTGTCACCGATTACTTCATCTCCGGCACCGGCACTCTCCCCGAGGTTCAGAAGAATGTTGCAGCCGACGCAGAGGAGCTCGTAATGGCTACCAACGCAACCTTCCCTCCGTATGAGACCGTTGAAGGCGACGAGATCGTCGGCATCGACCCCACTGTAGCAGGTCTTATCGCTGACAAGCTCGGCATGAAGCTCGTCATCGACGACATGGAGTTCGACGCGATCATCCCCGCACTCACCTCCGGCAAGGCAGACATTGCAATGGCAGGCATGACCGTTACCGAGGAGCGCCTCCAGAGCATCAACTTCTCTGACAGCTACGCTACC
>SFLE01000040.1 GCA_004553495.1 Clostridiales bacterium | reverse complement strand
GCCATCATATCGACAGATGAAGGTAAGAATGTTATCACATTCTACTACACCGAGAATACGGCGACTATAAACTATGTTGCCGTTGGTGCCGGTGTCGCGGATGGCATCTGCTCTGTGTCCAATAGAAGTGATGAGTCCGTAAAAGTTATCACCGGTGTGCCTGATGGCTCTACCGCGACCATCAAAGACAACGACCCGACTTACAAGTTCGTCGGCTGGTACAGTGATGCAAATTGCGAGCATAAGGTCAGCGACGGCTACAAATATGTTCCCGAAAAGAACAGCGACGGAATGTACGAAGCCGCCACCTACTATGCAAAGTTTGAGTATAACCTCACGAGCATGACGCTCAGAAAAGAGGTAACAGGCGGCGCATACGATGCAAACGACATGTTCATCTTTACCATTACTGATTCGAGCGGCCATGTGTTTGCAAAGGTAACGGTAACAGCCGGTGAGAAAGTAACGATAAGCGGTCTCACCGTCGGCGAGGAATACACCATAACCGAGGATAACAACTGGTCATGGCGCTATAAAGATCAGGCTTCGGTTCAGTTTAAAATGACGGCTGATCCCGATAAAAATGTCGTTACGGTCACGAACACACTCGACACGAACAAGTGGCTCGGCGCAAGCTCTTATGCGATAAACCAGTGTGTTAACACCATAAGCTACAAGATAAACGAGTTTTTTGCGAAACTCATCGGCTGAGAAAGGGGGCTGTGAATTATGTACTTCATTTCTAAAAACGGCTCCCACGCCCCCAAGGCGAAGAGCACCGCGCTCATCATTGCGATAGTGCTTATTCTCGTCATGGCGGTCGGCGGCACGGTAGCTTACATAGTAACTCACACCGAGCCGGTGATAAACAAGTTTACCCCCACCGAGGCGAAGATAACCGTCGTTGAGGACATAACGGATAATGTAAAAAACTCTATCACCGTTGAAAACGACAGCACCGGCGTTCCGGTTTACATCCGCGTCGCCCTTGTCGCAAATGCGATAGACGGTAATGGCACAGTCACCGGTAATGCGGAAGTTCCTGCGTTCGCGCTCGGAACAGGCTGGGTACAGATTGGTGAGTATTACTACTACACCTCTGCCGTAGAGGTCGGCGCTTCGACCGGCAATCTGCTCAGTGATAAGATGACGCTTGACGCGAACACGCAGGTAATTGTAGTGGCTGACGCGATTCAGGCAACGCCCAAGGATGCCGTTAATGAAGCATGGGGCGTTACGGTCGATGGCAACGGCAGAATAAGCAAGTGAGGTGAGCGACATGAAAAAGAAAGTTCTTGCTTTTATCATGGTGCTGGCGCTGTGCGTAGGGCTTGCACCGGCGGCGCTCGCGTCCTCTGTGAGCTATGAGGGACAGGCGGAGAAGTTCGTTTTTGCCCCCGGCAGCGACTATTCGCCCACCGACCTTTTTGAAAACTTCAAGGGCGTTATGCCCGGCGATGAGCTTACTCAGCAGATACAGGTGAAAAACGATGCGAGCAACAAGGTCAAGGTAAAGATCTATATGCGCGCGCTCGGCGGACACGAGGCATCCAAGGAGTTTCTCAGCCAGATGAACCTCACCGTCAAGCAGGATGGCAAGTCCGTTCTGTTCGATGCGCCCTCCGACCAGAAGGCGACTCTCGAGGATTGGGTGTGCCTCGGCACATTCTACTCGGGCGCCGATGTCAAGCTCGATGTAACGCTCAGCGTTCCGCTCGAGATGGGCAACGAATTCCAGGAGGCGGTCGGCTATCTCGACTGGCAGTTCAAGGTCGAGGAGTTCCCGATCGAGTCCACCGACCCGAAAACGGGCGATGACTTCAATGTCTGGCTGTATGCCGGAATAGGCGCTGTCGCACTGTGCGGCATCGTCCTGCTGCTCACAAAGCGCAATAAAAAAGAGGAAAACTGATTTGTGATCAGATTGCCTGCCGGCAAAACCGGCAGGCACTTCTGGTATTTGGAGTTCATATGAAACGAGCCGTCAGAAAAATACTATTGCTTGTATGCATCGTTGTGCTCATATTTTCGGCGTTCAAGCTCTATTCCTATTGGAGCGAGAACCGCGAGAGCCAAAAGCTCAACGATGAGATCGCGGCAAGCTTCGTCGTCGAGGACGAGAGCAGTCAGATACCGATAACCGTGGATTTCGCGCAGCTCAAGCAGGAGTGCGGCGATGTCGTCGGCTGGCTCTACTGCGAGGGCACGGTGATAAACTACCCCGTCGTGCAGGCTGAGGACAACAATTATTACCTCCGCCGTATGCTCGACGGCAGCTATAACGCCAACGGCACTCTGTTCATGGACTGCAGAAACGACCCCAACATGGGCAGCCTGAACACCATAATTTACGGGCACCATATGCGCTCGGGCGCGATGTTCGCGGTGCTCGACAAGTTCTCCGAGCAGGAGTTTTACGAGGAGCATCCGGTGATGTGGTTTCTCACCGAGCAGCGGGCATACCGCCTCGACCTGATAGCGACATTCGTGACGCCGTCGGACTCGGAAAGCTACAAGGTGTTTGACACGCCGGAGGAGCTCGCGGCGTATCTCCCTCAGGCGCTGGGCAAATCGAAATTTGCCACCAATGCCGACACGGGGAGTGTAACGCAGATAATGACGCTTTCCACCTGCGCTTATGAGTATGACAAGGCGCGCACAGTGGTTATCGCCGGCGTTACGCCGGTCGAATACAAAAACGGAGCAGTTAACTAACTGCTCCGTTTTCAGTCGCGTCCGACGAGATAGTCCGCGACCGCCGGCTGCGTCAAGTCGTTGTCCTCGCGCAGGTCGCGTATCCGAAGTTTCATAAATATCACCGCTGTCAATATACGCTGATAAAGCCGGAATACTTGACAAATAGGACAATGCGTCCTAATGCGGATATAGATTAAAATTCAAACTTACATGCAGAAACGAGGTAATGCAATGGATATACACTTATATTATCGTGAAAAGGGGAGCGGCGAGCCGCTTATTCTGCTGCACGGAAACGGCGAGGACGGCTCGTATTTTGAAAGCCAGATCGAGCACTTCAGCGGCAAATACCGTGTGATCGCCCTGGACACGCGCGGCCACGGGCGTTCGCCGCGCGGTACTGCACCGTTTACCATTGCGCAGTTCTCCCGCGACCTTTACGATTTTATGACCGAGCAGGGGATAGCGGCGGCGGTAATTCTCGGCTTTTCGGACGGTGCGAATATCGCAATGGAGTTTGCCCTCAAGCACCCCGACATGGTCAAGGCGCTGATACTCAACGGAGGAAATCTCGACCCCGGCGGCGTTAAAAGGTCGGTGCAGCTCACGATAGAGATCGGCTATAGAATAGCGAGC
The DNA here is from genome assembly GCA_004553495.1 of Clostridiales bacterium. Classification (GTDB taxonomy): domain Bacteria; phylum Bacillota; class Clostridia; order Oscillospirales; family Oscillospiraceae; genus F23-B02. The sequence continues at coordinate 5,628 of SFLE01000040.1, read as the reverse complement.
CGCTTTGCTGCCAAATCTCCGGACGCGAAGAAAAATGCCGAAATGCTCGGACTGATGGTGAATGAGCCGAACATAGAACCGGCAGAGCTTGCGCACATAACGGCTCCGACGCTTGTTATCTGCGGCACGAACGACATGATAAAGCGCCCGCACACCGAGCTCATCGCGTGCAGTATCCTGAACGCGAGGCTTGCGTTCATAAAAGGAGACCACTTCATAGCAAACCGCCAGCCGACCGCATTCAACGAGGCAGTGGATGCCTTCCTGCACAACATAGTATAGTCGCCCAGCCATGAAAAAGCTCCCTTGCATTGATCATGCAGGGGAGTTGTTTTATATCACCTTTTTAAAATACAGCACATCGGGCAGGGGATTGCCGTAATACGGCTCGCACTCGGCAAAGCCGTATTTTCTGTAAAGACCGATGGCGGTTTGCATCGGAGACAGCGTGTCGAGGACGATCTCCGAAAAGCCTACGGCTTTTGCGCGGCTCAGTATCTCGTCCATGAGCGTGCGTCCGAGTGAGTCGGTGTACTCCTTTATGAGCTTACGCACCTCGGGAATATATTCTCTGCCGTCAACTATCTGCATTATTCTACCGAGACGATTTTTCTCATCACTTCCGGAGCGAGCTTCACCACTTTTCGATCATATGTGATGAGACCGTTGACCTCCTGCTCCACATCGGTGAGCTGCGTGTACACCGTGGCGGCGAGCCCCTGCTCATAAGCGGGCTTTATCTGCTCGGAGTAAAGCTTTTCGAGCTCCTTTTGCAGATCCTTTTCGGAGCGGAGCTTTTTATAGCCGAAGTTGTCGCTGCCGAAGCTGTGACCCTCGCAGCGGTAGTTATATCCGCCGAACTCGCTGAGCAGCACGGCTCTGCCGAGCTTGTCGGGCTTGAACACATACTTTTTGAAATAAACATGGAGACTCTGGGTCTGACCGATCTTCTGATCGTGCCAGCCGGATGCGTGGTCGATGGTGCGGGTCGGGTCCATGCCCGCGACCTTTTCAGCGATGCGTGCCGCATCGAACTGACCCCAGCCCTCGTTAAACGGCACCCACATCGCAATGCAGGGGCAGTTGTACAAAAGCTCGATCATCTCGTTGAGCTCTGTTTCGTATTCGACTCTGCCCTCAAGATCCTCGCGCGCAAACAGCTTGTACTTTTTGTCGTTTAAGTGTATGCCGGTGACCAGCGGTGTGGAGATTATTGCGGGGTTATAGCTGCCGCCGCCGTTTATCATATCCTGCCACACGAGCATGCCGAGCCGGTCACAGTGGTAGTACCATCTCAGCGGCTCGACCTTTATGTGCTTTCTGAGCATATTAAAGCCCATGTCCTTGGCGGTCTGAATATCGAAGATGAGCGCCTCGTCGGATGGTGCGGTGTACATACCGTCGGACCAGTAGCCCTGATCGAGCAGACCGTTGTGGAAGTATGGTCTGCCGTTTAAAAACAGGCGCTTTACGCCCTTGGAGTCGGGCTCGACGGAGAATTTGCGCATGGCAAAGTAGCTCTCGACCTTATCCTCGCCGCACACGACGGAAAAGTCGTACAGCTTGGGGCTTTCCGGCGACCACGGCTCAAAATCGGGCACCGGCACGGTGGCGGGAAGCTGATACTGCTGTCCGTTAAATATCGCGTATGCGCGGCTGTCGCCGACAATATCGGCGTTTATGCGCACGCTTGCGTTGTCGTAATCCGGCGTTATGCGCAGCGCCCTTATGCAGTCCTTGGGCACGCACTCCGCCCAAACGCTCTGCCATATGCCGCTCTGGGGGGTGTACCATATGCCGCCATGCTTCATCTTCTGCTTGCCGCGGGAGTGATACGAGGTGTCGGACACATCGCGCACGCTCAGCGACAGCTCGTTTACATCCTTCGTCAGAAAGCCGGTCGCATCAAACTCAAAGGGGAGGTAGCCGCCCTTGTGCCGGTATGCGCGCAGACCGTTTATGTACACGGTGCAGCTCTGGTCTACGGCGCCGAAATGCAGAATGACCCTGCCGCTCATATCGTCGGGACGCACCCAGTCGCGCCGGTACCACAGGTACTCATCCGGCTGGAGAGTTCTGCCGACGCCGGACAGCTCGCATTCCGGGGAGAAGGGAACGAGTATCTTGCCTTCCCACTTTTCCGGCTGCTTTTCTCCGGCTGCGGTAAAGGCATAGTCCCACTGTCCGTTTAGGTTTATAAACGATGCTCTGCGCATCTGCGGGCGGGGATATTCGGGAAGTATGTTGTCCTTATCGAGCTTTTCGCCCCATGGTGTAAGCATATTGCTGCCTCCTCAAAAAGTTATTGTCATGTGTATACTATACAGCATAAACGCCGTTTTGATAAGCCCTATTTTTAACAAAGTGCCAATGCGGGGCGAAAATTGACAATTAAACCACAAGAAGCAAATATTGCGTTAATTTATGTGCAGTTGTTAATCATTTGTCATGAAATAGCGCCAAAAACCACAAAAAATCGCGTAAAATCGAGTCATTGATTGTAGACACAAAACATAGTTTATGTTATATTTAAGAATGCATAAATTAGAGAGGTGATGTAAATGCCCTATAAGTTTCGCGGTGGCGTACATCCTGATTACATGAAGGCTCCGAACGAGCCCGTAGTAGTCCTGACCCCGCCGCCTCAGGTCGTTATCCCGATGGCACAGCACATCGGCGCACCTTGCCAGCCGCTGGTCGCGGTCGGCGATTATGTTACCATGGGTCAGAAAATAGGCGATAATCCCGCGCCTGTTTCCGCTCCGGTGCATTCTCCCGTTTCCGGCAAGGTAGTAGCGATCGAGCCCAGACCCCATCCCCTGGGCGATATGATAATGGCGATCGTTATCGAAAACGATTACCAGGATACCCCTTGCACGGACCTTGCTCCTCTCACCGAAGAGCAGCTCAAGGATCCGGAAGCTATCCTTACCCGCCTGCGTGAGGCAGGTATCGTCGGCATGGGCGGCGCAATGTTCCCGACGGCGTTTAAGATCAGAGGCGGTCTCGGCAAGGTCGACACCCTCATCATAAACGGCGCAGAGTGCGAGCCCTACCTCAACGGCGACCACTGGACTATGAAGCTGCATCCCGAAGAGCTCCTCAAGGGCATCGAGCTTGCACGCGTTGCCAGCGGACTGGACAAGGCGTATTACGGCATTGAGAAGAACAAGATGGACGCTATTGAGCTTCTCAATTCCAAGAATCCCGCTCAGTATGGCGTTGAGATCGTTCCCGAAGAGGTCAAGTACCCCCAGGGCGCGGAGAAAATGCAGATCAAAGCCATCACAAACCGCGAGGTCAAGCCCGGCGGACTGCCTGCCGGCGTCGGCTGCAATGTCGTCAGCACCCAGACTGCGTATGCGATCTACAAGGCATGCTATCTCGGCATCCCCTGCTATGAGCGTATACTTACCGTCGGCGGATCCGCTATCGACAAGCCCCACAACCTCCAGTGCCGCATAGGTACTCCGTTCAGCTACATCGTTGAGCAGTGCGGCGGATTCGTCAAGACCCCCAAGAAGATCGTTCTCGGCGGACCTATGATGGGTCTTATCGCAACAAGCCTCGACGCTGTAAACATCAAGGGCACCGCGGGCATTCTGTTCTTCACTGAGGAAGAGGACAGAACCGTTGAAAATCCCACCTGCATACGCTGCGGCAAGTGCATCACCGTATGCCCCATGGGACTTGAGCCCGTTTATATGTATGCCTACTTCAAGAAGGGTGACTTCGAGAACATGAAGAAGTACCACATTCTTGACTGCTTCGAGTGCGGAAGCTGCTCGTTCAACTGCCCCGGCAGAATGCCGCTTACCCACTCGTTTAAAACCGCAAAGCTCCTGTTCGCTGCAAAGGCAGCCGAAGAGAAGGCAAGAGCGGAAGCTGCTGCAAAGGAGGCTGAGAAAAAGTGAAAGCAAAAGAATATACATTTGACGCCTCTTATCAGCCGCAGGTAAGGACCAAGACCGACACATCCCGCATCATGCTCGATGTTATCATCGCTCTGGTCCCCGCAATGGCGTTTGCCGTTTATCAGTTCGGACCTCACGCGCTGCTGCTGCTGGCTGTCAGCGTTGCCTCCGCCGTGTTCTTCGAGTGGGGCTACCGCAAACTCATGAAGAAGCCCTCTTCGATAGGCGATCTTTCCGCCTGCGTCACCGGCATACTGCTCGTTCTGTGCCTGCCTGCCGACGCACCGGCGTGGATGCCCATTGTCGGCACCTTCTTTGCCATCGTTGTCGTAAAGCAGCTTTACGGCGGCATCGGCAAGAACTTCGTAAACCCCGCGCTCGCAGGTCGTGCGTTTCTGTTCTTCTCCTGGACAGTCACAATGACCAGCTGGGCTGTTCCCAAGGCTATCGGCAAGATCGTTGTCGATGTTGACGCTGAAACCATGGCTACCCCGCTGAGCATCCTCAAGGAGGGCGGCGATGTCGTTGCTGCGGGTTACAATTTCAGCGATATGTTCCTCGGCTTCATGCCCGGCTCTCTGGGCGAGATAAGCGCGCTTGCACTGCTCATAGGCGGTGCATACCTGCTCATCCGCAAGGTCATCAGTTGGCGTATTCCCGTTGCCTTCATCGGCACCGTTGCCATTCTGACCTTCATCTTCCCGAGATACGGCTACTCGAACCTCGACTGGATGCTTTATAACCTCCTGTCCGGCGGTCTGCTCCTCGGCGCGTTCTTCATGGCGACCGATTACTCCTCCAGCCCCGTAACTCTCAACGGTCAGCTCCTGTTCGGCTTCGGCTGCGGCGCTCTGACTGTCCTCATCCGTTATTTCGGCGGCTTCCCCGAGGGCGTTTCCTTTGCAATACTCATCATGAACCTGTGCGCATGGGCTATCGATAAGGGTACCCGCGGCCGCCAGTTCGGTGTTTCCAAGGAAGACCTCAAGGCAGCTAAAAAGGCAGCAAAGGAGGCAAAAGCATAATGAATAAGATAGTAAAGCTTACCCTCATTCTGTTCCTCGTCTCCGCGATCGTTGCTGGCATCCTCGGTCTGACCAACATGGTCACTGAGGAGCCTATCAAACTGTACAACGAAAAAAAGACCGCAGAGGCATACAGCGCGGTCATGGACTTCAACAAGTATGACGCCGTAGACTACAAAGGCGACGGCACCGTTACCAAGGTCTGCAAGACCGACACCGGCAACTGGATAGTCGAAGCTGAGGTCTCCGGATCTCAGGGTATGATCACCGTTGCTGTCGGCGTTAACGCAGATCTTACCTGCAACGGCATCTCCATCATTTCCAGCTCCGAGACCAGCGGTCTCGGCTCCAAGGCAAGCAACGCCGAGTTTAAAGATCAGTTCATCGGCATAAGCGCAGATCAGGCGAAGGTCACCAAGGACGGCGGCGTCATCAACGCCATCACCGGTGCGACCATCACCTCCCGCGCAGTCTGCACGGCAGTTGACGCAGCCATCGCTGCCGTCAGCACTTTGGGTTAAGGAGGTCAGACGATGAATATTAAAAAACAGTTCAGGGACGGCCTTATTACCAATAACCCCGTTCTGGTCCAGCTTCTCGGTATGTGCTCGACCATGGCTATCACCACGATGTTCTTCAACGGCATCGGCATGGGCATATCCGTACTTATCATCCTCACCTGCTGCAAC
>SFLE01000018.1 GCA_004553495.1 Clostridiales bacterium | reverse complement strand
GTCCGGACACGCGGCAAAAATGTGCACCCCAACCTTACATTTGGAATGCGCATTTCACTTTTGGGGATAGTCCCCACACCCCTTTCGCGTCTGAATTGATATTCCCCAGACTTTTTAGGAGACCTTACGATTGCTCGGTTCGCTGCTTTAGTTGTGCTATAATTTTATAAGAAAGATAAGCATCAACGGCAGCTTGCAGAAAGGGCGCATTTTGTATATAATAATTCAAACTGATTAAATGAGGGGGTGTGATGATCCATGTATAACCCACAACTTGAGACTTTTCTCCGTGTGGCGGATGCAGGCAGCTTCAACAAAGCCGCCGAAGAAAGCTGCATCACGCCCACGGCTGTCATCAAGCGAATCAATCTTTTAGAAGAATCCCTCGGCGTGAAGCTATTCGACCGCAGTCACCGTGGGCTGACATTGACAAAAGCTGGACGCTCCATATAAACGACCTTGGGCGCATTCAGTATGTGCTCGATAATTACGACTCGCCAAAGGACGGAGGGGCGGCAGGATCATATGTGACTGTTAAGCCAAACGGGAAGCACGGAAGGGCTCGCACCGTAGTATTTGAAAAAGCCGAGGACGGCACATACTATGTAATTGAAGCCATGCCGGACACCGCGAAGAAAACGACCTACATAGTTTCTGCCTATATGTCGAAAAATGGCGCAAAAAAACAGCCCCCTCGTCCGTCTTTGGCAATAATGCCCTGAGCGATACGTCCGAAACCGCAGCAAGGGTGGCTGTTGATGGCACTTTACCACAGGAGGCTGCGGATGTCAACTCCCGTAACTAACAAACATCGACCTCGGCGCTTGAAGCAGAGCAATCCAATCTCCCCGAGGGCGCCGGTGCGCTGGGATGTTGAACGGAACAGAAAATCAACACCGCAACTTTCGTTGCGGTGTTGATTTTTGTGGAGATAAGCGGGGCCGAACCGCTGAGCTTTTGCGGGATGCCGCAAAAGCCGCCTGCGGCGAAAATTAAATAAAAACATTCAAGTGGTCAGCGGTTCAAAATCAAGCGAAAGAAAAAAGACAGGAGCAAATCCTGTCTTTTTCACATGGTGGAGATAAGCGGGATCGAACCGCTGACCTCTTGAATGCCATTCAAGCGCTCTCCCAGCTGAGCTATACCCCCAGACGCATTGGATATTTTAGCAGACTGAGGGCGTATTGTCAACCGGAATTTTAAATTTAATTCTGTCCGCTGCCGTAATCATCGTCGAACATATAGGTGACATCCTCTTTATAGCGGAATTTTTTCTCCTTTTTCCGCAGAAGACGGGGGATGTTTTTGCGGTATTCTATCACGACGAGCAGGTAAGTAAGCAGCAGGATATTGCGCACGATGGCATCGTCAACGCTCATCATCGTTACAAGAAACATGATGAAGGTACTGCTGAGTGCCGAGAACGATATATAGCGCGTTATGATGTACACGACTACGAACACCACTATGCCCGCGAACGCGACCTCGCCGCTTACGAAAAAGCAACCGACCGCCATGGCAAGCAGACTGTGCTCGCCGCGGAAGTTGTATAAAATCGGGAAGTTGGTGCCCAGAACGACGCAGAAAAGCGCAAACGCAAAGCCTATCTGAGCATGATCGACTATCAGCATCAGAAGTCCGCCGATAAGCACGGGGATAACGGTTTTTATGATCTCGACCAGGCAGAGAACGGCAACGCCTTTCCGACCGTGGCGCTTGAGAAAGCGCGTTATACCGGCGTTGTCGCGGCTGTAGTTGAGTATATTTTCATGGAAATATATATGCGAGGACAGGATAGGGGAGCTGAGGCTGCCGAAGGAATAGGCTATGATTGCGGTCACTGCAAGCAAAAGTGCGGTCATTGCTTATCTCCCTTCTGGCGGATCACCATGCGAATAGGTGTGCCCTCGAGCCCGAACACCGCGCGTATCTGATTTTCGATATAGCGCTGATACGAGAAGTGGAAAAGCTCGCGGCTGTTGCAGAACACGACGAAGTTGGGCGGCTTTATGCCGGTCTGGGTCATGTAATATATCTTCAGCCTGCGGCCCTTGTCCGTGGGCGGCTGGACGCGCGCCTGAGCGTCGGCAAGAACATCGTTGAGCATACCGGTGGTTATGCGCATATTGCTCTGATCGTTTACGAAGTTCACAAGCTCGAATATCCTGTCGGTGCGCTGACCGGTCTTTGCCGATATGAACAGCACCGGAGCATAGCTCATGAAGCTGAGGTCGCGCATGACCTCCTTGCGCATTTTCTCCATGGTGCCGGTCTCTTTTTCGACGAGATCCCACTTGTTCACGACAACGATGCTCGCCTTGCCCGCCTCGTGAGCAAGTCCGGCTATCTTGGTGTCCTGCTCGGTTACGCCCTCGCGCGCATCTATCATGATGATGCACACATCCGCGCGCTCTATAGCCATCTGCGCGCGCATGACGGAGAATTTCTCAACGCGCTCATCGACCTTGCTTTTGCGGCGTATGCCGGCGGTGTCGATGAAAACATACTTTCCGAACTTGTTGTCTACCTCGGAATCGACCGCATCGCGGGTAGTGCCGGCGACATTGCTGACGATAACGCGCTTTTCGCCGAGAATGTGGTTTACGAGCGAGGATTTGCCGACATTGGGCTTGCCGATAACGGCGACCTTTATGCGGTCGTCCTCCTCATCCTCCTCGTCCTCGGGCGGGAAATATTTCATACACTCGTCGAGCAGATCACCAGTGCCGTGACCGTGCACGGCGGAGACCGCGACGGGATCGCCGAGACCGAGCTCGTAGAACTCGTATATCGCGGGATCGAGCCTGCCGGTGGAGTCCATCTTGTTGACAGCCAGCACCGTGGGCTTTTTAGAGCGCAGCAGCATATTGGCAACTTCCTTATCCGCCGCCGTAACGCCGGTGCGCACATCGGTGACGAGAACGATCACATCCGCCGCGCTTATCGCAATGTTCGCCTGCTCGCGCATGAACATGAGTATCTCGTTATCGGTGGTGGGCTCAATACCGCCCGTGTCAACTATATCGAATTTTCTGCCGAGCCATTCGCACTCGGCGTAAAGCCTGTCGCGGGTGACACCCGGCGTGTCCTCAACAATGGACAGCCGCTTGCCGCAAAGCTTGTTGAAAAGCATTGATTTTCCCACATTGGGTCTGCCGACTATGGCAATGAGAGGCTTTGACATGAAGCTAACCTCCGTTCTGGTTATATTTATAGTACTGCTGCCGCTCGGGACTGCGCTCGGGTATCTTGACCTCCGGCAGAGCATCGCCGCTTATCGCGTCCCAAAGCGCAAATCCGTCGGATTCTATGGGGTAGATGGGAATGCCGAGGGCGCTTATGGCCTCCTTGAGCGTTATATCGTCGAGAAAATCCATTTCCTCGCGCCGCAGCATATTCTGCGATATGAAAAGACGCTCGCCGAGGTCCTTGCCCTTCAGCTGCGCGATGAGGTCGCCGCCGGTTATAAGTCCGGAGACATTCACCCCGTGCCCGAAAAAGTCGTTTTCTATGGCATATACCGTCCCTTTTATATTACCATACTTTTCGGCTGCAATACAAATAAGTTTTTCAAAATAAGGTGCGACGGAAACGCCGCAGGCTATCGAAAACGGAACGCCGTCGGGCTCGCCGGATAAGCTCAGAGCGCCTTTAAACTCGCGTTCGAGCAGCCGTATCATGCCGACGCCGTTTTCAAGCTGTGTGTGCTCCTCGTAGAAATCATCCTCGGGCAGCTCGCGCCGTGCGCAGATGTACATTTCGTCCGAGCAGAAAAACAGCCGCGTTCCGAATTTTTTAACGCACTCGTCGCCGTAGGCGGTAACAAGGTCGATGGTCTCGCCGGAGTGCTCGGGGGTAAACGGCGTGAGCGGGTACAGACCCTCGCGGTACTTCGTGAGCCCGACGGGAACGATGGAAACGCTGTGCACGGCGGGGTAGAGCTCGGAGAGCTCCCGCATCGTGCGCTCAAGCGCCTGCCCGTCGTTAAGTCCCGGGCAGCAGACTATCTGACAGTTCATAACGATGCCGCCTTCGGCAAAGCGGCGCATTATATCCATGCATTTGCCGGCGTTTTTGTTACGCAGCAGCTTAACACGAAGCTCCGGATCGGTAGCATGAACGGAGATGTTCACGGGGCTTATGTGCAGGTCGATTATGCGCTGTATCTCGCGCTGAGACAGGTTTGTCAGCGTGATATAGTTACCAAGCAGAAAGCTCAGGCGCGCATCGTCGTCCTTAAAATACATCGTTTTGCGCATACCCTTGGGGAGCTGGTCTATAAAGCAGAAAACGCAGTTGTTTGCGCAGCTTCGCGGAGCATCCATCAGATACTCCTCAAAATCCAGCCCGAGGTCCATACCCTCCGGCTTTTCGGCGTGGACCGCGTACTCGCCGCCGTCGGGACGGCGCAGAACTATGCGCAGCACGGGGTCATAGGAGAAAAACTTGTAGTCGAGCACATCGTGGATGGGGTTTCCGTTTATGCTGACTATCTCGTCTCCGACATGGATTCTGCCGTGCAGCGGGCTGCCGCTATCTATTTTTGAAATGACATCGTTTTTCATAAACTCACATACGCAAAAGGAGGAAAGGGGTACCCTTTCCTCCTTGAGCATTTTAATTACTTCTCGTCAACGGTGAGAACCTTGCGGCCATTGTACATACCGCATGCCGTGCAAGCGCGGTGGGGCATTTTGAACTCGCCGCAGTTGGGGCACTTAACGATTCCGGGAGCAACGAGCTTCCAGTGGGACGAACGCCTCTTATCGCGTCTCTGTCTTGATACTTTTCCCTTAGGGACTGCCATGGTGACACCTCCTGATAAATAGCTGAGAAACAGCGTTAGTATTAATTGATCACTTATCCAACAGCTGTCCTAATACAGCAAGTCTTGGATCGATCTCTTTCCCGCAGGCGCAGGGACCAAGGTTTAGATCGGCTCCGCAGCGGGAGCATAGACCTTTGCAATCCTCGGAGCACAGAAACTTCGTTTCCATGTCGAGAACAAAAAGGGTCGAGAGAGTTTCGGTGAGATCGAGCTTGTCCCCGTCGAGAACAAAAACTTCCGGATCCTCAGACTCTCTGTCGGATATGAAGGCGTGGAGGTCCATCACCTTGGTGCTGTCGAACAGTTTACCACATCTGTCGCACACACAAGTCATTTCGGCAGTCAAGGTACCCTCGAGTGTCAGGATACCTGCCTCGTTAAACACTCTGCCTTCCGCCGTGGGCGGGGTCTTATACTCCTTAACAGAGTCAAATTCCAGCCCCTGCGCTTCCAGCTCACACTGAAACGGAACGCTTTTTCCGGGGACTTCAATTATCTGTCTCAAATCAAGCAGCATAGTGCACCTCTCCACAGTCGCTTGAATATTATAGTGGAATAACTCCCACTTGTCAACTCAAAAATTCGCTTTTCCTTACGAAAAAAGGCTGAAAAATCAGCATATTGATAAATGTGCCGCGCAATGGTATAATTTCTTATCATTATGTACGGAGAAACGGCATGAAAAAGAGTGTTAACATCGTAATAGCGGCTGTTTTGATAGTCGCGCTCATAGCGGCGGGAGTCACATATCTTATATACCAGACCCGCGATGACGAGCTTCTGATAGGTGAGGAGCGCGCGCAGGAGATCGCTCTGAAGGACGCGCAGCTTGCCGAAAGCCAGGTCTCCGGCTTGGATACCGGCATCCACTATCGCGGCGGACAGTGGTATTACAGGGTAAAGTTCAAGACCATCGCCCTCAGCTACGAATACGAGATAGAGGCATATTCCGGCGCCGTACTCGACAGGTCAATGAAATAAAGATAGCCCTCCGTTTCACACGGAGGGCTGTTTTTTCGTTAATTGTTTTCGTAAACGCTGAATGCCGAGGTGGTATCGAGGCTGATTTCGCCGTCTTTAAACTCGTAGGGTACCTCGACCTTGCTGCCTGTGTCGGGATAGGTGCATATGATATACTCTTTTGCTATCGTATATGTGCCGTCGGCGGTCGTTCCGGATCCACCGAGACGGGTCCTGAGCTGAAACACATCGCACTCGGCAAATTCGAGCTAATATAATTAACCTGAAAGCTGAGTTTGAGGGGGGTTTTATGAAAGAAGCTATACTTCGCGAGATAGGCAAGCGCATCCAAGGCAGAAGGCGGCAGCTTGGCTATACTCAGGAGCAGCTTGCCGAGATGATGGATGTTTCCATTCAAATGGTGTCAAACCTCGAGCGCGACAATAAAGCCATACGCATAGATAACCTCGTAAACCTCAGCAGGATATTGCAGGTGAGCTCGGACTACATCCCCACCGGCAGGGGCACGAGCGGCGATAACACCTGCTTGGCTGCAAAGCTCGGAAAGCTCTCGGATGCCGACCAGCGCATGATAGAAATGCTCATAGATTACTGCATAAACGAAAAATGACCGCGGAAGCCTTTGCTCCCGCGGTTTTCGCATAATGGCGGACAAATATTCATATATTACTGTCGGGTGATCTTATGAAGCTTGATTGGAAAAAACTCGGCATAGCGGTCGCGCTGCCGCTGGCGGTCGGCGGACTGTCCGCCCTCATAACCAAGGACAGCATGGCGCTGTTCGGAGCGCTGCAAAAGCCGCCGCTGTCGCCTCCGGCATGGCTGTTTCCCGCGGCGTGGACGCTGCTTTATATCCTGATGGGGCTGGCGTCGTACTATGTGTACACATCCGATGCCCCGAAAAGCAGAAAGCGCACGGCACTTTCGTACTATGCGCTGTCGCTGATATTCAATTTCGGCTGGCCGATACTGTTTTTCAACATGGAAAAGTACCTTGCCGCTTTCGTGTGGCTTTGCATAATGTGGATACTGATACTCGCGGCGGTGGTGCAGTTCTGGGCATCGGACAAAAAAGGCGGTGCGCTCATGCTGCCGTATCTGCTCTGGGTGACATTTGCGGGGTATTTAAACTACGGCATTTATCTGCTCAACTGACGCGCTTTCTCAACACGCTCCTTGAGCGCTTCAATGAATATCGCGGCGTCAAGGCTGTACGCCATGCCGTCGAAGCCGCGCTCAAAGCCCGCGGCTATGCCCTCAACGGTGCCGGTGAAGAAAATGCACCATTTGCCTGCCTCGCGGCAGGCTTTTATTATGCGGTCTATTGCCGTCTGAAATATGGGGTTTGTGAAATCTCCGGGCATTCCCATGGAAATGGAGAGGTCAAACGGACCAACGAAAATGCCGTCAACGCCTTCGAGCGAGGCTATCGCCTCGATCGACTCCAGTGCGCCGACTGTCTCGCACTGAGGGATTATGAGCGTTTCGGCGTTAAAATGCGCCATCGTGTCGGGAACGCTGCCGAGCCCGTCAAAGCCCCAGCCGTCCTTGCGCGATGGGCAGAAGCCGCGCTGACCGATGGGGTAATATCTTGCGTAGGACAAAATGTCCTTTACCTGCTCAACGGTGTGCACATTGGGGATTATGAGCCCCTGAGCGCCGACATCCAGCAGCTTGAGTATTGCGGGGCGGCTTATCTCGCGCACACGGCACAGGGGAGTCACGCCTGCATTTTCAGCCGCGCGGATGAGCCTTGCGCTCGTTTCGGCTTCAATGGGGGAGTGCTCGTTGTCGATGATAACGAAGTCGATGCCGGTGCGGCCGGTGCACTCCATGAGGTATTCGCTGGCAGTGTCGAAGAAAATGCCGATGGGCTTCTTGCCGTCTGCGAGCTTGGATTTAAGCGTGTTATTCAAAACGGATCATCCTTTACATATATTCTGCTTCAATTATACAAAGAATTTACACCGTTTCAAGTTGTAAAATGTGAAAAATAATGATAATATCAAGGTAATACGAGAGAAAAAAGTTAAGAGGTGTTCATATGAGTGAGTTTTCGCGTGAATATCTTGAGCTTCTTGCGGAGAAATATCCCAACGAAGCCTCGGCGTGCTCGGAGATAATAAACTTAAGCGCCATTCTTGCCCTGCCGATGGGCACGGAGCATTTTATAAGCGACCTGCACGGGGAGTATGCCGCGGTTCGGCATATCCTCAATAACTGCTCGGGGGTCATCCTTGAAAAGGTGACAAGGCTTTTCGAGCCCGAGATAGGCGAAGAGCGCTGCCGCAGCCTGTGCACGCTTATTTACTATCCGCATGAAAAGCTCAGCGCTATGCGCGAGGCGGGGGAGTACACTCCCGCAAAGCTCAAAAGCATTCTGAAAATGCTCAGAACGCTTGCGGAAACGCTCTCAAGCAAATACACCCGCGGCTATGTGCGCAAGCAGATGCCGCAGAAGTGGTGCTTTGTGCTCGATGAGCTTCTGCATATGCAGCGCGACGAGTATTCAAATCAGGTAAGATACCACGATGCGATACTCGATTCCATAATCTCCACCGGCGCTGCCGATGAGGTGATAACCGCGCTTTCGGATATAATAAAGCGCCTTGCAGTCGATAAGCTGCACATCGTCGGCGATATATTCGACCGCGGCTCCGAACCCGCGCGGCTGCTCGATGCGCTCATGGAGCACCCGAATATCGACATCCAGTGGGGCAATCACGACATTCTTTGGCTCGGAGCCGCCGCGGGCAGTCCCGCCTGCATATTCACGGTGCTGAGAATATCGCTCGATTACGGCAACGCAAACCTGCTCGAGCGCAGATACGGCATATCGCTCCAGCCGCTGTACGATTTTGCGCGCAAGTACTATGGTGACTCCTCGCGCGACAGCGTTAAAAAAGCGCTCAACACCCTCGGCTTCAAGCTTGAGGGCAGGGTGATCCTGCGTCATCCGGGCTACGGTATGAACTCGCGCCTCATGCTCAACCGCTGCGATTTTGAAAACAACACCGTCATACTTGACGACGGAGTGTACCCGCTCAACACCGACAAGTGGCCCACCATAAACAGAGAAGATCCGTATTCGCTCAATGAGGACGAGATAAAGCTCATCGACGAGTATGTCACGCTGTTCAGAGACAGCCAGTCGCTCCGGCGGCATATGGACTTTATCTACCGCGTCGGCAGTACATATCTCTGCTGCAACGGAAACCTCCTGTACCACGGCTGCATACCCATGACCGAGGACGGAGAGTTTGCCCGCGTGCGTCACGGCGGCGTGTGGTATTCCGGCAAGAGCCTGATGGACTACTCGGACATGGTGGTCAAAAGCGCGTGGGCAAAGCATGATGAGTCGGCGCTGGACATGATGTGGTACCTCTGGTGCGGAAACGACAGCCCGTTTTCCGGCAGGGTATTCCATACATTCGAGCGCGGTGTTGTTGATGATGAGAGCACATGGGCAGAGCCGAAAAACCCGTATTTCAGCTTCTGGGAGGATGAAAAGGTCGTCGGTATGATCCTGTCCGAGTTCGGGCTCGATCCCGAGAACGGGCATATCATAAACGGTCATACGCCGGTAAAGGCGAAAAAGGGCGAGAGCCCTGTAAAGGCAGGGGGCAAGCTGTTTATAATCGACGGCGGCTTCTGCGAGGCATACCAGAAAACCACCGGTATCGCGGGCTACACTCTGGTGTTTAACTCCCACGGCCTGAAGATAAAATCACATATGCCGTTCGAGGGCGTTGCCGCCGCTATCGACGAAAATGCCGATATTGAGTCCGAGGCGATACAGGTCGAGCGCTTCCCGCGCCGCCGCTATATCGCCGACTGCGACGACGGCGTTAAGCTGCGCCGCAGGATAGCCGCGCTCGAAAGCCTCCTGAGCGCCTACCGCTCCGGCGAGATAACCGAGAAGGAGTAAGCTCATACAAGAGGTGAATGATGTGAGCATCACGGTAAACTTATATTACACAGGCAAAAACGGTGCGGCAAAGCGCTTTGCCGAGGAAATGGAATACAGCGGTACCGCGCAGGCGATACGAGATAAATCGGGCAATGCGAGGTATGAGTATTTTCTGCCGGTAAGCGATCCTGAAACGGTGCTGCTGATCGACTCATGGAAAGACCAGACCGCTCTGGATGCGCACCATGCGTCGCCTGAAATGCAGACTATCCTGAGCCTGCGTGAAAAATACGGGCTGAGCGTTCGTACCGAACGCTTCATACCGGAGCCGCTCCCCGAAAACGACGAAAAATTCATAAAATAATAGTATAAAGCCTCACCGTTCGGTGAGGCTTTATACTATTCGTCGAGCTTGAGAACTGCGAGGAAGGCTTCGGTGGGTATCTGAACCGTGCCGAGCTGACGCATTTTCTTTTTGCCCTCTTTCTGCTTTTCGAGCAGCTTTTTCTTTCGGGTTATGTCGCCGCCGTAGCACTTTGCAAGGACATCCTTGCGCATTGCCTTAACGGTCTCGCGCGCGATGATCTTGCCGCCGATGGCAGCCTGAATGGGCACCTCGAAAAGCTGGCGGGGGATATTATCCTTGAGCTTTTCGCAGAGCTTGCGCGCTCTGGGATACGCCTTGTCCTTGTGCGCGATAAAACTGAGTGCATCGACCTGATCGCCGTTTAGGAGCATATCGACCTTGACAAGCTCCGAGGGCTTGTATTCGCTAAGCTCATAGTCGAGCGAGGCATAGCCCTTCGTGCGCGCTTTGAGAGTGTCGAAAAAGTCGTAGATTATCTCGTTTAGCGGCATCTCATAGCGCAGCTCGACAAGGTGGGAGTCGAGATACTGCATATCCTTATACTCGCCGCGCCTGTCCTGACACAGCGGCATTATATTGCCGACATAATCGTTGGGGGTTATTATAGAGACCTTGACATAGGGCTCCTCGGCGTGCTCGATAACGCCCGGATCGGGGTAGTTGTGGGGGTTATCGACCATGACCACGCCGCCGTCGGTTTTTACTACCTTATATATAACACTCGGCAGGGTCGTTACGAGATCGAGGTCAAACTCGCGCTCAAGGCGCTCCTGAATGACCTCCATGTGCAGCATTCCGAGAAAACCGCAGCGGAAGCCGAAGCCGAGCGCCGCCGAGCTTTCCGGCTCAAACGACAGCGATGCATCGTTTAGCTGGAGCTTTTCGAGCGCATCGCGCAGGTCGGGATATTTACTGCCGTCCTCGGTGTAAATGCCGCAGTAGACCATCGCACGGGCGGGACGGTAGCCGGGCAGAGCCTCGGCGCAGGGGTTTGCCGCCGTGGTCACGGTGTCGCCTACCTGAGTGTCGGAGACATTTTTTATAGATGCGGTGAAATATCCGACATCGCCTGCTGTGAGCTCGGCGCACGGCTCAAGCCCCATAGGTCTCATATGACCGACCTCGAGCACGCTGTACTTTGCACCGGTGGAGTGCAGCAGCACCTCCGTGCCCTTGGCGATGCGGCCGTCCACAACGCGCATGAAAACAATGACGCCGCGGTAGCTGTCATACTGGCTGTCGAATATGAGCGCCTTGAGGGGCGCGTTTATATCCCCGCTCGGAGCGGGTACATTTGCGACTATATCGTCGAGCACCGACTCGACATTTATGCCGTTTTTTGCGCTTATCTCGGGAGCGTCCATGGCAAGAATGCCGATGATGTCCTCTATCTCCTGCTTTGCGCGCTTGGGATCGGCGGCGGGGAGGTCTATCTTGTTTATAACGGGCAGTATCTCAAGGTTTGCGTCAAGCGCGAGATATGTGTTTGCAAGCGTCTGCGCCTCAACGCCCTGAGAAGCATCGACCACCAGCACCGCGCCCTCGCACGCTGCCAGCGAGCGGCTGACCTCGTAGTTGAAGTCAACATGCCCCGGCGTGTCTATGAGATTGAGAACATAGGTCTCGCCGTCCTTGGCTTTGTAGTTGAGCCCGACAGCGCGCGCCTTTATCGTTATGCCGCGCTCGCGCTCAAGGTCCATATTGTCGAGGATCTGGTCCTCCATTATGCGCTCCTCGACCGCGCCGCATATCTCTATGAGCCTGTCGGACAGAGTGCTTTTGCCGTGGTCTATGTGAGCGATTATCGAAAAGTTTCTGATGTGATCCTGCGGTATCATGTAAGTTCCTCCAGAGCCGCCTCGGTCTTGTTGACAAGGCTGCGCATCTCAGCGATGAAAACGCGTGCAATATCGGCGCCGCGATCAGTGCCGTCGGGGTTGGGCGAGCGCCCGAGCAGGTAGTCCGCCGTTACATTATAATAATCGCAGACGCGGCACACAAAGTTGAGCCCCGGCTCGCGCGCGCCGTTTTCATAGTGGCTCAAAAGCGCCTGACTTATCCCGAGGTCACTCGCGGCTTTGCGTTGGCTCAGTCCCGATGCTCTGCGCAGCTCGGAAAGTATCTGCGAGAAGCTCTTTTTATCGTATTCGTACATCGTTTTTCTCTCCCAAAGTGATTACAGTCTGTATATTATACATAGCATATTGCAGTTTGTAAATAGAAATCGGCGTAAATACTTGAAAAAAATTCGACATAGTGATAAAGTGGTATACGGAATTTTTTGCGGCTGAAAAACCGTATTGATGGAGGAAAATACAATGTTTGAAAATCTTATTGAAGTTCTGAAGAACGACCCTCGCAAGATAGTATACACCGAGGGCAGCGACGCTCGTATCCTCGAGTCGGCAGCTCGTCTTAAAAAGGACGGCTTCCTGACCCCGATCCTTGTCGGCAATGTCGATGAGGTCAAGGCAGCGGCTGAAAAGGGCGGCTTTGACATCGAAGGTCTTGAGATCCTCGATCCCGCGACCTACGAGGGCATGGATGCAATGGTCGATGAGATGGTAGCACTGCGCAAGGGCAAGATGTCGGAAGAGGATTGCCGCGCTGCTCTTTCCAAGGGCAACTACTTCGGCACCATGCTCGTAAAGATGGGCGTTGCAGACTGCCTGCTTGGCGGCGCTACCTACTCCACCGCCGACACTGTTCGTCCGGCGCTGCAGCTTGTAAAGACCAAGAAGGGCGCACACCTCGTGTCCTCCTGCTTTATCATGATCCGCGGCGACGAGACCCTTGCAATGGGCGACTGCGCTATAAACATCGACTATCAGGATACCGTTGACAAGGAAGGCAATGTCACCTTCACCGCAGCTCAGAAGCTGGCAGAGGTCGCTGTAGCTACCGCAGAGACCGCAAAAGTGTTCGGCATCAATCCGAAGGTCGCAATGCTGTCTTACTCCACCAAGGGCAGCGGCAAGGGCCCCAATGTTGACCTCGTGCGCAACGCAACCGAGGAAGCAAAGAAGCTTGCTCCTGAGCTCAAGCTCGACGGCGAGATGCAGTTCGACGCTGCCGTTTCTCCCGTTGTCGGTCAGCTCAAGTTCCCCGGCTCTCCCGTTGCAGGCTATGCAAACACCTTTATCTTCCCCGAGATCCAGTCCGGCAACATCGGCTATAAGATCGCGGCTCGTCTCGGCGGCTTCGCGGCATATGGTCCTATCCTCCAGGGTCTGAACGCTCCCATAAACGATCTGTCCCGCGGCTGCAATGCAGAGGAAGTTTACCAGATGTCCATCATCACCGCAGCACTCAAGTAATTTACATATTATCATATTATATCAAGAACTGGCTGTTCAAACGGACAGCCGGTTTTTGGTCGTTATAAAGCCCCATATCGGGAGCAGGTATAAAAACATTCGTTTTGCGTAAGCTCGCTTACGAGCAGCGCGCTCGTTGACATGGGCGACGCCCTGTCGCCGAAATATGCGCCCGATACTATGGCACCGCCGAGAATAACGGAATCCGCGCCCAGCGCCGAACCCGAGGTCATGCTGATAACGCCCATCGTAGCCGCCGTGCCGAACGCCGTTCCCGTGAGCATCGAAACGCCCATTTTTCGCGCGGCAATGACGAACAGGATAAACGGCACAAAATGCATTTTTCCCGCCGCTCAGGGCATGGTACCACTGAATATAACAGTTGTAAAACTGACAATTTCGGAATACAATACAGTAAAAATGCGAGCGTTGAGATGAATGAATTTTCTTAGCATGGAATACTTCGTCACCGTTGCGAACAAACGGAGCATAGCAAAGGCTGTCGAGGAGCAGGCAAAATGCGCATATTCGGCTTTGACGGGGACGAGCTGTATATGATAAACTTCGGTTACCGCAGCCGTCCGTATCAGTGGACGGTAATATCGGAGTTTATGCGCATAGCCGGAGAGGTGGTAAAAGACGATGACGGACAGAGATGAATACATGAGCATGGCTCTTGAGCTTGCGAAAAAGGCGTATGACGAGGGCGAGATACCGGTAGGCTGCGTCATAACCGACGCTCGGGGCAAGGTCATAGGCAGCGGCAGAAACTGCCGCGAGCTGAGTCACGACGCAACGCACCACGCCGAAATGGAGGCTATCCGCGAGGCGTGCCAGAGCATCGGCGACTGGCGGCTTTCCGGCTGCACTATATATGTCACCCTCGAGCCGTGCCCCATGTGCGCCGGCGGGATAATAAACGCGCGCATTCCCACCGTCGTTTTCGGTGCAAAGGACGAAAACACCGGCTCGTGCGGCAGCGTTATAAACCTGTTCGAGGAACGCTACGGGCACAAGCCGGCGATATACGGCGGCATCAAAGCCGAGGAATCGGCTGAGCTGCTGAGATCGTTTTTCAAAAAAACAAGATGAAAAAAACCTCCCCGATCGGGGAGGTTTTCGATTATTCCTTTACTGTTCCGTCGGGATTGAAGAGGGGCAGGTCGCCAAGCACGATAATATCGTCGCGCTTCTGCGCATCGCCCTCGGCGAGGACAGCCATTCTGCCGACTATGTTGCCGCCGGCGCGGGTGACGAGCTCTTCCATTGCGCGGAGGCTCTCGCCGGTGGATATGACATCATCGACTATGAGTATGCGCTTGCCCTTTATGAGCTCGGCATCGGCAGTGTCTATAACAAGGCGCTGCACATCCATGGTGGTGATGGACTTTACATGCACCTCGAAAACGCCGCTCATGTACGCCTTGGGACCCTTTCTTGCGAGGAAATATTTTTCCGCGCCGCTCTGACGCGCCATTTCGTAGAGCAGGGGGATGGACTTTGCTTCGGGAGCAATGAGGTAGTCATATTCGGGAGCGCGCTTTAAAAGCTCCGCTGCGCAGTGAACGGTCAGCTCAACATCGCCGAACATGACGAATGCGCCTATGTAAAGGTCGTCGGTGACCTTGCACAGGGGCAGCTCGCGCTTTAAGCCGGCAATGTCCATTTCATAAGTCATTTTGAATCTCCATTCTGCTGAAAACAGCATTCCGCAGTTATCGGCCGCTGGACGCCGTAGTCTATAACATTGCCATTTTACATTATTAATCCGAAAAATCAAGTGGGAAGTGCGCGTTAAATTGATGACATATAAATTTTCTTTATAAGTTCCGTTAAGAAGATTAACACAAGTGTGAACATTTGCTGACAATGGTTTGACGATGTGCCTTGTATATGGAAACTAAAGGCTATGAATTTTGGTAATATGGTATATGAAAAATCATGATACATTGTAAAAAGTGCACAAAACTTTAGTGAGATGAAGAAAAAGTTAATATTTAAACACGGAAAAAGTATTGAAAAAAGTGTGAATATAGTGTAAAGTCTGTTTATAAATTTGGCGGGTAGTTAATGAAGAGTTAACACAACGCCGGTTTGTGCCGTGGTGCGATTTACGGCAAAGGTAAAATTAAAGGAGAGAAAGTTATGGAAAACAATCGCGCATCATTTGGCTCCAACTTTGGCTTTATCATGGCTGCTGTCGGTTCGGCAGTCGGTCTGGGCAACATTTGGGGCTTCCCGTATAAGATGGGTATGAGCGGCGGCTTCGCCTTCCTGCTCGTTTACCTCGTCCTCGCGGTATTTGTTGGTCTCGCCGTTATGGTAGGCGAGCTCGCTATCGGTCGTAAGACCGGCATGAGCCCTGTTGCTGCATACCGTAAGCTGAGTAAAAAGTTTACGTGGATGGGCTACATGGCTGTTCTCGTTCCCTTCCTCGTACTGTGCTTCTACTTCGTTCTCGGCGGCATGGTCACCCGTTACGCACTCAGCTACCTGACTGCTATCTTCGGTTGGAACACCTGGGGCGGCGTAACTGACATGAGCCAGTTCTTCGGTCAGTTCATCTGCAACGGCGGTCAGATGATCCTCTGGACCGCGATCTTCATCGCCATCAACGCATTCGTCGTTGCTGCCGGTGTTGAAGGCGGCATCGAGAAGTTCTGCAAGATCGGCATGCCCGCTCTGTTCGTAATGCTTCTCATTGTTATCGTTTATGTTGCGATCCAGCCCGGCGCAGGCGGCGGCTACAAGTTCATGTTCGGCTGGAACGTTGAGCCTCTGAAGGAAGACTTCCTCGGCGTTCTCAAGACCGCGGCAGGTCAGATGTTCTTCTCCCTGTCCCTCGGCATGGGCGCAATGATCACCTACGGCTCCTACCTTCAGAAGAAGGAAAGCGTTCAGAAGAATGCAGTTATCATCGTTATCTGCGACACCGTCGTTGCTATCATGGCCGGCATGATCGTTATGCCCGCTTGCTACGCATTCCTCGGCGGCGACACCGCCTCCGGCCCGGGACTCCTGTTCCGTTCCATGCAGATGGTATTCGACCAGATGGGCTACATCGGCAACATCATGGGCTTCCTGTTCTACGCACTCGTCTTTATCGCAGCTATCTCCTCCTCCATGTCTCTGCTTGAGGTCATCACCTCCTTCAAGGTCGACCAGAATGTTGAGCAGGGCAAGGCACCCGGACGCAAAAAGTATGCTATCATCGCTGCCATCCTCATCTTCGTCTTCTGCCTGCCTGTCGCTCTTGACGGTCTGGGCTCCGGCGTTGCGGGCGGCGCGACCATCGACTACCCCGCTGCCATGCTCGGCATAGATAAGCAGACATGGAGCGGCGACTGGCTTGACTTCTACGATATGCTCTCAGAAGGTATCATGATGCCTCTCGGTGCAATGGTCATGGCATTCGGCATCGGCTGGATCTGGAAGCTTGACATGATAGCCGAAGAGTGCGAAGAATCCGGACACAAGTTCTGGGGTCACACCTTCTTCAACATCTGCTACAAGTTCATCACCCCGATCGGCATGGCGTTTGTTCTCTACGGTCAGATCACGAGCTTCTTCAACTGATAACTAAATAATCTACAAAAGCCAGTCGCTTGTGCGGCTGGCTTTTTCCATACTTGAAATGGCGTTAAATTGTGGTATACTGTTAACAATCAATCAAATAGGAGCGCTGATATGAGAGAGTGTGAAAACTGCAAAAACTTTATACCAAACGGCATGAAGATATGCCCGCATTGCGGAAAGCTCCCGCCCACGCTGTGGCCCCAGTTCGGAATTTACGCGGTGCTGACTATAGTTGCGTTCGTGTGCGCGGTGTATTTCCGCCCGATCCTGAACGGACCTGTGATAGGCGAGGTGTCCACGGGAGTTCTCTGGGTGGCAATGGTGATATTCATTGTGTTCGGACTGATATTCTTCGGCGTAAGCTTCATAATCGCAAGAGACTATAAAAACCGCACCTTCCGCGAGCCGCTCACAAAGCAGGAAAGAGAGCGGTTTGTTAATATGAAGCACCACATTGAGTCCAAGAGACACTTCTATGAGGAAAAGATAGATTACTGCACCGTTTGCGGACACAGAAAGCCTGCATATAAGAAATAAATATGTTAAAAAGCTGCCGTCGAGAGACGGCAGCTTTTTTATATCAAAAATCCCCCTCGCAAGGGCGAGGGGGGTAAGGAAGAAAGAACGGTCATTGTTCGGTTTCCGCTTCGGGATTTACCGTGAGGTCAACTCCCAAGTTGTCCTTTATCCATTGGATCGAATGGACGCACTCGGCGCTTAGTTCAACAATGAGCTCCGAGTGGTCATCTATGGTCCCGGCGCCTGAGTCGTTCGTGAATACGATGACCATTGTTCCAAGGTAGTTGTCATAGTTTGTGTCGATTATCTTATTGCCGCTCTTAATGTCGGGAATGAGCGCGTTGTAGTAATAATCAACCGCCTGCGCGGGCGTGAGGCCGAACTCCACACCGAGGTAATCGGCGTTCAGATGAGCTGTGAGGCAGTGCTCCTCGTCAACGGGCACCGACGGCGTGAACCGCTCAAGCAGCACCGCGGGGTCGTTCATCAGGGCGAAGTATTCCTTAACGGCCTCGCTGCTTTCCGGCAGCTCATACTCTCGCGTTACGACTTTGCCGTTTTTGAGCTTGTACTCGAAATACACGCTTTTGGCGAATTCGTCGTCGGCGGAGGCGCGGTATTTATCCTCATCGGAGACGAGCTTTTCATGCAGCGCAGCAAATTTTTCGATGGCTTCCCGACTCTTTATCTTCCCCACATCGATCACCGCAATGGTATCTACATCGGCGGGATCGGGGACATAGCGCCCGACACCGAATATGTCCAGATCGCATGAAAGCGTGAACACCGCGCAGACAAAGCACAGAACTATATAGCCTACCCAGCTTCCGCGGAAAACATGGAAGCTCTTATTAAGCAGCATTTTCGCGCCGAAATACCCGATGAATGCAAACACGCACATACTTGGTATCATAAGGAACACCGAAACGGCGGGGTCGTTGAACAGAGCATACAGTACGACATACAGAACGATGCCGCCGCACAGCGCGCAGCATGCCGCAACGCCGTATTTGAAAACGGGTCTGAGTAGGGCAATGGCGATCACATCGCCGACGGCTTCCATACGGCGTTTTTTGAACACGAGCAGTGCCGCTGCCGAGAGGACGATGCCGACCGCGCAGTAGATCGAAACGGACAGCCACGCTTCATAGTATACCTTTACGCATTCCGCAACGGTGGAGATCGTGGAGAAATCGCCGGAATTTGTTACGATATCAAAGTACTGATATTTTACGCTCAGTCCTTCGCCGCATACGAGATACACAACGGGGGACAAGAAGTCGAGCACCGAGCTGTAAGCCAGATTGCTCATGCCCCAGACGAGGCTTGCAAGGTACAGGCGCACTACCTGCTCCATGCCGACGGCAAGGAAGTTGAAGATGACATACAGTATAGGGAGCGCTACCATGCTGCCGGTCATAACGGCGATTATGCTCGCAATGCCGAAAAACAGCAGGAAGTCCATGGAGTAAACGGCAAGCCAGACCCACATCGCCTTGAGCACCAGTGCCGTGTTGAGGTCGGCGCTGAGCGAAAACAGGAAGGTCAGAAGCGCGATGACGATGTTTGAAACAAGCACCGGTACAACGCCGCCGAGCCACGATGAGAAAAACACTGCCTCGCGCCTTACCGGAAGTGAGGCGATAAGTCCGGTGATGCGGTTATTGTACATAAAGCCGAACACCGCCATTGCAGTGAACAGCGCCATGAAAAATGCGACTATCGGCGCTGCGGAAACGCCGCCGCTCGCTACGGAGTATACGAAATTGTCTGTTGAGGAATGACCGATATTGTTCACCAGCGTGAGCACCGGCATGAACAGCAGCCAACCGGCAAAGTGGAGCGCCCAAAGCGGCCAGAAGCGCCGCAGAGTGCTTTTGAAAAGCCCGGGGTTAAAGAACGATGTCCTTGACTTCATAGTCGGCACCTCCCAATTCGTAGATAAATATTTCTTCGAGCGTGAGCGGGACAATGTCCACAAACAGCGGTCTGCTCGCTTCAAGCTTTGCCTGAAGCTCGGCGGCAGTACCGTGCAGGATGAGAGTTTGCAGCCTGCCGGTGGAGGAGGCGTGCAGTATCTCAAGTCCCTCGGGCAGCGCCTGACCGTCCGGCAGGGCGAGCTGGAGCTTTACTATGCCCTCCTGCAGGTCGCTCAGCGTGCGCTCAAGCATGATCCTACCCTTGTTCATTATGCCGACATGGTCGCAGACATCCTCAAGCTCGCGCAGATTGTGCGACGAAACGAGCACCGTCGTGCCGTTTTCGGCTACATCGGACATTATGATGCTCCATATCTGGCGGCGCATCACGGGGTCGAGCCCGTCTACCGGCTCGTCGAGGACGAGCACATCCGGTCTGAGCGAAACGGTTATCCAGAAGGCTGCCTGCTTCTGCATGCCCTTTGAGAGCCTGCGCATCTGGTGCTTCGGGTCGAGCTCAAACAGCTCGCCGAGCTTTTTGAAGCGCTCTTCATCAAACTGCGGGTAAATACTGCGGTAAAAGTTTGCCGTTTCGCGTATCGTTGCGTTTGAAAAATAGAAAATATCATCGGGGATGTACGCTATGCGGCTCTTGACTGCGGGGTTTTCAAACACCGGCTGCCCGTCAACAAGTATCTCGCCGCTGTCCTGCCGGTATATGCCGGTCAGGTGGCGGATAACGGTGCTCTTACCGGCGCCGTTCGGTCCTACAAGTCCGTACACCGCTCCGTCGGGAACGGTCATGCTTATGTTATCAAGGGCACGGAACCCGTCAAAACATTTTGTAACGCCTTTGACCTCAATCATGTTCTTGCTCTCCTTTCAGGCGATCGGCGAGCATCTGCCTGTCAACGCCGACATATCCGAGCTCGGTAACAAGCTCGTCGAATTTTCCGAGAAGCTCATTGCGGCGAAGTTTGTCTGCCTCATCGCTCGAGCACACAAAGCTGCCTTTCCCCGGCACCGAGCAAATGTACCCCTCCGCTTCAAGCTCGCGGTAAGCGCGCTGAATGGTGCTGGGGTTTATGGCGAGTCCGGAAGCCATCTCGCGCACCGAGCTTATCTTGCTGCCCGCCGGCAGCACACCCGATACGATGAGACGGCGCATGCCGTCTTTTATCTGCTCGTATATGGGACGAGGATCTCGGAAGTTGATGCTGATCATTCTGATCCCTCCAACTAACTGTATGGTTTGTTCTCACACGCTTAGAATACACACCGTACAGCGCCTTGTCAAGAATTTTTTCATGGCGTATGTATGAATGACCAAAAAATGCCCGCTGCCGCGGAGGGCAAATTGTGAACGCATTCTTATTGCGTAAGCGGAGCAAAAGTGCTAAAATAGTATGCTATATTAATGTACAATAGGTAAGGTATACATATGTGGATATCGGATAAATGGCAGGACTTTGAACTTATAGATTGCTCAAAGGGCGAAAAGCTTGAAAGGTGGGGGAAATACTATCTTGTACGCCCCGATCCGCAGGCTATATGGGACACTCCGCGCACCGATGCGCGCTGGAACTGCCGCGACGCACGCTACCGCAGAAGTCAGACCGGCGGCGGCTCGTGGGATAAGGGCGGACTTCCGGCAAGCTGGAAAATTCATTACGGCGAGCTGACATTCAATGTTAAGCCCATGAACTTCAAGCACACCGGACTTTTTCCCGAGCAGGCGTGCAACTGGGACTATGCCATGGCCAAGATACGCAGTGCCGGCAGACCCATAAATGTTCTGAACCTTTTCGGATATACCGGCGCGGCAACCGTGGCGTGTGCAAAGGCGGGCGCGAGCGTGTGCCATGTCGATGCTGCCAAGGGCATGGTTGCATGGGGCAAGGAAAACGCGGCGGCATCCGGACTTTCGGATGCGCCGATACGCTGGATAGTCGATGACTGCGCAAAATTCGTCGAGCGCGAGATACGCCGCGGCAGAAGATACGATGCGATAATCATGGATCCGCCGTCATACGGGCGTGGACCCGGCGGCGAGGTTTGGAAGCTTGAGCAGAACCTCTGGGGCTTTGTGTCGTTGTGCGCGGGCGTGCTGTCGGACGATCCGCTGTTCGTTATAATAAATTCCTACACCACGGGGCTTTCGGCATCGGTGCTGTCATATGTCACCGAGAGCATTTTCACGAAGAAGTTCGGCGGCAGATCGGAAAGCCGTGAGCTCGGACTTCCGGTCACCGATTCCGGACTTGTGCTACCCTGCGGCGCTACCTGCCGTTGGGAGAGGTGAGATATGGAGAACATCATAAGTATAAAAAATGTGCATTACACCTATCCGGGCGACGAGATCGAGAGCCTGTGCGGTGTGAGCCTTGATATTAAAAAGGGAAGCTTTGTCACTGTTCTGGGGCACAACGGCTCCGGAAAAAGCACACTTGCAAAGCATTTGAACGCCATCCTGCTGCCCACCGAGGGCGAGGTGCTCGTTAACGGCATAAGCACTGCCGATGAGGATAGGCTGCTTGAGATACGCAGCACCGTCGGCATGGTGTTTCAAAATCCCGATAACCAGATAGTCGCCAATGTCGTCGAGGACGATGTGGCGTTTGCACCCGAAAACCTAGGCGTTGCGCCGGAGGAGATCCGCCGCAGGGTTGATAACGCGCTGCGTCAGGTCGATATGTATGAGTTTAAAATGCACGCGCCGCACCTGCTCTCGGGCGGTCAGAAGCAGCGCGTTGCCATAGCGGGCGTTATCGCCATGGAGCCCGAGGTCATAGTCCTCGACGAGCCCACCGCGATGCTCGACCCCAAGGGCAGGCGCGAGGTCATAGACACGGTTACAAAGCTGTGCCGCGAAAAGGGCATAACGGTCGTTTTAATAACCCATCATATGTCCGAGTGCGTGGATGCCGACAGGGTGATAGTCATGTCAAACGGCAGCGTTATCGCCGATGACACGCCGGAGAAGGTGTTCTCGCAGGTAGAGCTCATGCACCGCGAGGGGCTAACCGTTCCGGCAACCACTCAGATAATGTACGAATTGAATGGGCACGGGTGGCACCTGCCGCTCGAGGCGCTCGGCATAGATGAATGCGCAAAGCAAATCGCAAAGGAATTAAAATAGTATGTCAGAAATTAAGGTCAGCGGTCTGAGCCATGTTTACAGCGCGGACACGCCCTTTGAAAAGGTCGCAATAAACGATGTCAATGTTGAGATACCCCACGGTCAGCTCGTGGGTCTCATCGGGCACACCGGCTCCGGTAAGAGCACCTTCATCCAGCATCTGAACGGACTTCTCAAGCCCAGCAAGGGCACGGTCACGGTCGACGGAGTTGATATAAACGCCGATAAGACCACCGCGCGCGATGTCAGGTTCAAGGTCGGACTCGTGTTTCAGTATCCGGAGTATCAGCTTTTCGAGGAAACGGTCTATGCCGATATTGCGTTCGGACCGAAGAATATGAAGCTGCCGCAGGAGCAGATAGACGAGCGCGTGCGCGAGGCGGCGGCGCTTGTCGGCGTGAGCGAGGAGCTTTTTGAAAGATCGCCGCTGGAGCTCTCCGGCGGTCAGAAGCGTAGAGTTGCCATAGCCGGCGTTATCGCCATGCGCCCCGGCGTTCTCATTCTCGATGAGCCCACCGCGGGACTTGACCCCGCGGGCTGCCGGCAGATACTCAAGCTCATATGCGATTACCGCGAAACCACCGGCTCAACGGTCATAATCGTCAGCCACAGCATGGATGATGTTGCCCGCATAGCCGACAGGCTTATAGTGTTCAGCAAGGGCGGTATCCGGTTTGATGCCGCTCCCGGCGAGGTGTTTTCGCACACTCATGAGCTTATGGAGATCGGTCTGTCCGTTCCTGCGCCGGCGCTCATCGCGCAGCAGCTAAGGCAGCAGGGAGTTGAGATAAACGAGCCTGTTTACACCGATGAGCAGCTTCTCGCGGTTCTCCTGAAGCTTGGAAGGGAGGCGGGGATAAATGCTTAAAGACATAACTCTCGGTCAGTATTTCCCCGGCGACACCGTTGTTCACAGGCTTGATGCGCGCACAAAGCTGCTGCTTGTCATAGTTTATATAGTAGCGCTTTTTAACTCCGAGGGCTGGATGAGCTATGCGCTGGTCATTGCGGTAACGGCTCTGAGCATGGCGATCGCAAAGATAAAGCCCAAGTCCGCTCTAAAGGGACTCAAGCCGCTTGTGATAATCATTATCCTCACGGCGGTGCTCAATATATTCTACACCGGCGGTACCCCGATAATAGAGGGCTGGATAATAACATGGGAGGGCATCGAGCGCGCCGTTATGATGTCGCTGAGGATAATCCTTCTCATAGTCGGCACCTTCATGCTGACATATACGACGAGCCCCATCGCTTTGACCGACGGGCTTGAGATAATGCTCAATCCGCTTAAAAAGATCAAGGTTCCGGTGCACGAGATGAGCATGATGATGAGCATGGCGCTTAGGTTCATCCCGACACTCATAGAGGAAACGGATAAGATAATGTCGGCGCAGAAGGCGCGCGGTGCGGATTTTGACAGCGGTAACATATTCCAGCGCGCAAAGGCGCTTCTGCCCATACTCGTGCCGCTTTTCGTCTCCGCGTTCAGGCGCGCGGACGAGCTTGCAATTGCCATGGAAAGCCGATGCTACCACGGCGGCGACGGCAGAACGCGCATGAAGCAGCTCAAAATGCAGAAGATCGACGCGTTTGCGCTCATCTTAGGCGCGCTGTTTCTTGCCGCGGTGTTTGTTATGAAAAAATTCGGCTTATGAGGTGCAGCACTTGAGAAATATCGCTCTCAGACTCAGATACGACGGCAGCCGGTACCACGGCTGGCAGGTGCAGAAGCGGGATGTTTCCGTTTGCAGCACGGCTCAGGACGCGCTCGAAAAAATATGCGGACATCCCGTAAAGCTCACCGGCTGCGGGCGCACCGATGCCGGAGTGCACGCCCTGCGGTACTGCGCAAACTTCCGCACCGACTGCCGCATACCGATTGACCGGTTCGCGCTGGCTGCAAATTCGCGGCTGCCGGATGATATTGCGGTCGTCGATGCCGTCGAGGTGGACGAGCGCTTCAATGCCATATCCTCGTGCGTAAAAAAAGAGTATATTTATAAAATACACAACAGCACCATCCGCGATCCGTTTCTCGAAAAGCGCGCCTGCTTTTACCCGCAGGAGCTCGACATGGAGAGAATGCAGGCTGCCGCTGCCGCGTTTGAGGGAACTCATGATTTCGCGGCGGTAAGGTCGCTCGGAACGGTGACTAAAACCACCGTGCGCACGGTGTACAGCTGCACCGCAAGCAGGGAGGGCGACCTCATAACAGTTTCGGTGTGTGCAAACGGCTTTCTGTACAATATGTGCCGCGCGATAGTCGGAACGCTTGTATACGCCTCTTACGGCAAGATAGAGCCCGCCGATATACCCGGACTTCTCGAGCTCGGCGACAGGCGGCTCACAGGTCCCACCATGCCGCCGCAGGGGCTGTACCTCAACCGCGTCTGGTACGAGGGACCCGCCGGTATTATGATGCTGAAGGATTGAATATGAAAAAATCGTTTTTGTTTATCGTCATAATGAGTCTCGTTTTGTGCGCGTGCACGCCCGCTCCGCAGCCCCGTCAGGCGCAGTCGAGCTTCATTTGCGCATCCGCGCAGAGCTGTGCGGCCGTATCCAACCGGCTCATTACCGCCGACAGAGGCTCGGTAAAATGCTTTGACCTGTCCGGTAATGTTGAATTTGAGCGGGAGCTTGAACAGGCGGACGCCGTTATAAGCGCAAGCGGTGATAATGCTGCCGCGTACTGCGTAGGCGGCAAGACGGTAGTTTTAAGCTCGGGCGATACTATTGAAACGGAAAACGATATAACGAGCGTTTCCGCATCCGAGAGCGGAATGACCGCGGTGTGCACTCTTTGCGCCGGCTATGAGGGGCTGGTAACGGTGTATTCTCCGGATGCCGAGCCTGTTTACAGATGGTACAGCGCAAATGCCGCGATAGCGGCGGCGCAGGTATCTCCGAACGGAGAATATCTCGCGGTGCTGACCGCGGATGAGATACACATTTTTTCGCTCGACAGCGAGGAGAAGCGTGGGCTGTATAAAGCGCCCGAAGCAATGCACACTCTGTGCTGGATAGATGATAATGTGTGCGGCATCGCCGATACGGGAGTTTACTTCTGCGATGACGAGGGTGACTCGGAGGGCGCATGCCGCCTTACGGGGCTCACCACCGGCATATATGCGGTGCTTGACGACAAGCTTATAATACAACTGAGCGATGCAAGAGGCGAGGAAACGGCGTACATCATCGACGGCGGAGATATAAGATCCTCCGTTTCGGTGGAAGGTCAGATACTCGGCATACATTGCCGCGGCGATGAAATTCTCATCCTCACGCAGGATACCGTAGGAATATACAGCGACAGCGCGCAGCCGTTAAGCTCGATGAATGCTGCCGGAGCCGAGGCTGCGTTTCTCTTGAGCGGCGGTCGAGTGCTCACCGTCGGCGGCGGGACCGCACAGATACTCAAGCCCTGAACTGCCGATGAGATTTGTAATTGAACCGATACTGCTGATAATAATATTTTATTGTACATGGCGCGGCTGCAAACGCGGCGCGGTGAACGCGGCGATAAGCTTTGTTTCGCTTGTCCTTGCCGCCGTCGGGGGTCTTTTTATCTCTTCGCGCGCCGCAGACGATGCGGCGTATCTGCTGCGCCCGTTTATAGCAGGATGCATCGACTCGCAGTATGAGATGCAGGCGGCGGAAAACGCCGGAATAGACTCTTCGAGAATAGAAATGACCATCTCCGAGCAGCCGGAGCTCGTGCTGCCGTATGCCGAGGAGTGCCTTAAAAGCCTCGGCTTCAGCTCTTACCGCGCATCTCACTATGCACAGAAGGGCGCGGGGATATATAATGAGACAGAGCTCGACGCAACGATGTCGGTATCTCAGGCAGGAAGCGCCGCGATAGCCTATGCGATAGGCGCGGTGTTCATGGCAATGCTGATATTGCTGCTTATTTCGATAATAAAGCAGGCTTTTGGCCTGCGGTTCAGGATAACCGACAATGCCGATGCCGACATATACGGAGGTGCGGCGTTCGGCTTTGGATATGGTTTTGTATGCTGTATTTGCCTGTGCTGGGTGCTCAGCTTTTGCGGCATACTGATAGGTAACAGAACATTGGACGACGGACTGTTCAGCCGGTTTTTCCTGCTGCTGAGCACGATGGCAGACAAGATTTTTTGACGATCGGAGGATAAACGATGCAAGCGAAAATGTGTTCGCGCTGCGGTAAAAATGTCGCAGTCGTGTTTATAACGAAGCTTGAGGGCGGCGTTCAGAAAAACGAGGGGCTGTGCCTTAAATGCGCAAGAGAGCTTCATATAAAGCCCGTGGACGAAATGATAGAAAAAATGGGCATATCCGATGAGGACCTCGATAACCTCAGCGGAGAGATGATGAACGCCTTAAACGGTGTTGAAAGCCTTATGGAAATGAGCGATGATCCCGACTCCGACGGCGATGACGACGGCAAGACCGCGACATTCCCGTTTTTAAACAGGCTTTTCGGCAACAATAACGGCGGAGTTCCCGCCGAGAGCGGCAATGCCTCGAGCGGTCAGCCGCAGCAGCCGCAGAAGGAAGGCGGTAAGCCGCCTAAGCGCAAGTTTTTGGATAACTACTGCATAAACCTCACCGAAAGAGCGCGTGAGGGAAAGCTTGACAATATGATCGGACGCGCCGAGGAGCTTGAGCGCGTTATCCAGATACTCAACCGCCGCCAGAAAAATAACCCCTGTCTCATCGGCGAGCCGGGCGTTGGCAAGACCGCAGTGGCGGAGGGGCTTGCCCAGCGCATAGCTCAGGGTCAGGTGCCGTATAAGCTGCGCGATAAGGAGGTATTCCTGCTCGACCTCACCGCGCTCGTAGCCGGTACGCAGTTCCGCGGTCAGTTTGAAAGCCGCATGAAGGGACTCATAGAGGAGATACGCAAGCAGGGCAATGTCATTCTCGTTATCGACGAGGTTCACAATATCGTCGGCGCCGGCGATGCCGAGGGCAGCATGAACGCAGCGAATATTCTGAAGCCCGCGCTTTCAAGAGGCGAGATACAGGTCATCGGCGCTACCACCTTCACCGAGTACCGCAAGCATATCGAGAAGGACTCAGCGCTCGAGCGCAGGTTCCAGCCCGTTACCATCAACGAGCCGTCGATAAAAGACAGCATAGAGATACTCAAGGGCATCCGCAAATACTATGAGGATTACCACGGCGTGAGAATATCCGACGAGATGTGCGCCGAGGCGGTGAAGCTCTCCGAACGGTATATAACCGACCGCTTCCTGCCGGATAAGGCGATAGACCTTATAGACGAGGCATGCTCCGATGTAAACCTCAAGGACAAAAACTTCGTGCGCCGCGCCGAGCTCCAGAAGGATCTGGACGATCTGCGCTTTGAGCGGGAAAACCTCATGAGCGAGCCCGCGCCCGCCGGTGGGGAGCTCACCGATGAGGCGATGGATAAGCGCTATGAGCGCATTGCCGAGCTGCGCAGCAAGGAGATGCAGCGCGAGCAGGAGCTTGCCTGCATAGATCTCGAGGGTATGCCTGAGCTCACGGAGGATAATCTTGCCCGCATCATAGAGCTGTGGACGAAGATACCCGCCTCCTCGATTCGCGAGGATGAGTTCGAGCGCCTTGCAAAGCTCGATGAGCGCCTGAAAGAGCACATCGTCGGGCAGGACGAGGCGGTAAACGCCGTTTGCAGCGCCATAAAGCGCTCGCGCATAGGGCTCAAGGCAAAGCGCAAGCCCACGAGCTTCATATTCGTCGGCGGCACCGGCGTTGGCAAAACGGAGCTTGTAAAAAGGCTTGCCTCAGATCTTTTCGACTCGCCCGAGTCGCTTATACGGCTCGATATGTCCGAGTTCATGGAAAAGTTCAGCGTTTCGCGCATAATCGGCTCGCCCCCGGGCTATGTCGGCTATGACGAGGCAGGTCAGCTCACCGAGAAAATACGCAGAAAGCCGTATTCCGTTGTGCTGTTCGACGAGATAGAGAAGGCGCACCCCGATGTTCTGAACATCCTCCTGCAGATCCTCGACGACGGCAGGATAACCGACGCTCAGGGCAGAACGGTCAATTTTGAAAACACCGTTATCGTCATGACTACCAACGCCGGCTCCAACACCAAGGGCGGAGCCATGGGCTTCGGCGGAACGATAAACGATATGGGACGCGAGCGCGCTCTCAAGGCGCTCAATGAGTTCCTGCGCCCTGAGTTTATAAATAGGGTAGACGAGATAGTCTACTTCAACAGCCTCACCGAGGCAGACTTCAAGCGCATAGCCGTTCTGATGCTCGAGGAAACGCGCGGTGCCATAGCCGAGCGCGGCATGGAGCTTTCGTGGGACGATGCCCTTGTTGACTACCTTGTCAGGAAGAGCTACTCCGCGACCTACGGCGCTCGCAATCTGCGCCGCACCATCCAGAAGGATGTTGAGGACGCAATAGCGCAGAAGATAATAGACTGCCGCGGCGAAAACGCACGGCATATAAGCGTGTCGGCATCGGATGATATGGTCACGGTCGAGGTAAGAGCATGATAAGATTTGAAAGCGACTATCTCGAAGGCGCTGTGCCGGAGATAATAAAGCGCCTTAACGACACGAATTTAGAGCAGACCTCCGGCTACGGCACGGACCCGTACTGTGCCGCAGCCCGCGAGAAAATAAAGGCTGAGTGCAAAGCTCCCAACGCCGATGTGCATTTCCTCGTCGGCGGCACTCAGGCAAATCTCACCGTTATAGCGGCATCGCTGCGCCCGCATCAGGGCGTTCTGGCAGCCGAGACCGCGCACATCGAGGTGCATGAGACCGGCGCGATAGAGGCAAGCGGTCACAAGGTGCTTACCCTGCCGACCGAAAACGGCAAGATAAAAGCCGCGGATATTGAGGAATATGTCCTGCGTCACAGGGCGGACGAGTCGTTTGAGCATACGGTGCAGCCTGCGATGGTGTATATCTCGCAGCCCACCGAGACGGGCACAGTTTATTCGCTGCCTGAGCTTGAGGCTATAAGCCGCGTATGCCGCGGGCTGGGGCTTATCCTGTTTGCAGACGGTGCGCGCCTTGCGTGCGCGCTGGCGTGCGAGGGAACTCCCACGCTGCCCGACCTTGCGCGGCTGTGCGATGTGTTTTACATAGGTGGCACAAAGCACGGTGCGCTTTTCGGCGAGGCGGTAGTTATAACAAACAATGCCATAAAGCGCGATTTTCGCTACATCATAAAGCAGCGCGGCGGGATGTTTGCAAAGGGCAGACTCCTCGGACTTCAGTTCGATGCGCTGTTTACCGACGGGCTGTATTACAAAATCGGCAGCCGCGAGGCAGAGCTTGCAGCCCGACTGCGCGAGGCGTTCGCGGCAAAGGGCATCGCGTTTAAATACCCGTCGCCGACAAATCAGCTCTTCCCGATACTGAGTAAGAAGCAGATGGGCACGCTGAGCGAAAAGTACAGCTTTTCCGTTCAGGAGCATCTGCCCAACGGCGGCGCGGTGGTGAGGTTCTGCACGAGCTGGGCTACCACGACCGAGGCTGTGGACGAGCTCACGGCAGATATAGAAAAACTCTGAGGTGGAATATGGATCAGACAGTAAAAAGCAGGATAGAGATAATTCAGGGCGATATAACAAAGCAGTCTCCCGACGCCATCGTAAACGCGGCTAACTGCTCACTGCTCGGAGGCGGCGGGGTTGACGGAGCCATACACCGCGCGGCGGGACCTGAGCTTCTGGAAGAATGCCGCACCCTCGGCGGCTGCAAGACCGGTCAGGCAAAGATAACAAAGGGCTATAAGCTTCCGGCAAAGTTCGTTATCCACACGCCCGGACCCGTATGGCACGGCGGCAAGCAGAACGAGGAGGCGCTGCTCAACTCCTGCTATGTGAGCTGCCTCACCCTCGCGTCGGAAAACGGCTGCAAAACCGTTGATTTCCCGTCCATATCAACCGGAGTTTATCATTTTCCGCTCGATAAGGCGGCAAAGATAGCGATAAGCGCCATAGCCGGATACATGAGCCGGCATCCCGAGATAGAGCGCGTGCGCATGGTCTGCTTTGACGCGAGAACGAAGGAATACTACGAAAACGCGCTGGAGAATCTCAAATGAAGAGACTTTTCAGACTTCAGTATAATGCGCCGGTCACCCTGACATTTGCACTCATTTCGCTTGCCGCGCTTATCCTCGGCAAGCTCACCGACGGCTGGACGACCACATATCTTTTCAGCGTGTGGCATTCGTCGCTGGCGGATATTCTTACATACCCGCGCTTTATCCTCCATGTCCTTGGTCACGCCGATTACAGTCACTATATCGGCAACATGATGATGATACTCGTCGTGGGTCCCGGGCTTGAGGAGAAATACGGCAGCAGAAACATTCTCAGCGCCATCATAATAACGGCGCTCGTGTCCGGCGTTATCTACTGGTTTCTGTTCCCGGGCTCCATGCTCATGGGCGCATCGGGCATAGTGTTTATGATGATAGTCATGGCATCCCTTGCCGGTATGCGCGACGGGTATATCCCGATAACGCTCATTCTCGTTCTCATCCTCTACCTCGGCAACGAGATAGTTGACGGCGTTATGCTCAAAGACAATGTTTCGCAGCTTACGCACATAATCGGCGGCATCTGCGGCGCGGTATTGGGCTTGAGGAGACGGTGATGGAAAAGGTTATAATATCCGCGTGCCTGCTCGGCGTGCGGTGCAGATACGACGGGAAAAGCAACAAGCTTCCCGAAGAAACGCTCGAAATGCTCAGGGAGCGATATGAGCTCATACCTGTGTGCCCCGAGTGCTACGGTGGACTTACAACGCCGCGCACACCGTCTGAGCGTCTGGGCGGAGGAGTGGTATCCAAAACCGGAGCCGATGTAACTGAGCAGTTTCAAAGGGGCGCCGAGGCAGCGCTGTATCTTGCCGGGCTTTTCGGCGCGAAACTGGCGATTCTCAAGAAAAACAGCCCCTCCTGCGGCAGCGGCACGATATACGACGGCACCTTCACCGGAACCATAGTCTCCGGCGACGGAGTAACGGCGGAGCTTTTGAAAAAACACGGCATCACCGTTATAGACGAAAATGCGCTCTGAAAGAGCGCATTTTTAACATCCGTGGGTCATATGCTTGTACAAAAAGGGAGGGCGTACTTATGGCATATGATGAAAAAGCAAAAGCACCGGCTGCGAAGGCGCACAGCGTGAGCATGGAGGACAGGTGCAGAATGAATGTCACCGGTGTTGAGGATGTCGAGAGCTTTGACGAGACCGTTATCGTTATGAACACAAGTCAGGGCGACCTTATAGTCCGCGGCAGCGGACTGCACATCGGTAAGATAAGCCTTGATGTTGGTCAGCTCAGCGTTGAGGGGGTCATAAATGAGCTCAGCTATGAGGAAAAGCAGACCCAGGGCGGCTTCTGGCAGCGGCTTTTCGGCTAAATGCAGACTCCCGTTTCGCTTCAGCTCGCGCAGGTCGCGGCGTCGGTGATGCTCGGATTTCTGCTCGGCGGTCTGTACGATGTCATGCGCGTGATAAGGCGTAGGACCGGCTCAAACGCCGTGCCGGATGTGCTGTTCTGGATGGCTTCTCTCGCATCGGTGTTTTCGCTCGGCATGGACATAGGAGGAGGGTCGATGCATATATTCATGCTGTGCTCGGTCATACTGGGCTTTGCCCTGTATATGCTGCTTTTGAGCCCTGCCGTTTTGAAGCTGCTGGATGCAATTGCCGGCTTTTTCGCCGTTATTTTCCGCCCGATAAGAAAAGTATTAGGAATATTTTCAAAAACCGTCAAAAAACTCTTTGCAAAATTCGCCAACTGCTGTACAATGCTAATGAGGAAAACCGAAAAGGGAGTTTTGAGACGGAATGAAAAAATCGACGACGATAGTCGGTCTGGCATTGACGATACTGGTCGTATATGCTATTCTGAACCTGGTAAACATCAAGGAAGACCTGAAAGACGCGATGGAGCAGACCAGTCTGCTGAAAGCCGAGATAGAGCAGGCGCAGGAGACGGCTCAGGAACTCGGCGACAGGATAGAGGCGGCAGCCGACTCGTCCGGCGCGGAGAGTGAGGCTCGTCAAAGGCTCAGGCTCATAGGCGCGGATGAAACAGTGTTTACAGATATAAACTAAAGATTGGAGTCAAATGCATATGCAGCCTGAAGTCGGAGCGATCCTTGAGGGTAAAGTCAGCGGAGTAACCAAATTCGGCGCTTTTGTAAACCTTCCGGATGGCAAGAGCGGTCTTGTGCACATATCGGAGATAGCGAATACATATGTAAGCGATATTTCGCAATATGTGTCGGTGGGGCAGACCGTAAAGGTCAAGGTCATCGGCATAAACGGCGATAAGATAAACCTGTCGATAAAGCGCACCGAGGAAAGTGTGCCCGAGCAGCGCCGCCGTCCCGAGAGGGCGCATCAGCCCAGACCGGAGGCAAAGCCCGCGCAGCCGGCGGGTCAGGTCGCCGAGCCTACGGGCGATCAGGCATTTGAAGATAAGCTCAAGCAGTTTATGAAGGAGTCGGACAGCCGTATTGCCGGAAACCCCATGTATGCCGATCGCGGACGCTCCAGGAGAAGAAAATAAGCCCATTTATCAGTCGTCCTGAGGGACGGCTGATTTTTTTGCACAATGGCAGACGCCGCTCTTGCAAGCGGCAAAGGCACCTTGGAGCGCTTGCCGATACAATTGCACGGCAAAATGTGCGGGTGCTGTACCGTTTTTACGAAATTCTTAACAAGCTCTTATCAAATCGCTGCCGCACGGGTATTTGCCGCACCTGCTACGCTGCCGAGGTAAAGAAAAAATGCAGCTTTTTTGAGGCGAAATCGCAGGCAAATTTGAAGCCGCATTCAGGATAAAGCTCAAATTTGCATAGCCAACGCATGAAAACTTGCAAAAATGAGGCGAATATCTGGCTTGACAGCAAAAAAACGAATTATGAAGCCTGAGCGTATGCATATTGCAAAATTGCAGGAATGCAGGTTTTGCAAGTTTTGAAATTGGTGCTGCAAAACGGTTTCAATTGTGTATAATGCACAAAAACGAAAACTCCGATTTGTGAAAAACAGTTGATTTCTTCGGCGAAATAGCTATAATGAAAAATGCAAGGAGAAATTAACTAGACGCCTAAATTTGAAAGGAGCGCACAGTAATGTTAGCAGGAATCGGTATTTTCGGAGCAGCTTATCTTGCAGGCATGGTATGGATGACCATTAAGGGTATGCATGAGGCTTACTGAGCATTAAGATATATCATCAAGCTCCCGAAAAGCTTCGGGGGCTTGATTTTTTTGCGCCTCGGCGTGTATAATACCCGATATGAAGGAATTGACTGTCAGGCGAAACGACGCGGGGCAGCGGCTCGACCGGTTTGTCGGAAAAGCCGTGCCGCTTCTGCCGGAAACGCTGCTGCAAAAGTACATAAGGATAAAGCGTATTAAGCTTAACGGAAAGGGCGCAAAGCGCGACACTCGCCTTAACGAGGGCGATGTTCTGAGCCTTTACATAAACGATGAGTTTTTTGAAAAGCCGCGCGAGGAAAACGCGTATCTCAAGGTCGGAAAGCCGAGGATAAATATTGTTTACGAGGATGAGAACATCCTGCTTGCCGACAAAAAGCCGGGAGTGCTGTGCCACAGCGCGGGCGCATGGGATTATAACACGCTCATCGCAAACATTCAGGCATATCTTGCCCAGAACGGCGAGTGGGACCCCAAGGGTGAGAACTCATTCGCACCGGCCCTGTGCAACCGCATTGACCGCAACACCGGCGGCATAGTTATCGCGGCGAAGAATGCCGAGGCGCTTAGGATATTAAATGACAAGATCCGCGACAGGAAGATTGAAAAATACTACCTGTGCGCCGTGCAGGGCAGACCCAAGCAGCCGCGCGGCAGACTTGAGAACTATCTTTTCAAGGATGCGGCGAAAAATCAGGTGTATGTCAAAAACCGCCCCGAGCCGGGTGCAAAGACTGCGGTGACCGAGTACCGGCTCATAAAGACCGCGGGTGCGCTGTCGCTCATGGAGTGCAGGCTGCTCACCGGAAGAACGCACCAGATACGCGCGCAGATGGCACACGCAGGTATGCCGCTTTTGGGCGACGGAAAGTACGGCAGCGAGCGCTTCAACAAGAATTTCGCGGAAAAGGGACAGGCGCTTTACTCGTATAAGCTCGAGTTTGCCTTCTCGACCGACGCGGGCATTCTGGAGTACCTCAGGGGAAAAACCTTCACCGTGAAAACCGTTGATTTTGCTGAAAAATACTTTGGTATCACGAGTCTTGACACCGTTTGAAAAATTCTCGCAAAAAATGCGGAAAGTTGTTGACTTTGCGGGATTTATTATGTATATTGTTCACGATGCAAAGGACACTCCGGACGCAGGTCCGAGGTGTCCTTTCTCATATTTTATTTTAAGAAATGGGGGAGGATAAATGTCCAAAGAACTCATTCGCCTTGTGAACTGTCAAATGGCGTTTGACGACGAGATCGTTTTAGACGATATTAACCTGTATTTCAATGATAAGGAATTCCTCACGCTGCTCGGTCCCTCCGGCTGCGGCAAAACCACCACGCTCAGAATAATCGGCGGTTTTATCAAGCCCACCGGCGGAGATGTGCTTTTTGACGGCGAGAGGATAAATGATGTCCCGCCTCACAAGAGAAAGGTGAACACTGTTTTTCAGAAATATGCTCTGTTTCCGCATCTGGATGTGTATGAGAATGTGGCTTTCGGGCTGCGCCTTGCAAAGCTTCCCGAGCAGGAGATAGACGACCGCGTTACCGAAATGCTCGAGATAGTAAGCCTCAAGGGTTTTGAAAACCGCAAGGTGTCTCAGCTCTCGGGAGGTCAGCAGCAGCGTGTCGCCATTGCGAGGGCTCTGGTAAACCGTCCTAAGGTGCTGCTTCTTGACGAGCCGCTCGGAGCGCTCGACCTGCGCCTTAGAAAGGATATGCAGAACGAGCTCAAACGCATCCAGCAGGCGATGGGCATCACTTTTATATATGTAACTCACGATCAGGAGGAGGCGCTGTCCATGTCCGACACAGTCGTTGTCATGGATAAGGGACGCATCCAGCAGATCGGAACTCCCGAGGATATTTACAACGAGCCGAAAAACGCGTTCGTTGCTGACTTCATCGGCGAGAGCAACATTCTCGACGGCGTTATGCTCGAGGACAGGCTCGTGAAATTCTTCGGCAGAAGATTTAAGTGCGTCGATGCTGGCTTTGAGAAAAACGAGCCGGTCGATGTCGTTATCCGCCCCGAGGACATCGACATTGTCGCGCCCGACGACGGGCACCTGTGCGGAACGGTGACCTCCGTCACCTTCAAGGGCGTGCACTATGACACCATAGTAGATTTCAAGGGCTTCAAGTGGCTCATACAGACCACCGACTTCTATGATGTCGGCTCGTATATCGGCATCCGCCTTGAGCCCGAGGATATCCACATCATGCACAAGAGCGAGTACTCCGGACAGTTTGGCGACTACAGCTCCTACTCCGCCGAGTACGACGAGATGGACGACCCCGACCTCTATCCCGATGACGATGAAGAGAGCGAGGAGCCTGCGGAGGGCGGCGAAGATGAAGAATAAAGCTCTTGCCGCGCCCTATCTCGTATGGATGGCGCTGTTTACGATAGTACCGCTTGCCATCGTTGCATACTATGCGTTCACCGATGCCGCCACGGGCGAGCTCACCTTCGCAAACATATCGAACCTCGGTAACTATATGCCGATACTTATAAAGAGCATATGGCTCGCGCTCATCTCCTCGCTTATCTGCATGGTAATAGGCTACCCCGTGGCGTATTACATCGCAAACTGCAAGGAGACGACGCAGCGATTTCTGTATATGCTCGTGATGCTTCCTATGTGCATAAGCTTTCTTCTGCGCACTCTCGCGTGGGTAGCTTTAACGGAGGATACCGGCATAATCAATAATTTCGTTACCTCGCTGGGGCTCCAGCCGCTTCCTCTTATCCGCAACAACGGCGCTGTGGTGCTGGGCATGGTGTATAACTACCTGCCGTATATGATAATGCCGCTTTACACAGTTATCATGAAGATAGACCGCCGCCTTATTGAGGCTGCGCAGGATCTCGGCTGTAACAGCGTGAATGTGTTCCGCCGCGTTATCCTGCCGCTGTCGGTGCCCGGCATAATCTCGGGCTTTACGATGGTGTTCGTGCCGGCGGTTTCCACATTCTACATCTCCCAGAAGCTCGGCTCCTCCGGCACAACGCTCATAGGTGATGTCATAGAAAGCCAGTTCAAAACGGCGTATAACCCAAACCTCGGCGCAGCGCTAAGCCTTATACTGATGGTGATGATATTCGTCTGCATCGGCGTTATGAACCGCTTCGGCGATGAGGAAGAGGAGGTCGCAACGCTGTGAAGAATTTCAACAAGGTTTTTACGATCATCGTCCTGCTGTTCCTGTATATCCCGATGATAGTCCTTGCCGTCGGCTCGTTTAACAGCGGCATGGATATTGCGGTGTTCAAGGGCTTTACGCTCGATAACTATTCCGAGCTTTTCCGCGACGGCGTTCTTCTGCCGCTGCTGCTAAACTCCGTTATCATCGCGCTTTTGTCCTCGGTGTTCGCAACTATCCTCGGTACTGCCGCAGCGCTCGGCATCCACTCGATGGGACCGCGGCTGCGCAGATTCACCATGGGCGTTACGAACATTCCGCTCACAAACCCCGAGATCGTCACCGGCGTTTCGCTGGCATTGCTGTTCGCGTTCGTCGGAACGGTGATGAAGATAAACAACATCCTCGGCTTTGCAACGCTCCTTATCGCGCACATAACCTTCAACCTGCCGTATGTTATCCTTTCTGTCATGCCTAAGCTGCGGCAGATGGATCCTAATCTGCGCGAGGCGGCGATGGACCTCGGCTGCACGCCGTGGCAGGCGTTTTACAAGGTCGTTATCCACGAGATAACGCCGGGCATCATATCAGGCGCCCTCATGGCGTTTACCATGAGCCTTGACGATTTTGTCATAAGCTACTTTGTCTACGGCCCGAGATTTGTCACCCTGCCGGTCGAGATATATAACTACACCAAAAAGCCCCTCCAGCCGAAGATATATGCGCTGTTTACGCTTCTGTTTGCCGCGATACTTATTGTGATGGTTCTCATGAACCTCCTGCAGGAG
The DNA here is from genome assembly GCA_004553495.1 of Clostridiales bacterium. Lineage (GTDB taxonomy): Bacteria > Bacillota > Clostridia > Oscillospirales > Oscillospiraceae > F23-B02. The sequence goes on along the minus strand of SFLE01000018.1, from coordinate 8,469 downwards.
CGCGATGCAAAGCGCACAAAGGAAAACCGCAGGGCTTTCCGTGCGAGAAGGCAGGTGGGCGCATGAAGAGAATAATACCCGTTCTGCTGTGCGCGGTGATGCTCTTTTCGCTCATGCCGGTAAAGGCGAACGCGGAAGAGGTAACGATAAATGTCTATAACTGGGGTCAGTATATCTCCGACGGAACCGACGGTTATATTGATGTGAATAAAGCATTCACCGAGAGGACCGGCATCAAGGTAAACTACATGACCTTTGATTCCAACGAGACCATGTACACAAAGCTCAAGACCGGCGGCAGCACCTATGATGTCATAATCCCGTCGGACTACATGATAGCGCGGCTTATAAAGGAGGATATGCTCGAGGAGCTCGACTACTCGAATATCCCCAACTATGAGCTTATAGACGATGCATATAAAAACACCTCATACGATCCGGAAAACAAGTATTCCGTGCCGTATACATGGGGCACCGTCGGTGTTATATACAACAAAAAGTATGTCTCCGAGAGCGATCTCGGCTCGTGGGATCTGCTGTGGAACGAAAAATATTCCGGCAAGATACTCATGTTCGATAACCCGCGCGACGCTTTTGCCATAGCCGAGCTCATGCTGGGGATAGACATAAACAGTGAGGATCAGGACCAGCTGCGTTCGGCGGCGTATAAGCTCATTGAGCAGAAGCCGCTCGTGCAGGGCTATGTCATGGATCAGATATTCGGCAAAATGGAGCGTGAGGAGGCGTGGATAGCGCCGTACTACGCGGGCGACTATCTGCTCATGGCTCAGGAAAACCCCGACCTCGGCTTCTATTTCCCGAAGGAGGGCTTTAACCTGTTTATAGACGCTGCGTGTATCCCCAAGGGCTGCCAGAACAAGGCTGCTGCCGAGGCGTATATAAACTTTTTGTGCGATCCCGAGATAGCAGGCGAGAACCTCGATTACCTCGGCTATTCGACACCCATCCCCGAGGCGAAGCAGTATATGGATCCCGAGACGAGCGCAAGCGACATTGCCTATCCCTCGCAGGAAACGCTGTCTAACGGCAGAGCGTTTTTAAACCTCTCCGAGGACACGAGCCGCTTTACCGACTCTCTGTGGCTTCAGGTCAAGACCCAGGGCGGCGTTGATACCTACGCGATAGTCAGTATGTGCGCCGTCGCGGTGCTGCTGGCGGCGTATTTCGTTATACACAATGTGCGGAAGAAACGGCGCATCGCAAACCGCTGCAAAAAGTGGAAAACATAACATCGAAACTCCCCGAGAGGGGAGTTTTTGTTGTTAATCGAAGGTAAAGCTGATATAATAAAAAATAAACATCTCGGAGGTGCGTATGAAAAAAAGATCTTTGAGTTTGATTTTGACGGTTTTGATGGTGCTGAGCCTCATTATGCCGTGCACCAATGCCTTTGCCGACACGGTGGATGTCGCCATTCCGGAAAACGCGGGTCTTAAATGGGCAAAAAAGCTGGGCACCGATTGGAAAAACGCTCCCAGCGTACCCGCCGTGGCGGATGACGGTATTATCGTCATGAGCGGCACAACGCTGTTTAAGCTCGATCCGGCTGACGGAAGTGTTATTAAAAGCGCGGCTATGAAGAGCTCGCCGAGCTACGGCACCGTGCCCGCGGCGATCGTAGGCGGTATGATCGTTGCGCCTCTCGGCAAAGGCACCGTTCAGGCATTCGACGAAAAAACGCTCGAGAGCAAATGGGTGTATAACGATGCTCTCAAAGGGCAGTCGCTCTCGCCGATCCTGTATGCCGGCGGAAAGCTTTACACCGGCTTCTGGAACAACGAGGATAAGGACGCAAACTTCGTCTGCATAGATGCCGCGACCGGCAAGCTTGAGTGGAGCTATACCGTTATGGGCGGCTTTTACTGGGCAGGAGCCGCCGAGGTCGGAGATCATATCGTAATCGGCACCGACGACGGCGCAAAGGGCACGAGCGGCACAAGCTCGCTGCTTTCGTTCAAAAAGACATATGTCGGCGGCGAAAAGGTCGAGCCGGTGTCGAGCGTCAGCCTCACCGGTATGGGCGATGTGCGCAGCAGCGTGACCGTGGATAACGGCAGAGTGTACTTCACAACAAAGGGCGGCTATCTCTGCTCGGCAGCAGTTGATGCGGACACGGGAGCGATAAGCGACCTCAGATCAAAAGCGATCGGCGGTCAGAGTACATCAACTCCGGTCGTTTACGGCGATCATGTGTATTTCGGAGCCGGCAGCGGAATGACCGACGACGGCTCAAGCGGCAGCTTTGTTATCGCCGATAAGGAAACGCTTGAAGTCAAAAACCGCGTCGAGCTTCTCGGCTATCCGCAGTGCGAAATGCTGCTTACGACGGCTTATCTCGAAACCACGGGATACCTGTATTTTTACAGCACCTATAATATGACCCCCGGTGGCATTTCGCTCATAAGGGTCAAAGCGGATGATGTAAGCGATACGCGCCTTTCCGAGCTCTACAACGCCGCGGGATACGGCAATTACTGCATTTCGAGCGTTTCAGCCGATAAAAACGGCAATCTCTATTACAAAAATGACAGCGGCAATATATTCTGCATCGGAGTAAAAACGGTGTCGGACTTTGCCGATGTTTCCGAGAAGAGCTATTATTACGACGCGGTAGCATGGGGAAGTGCCGAGGGCATAGTTCGCGGCTACAGCGACACGGTGTTTGCGCCCGACGATGCCTGCACCCGCGCGCAGATAGTCACATTCCTTTACCGCTATGCGGGCTCCCCCGCGGTGAGCGGCGAGTGCAAATTCACCGATGTCACCGATGAAAACTACAAAAACGCGATAATTTGGGCAAGCGAAAATGGCATAGCCCTCGGCTATAGCGACACGGTGTTTGCGCCTAACGACACCTGCACCCGCGCACAGGCGGTGACATTCATGCATCGCTACATGGGCACTCACACCTATGACCACGACCGCAGCTTCACCGACATCACCGGAGGCGAGTATTACTACGGAGCGGTCATGTGGGCAGCCGGACGCGATATTACAAACGGTTTCCCCGATGGCAGCTTCCGCCCGAATGACGAGTGCACGAGGGCGCAGATAGTGACCTTTATCTACCGCGCGGCAGCTTGAAAATGAAAAAACAGATGATAGCATTTCTCCTCTGCGTTCTGATCTTGTGCAGCCTGCTTGCAGGCTGCATGAAGAACGAGGAGGCAGTAAATTTAGCCGAGGACATTCACCTCGGCTCGGACGGTATAGTCACCGCGCAGACGCTCTCCGAGCTTCATCGGAGCGGGAATATAGTCTCAGTATACGGAAAAAGCGGCGATTATGAATATAAATGGACGGTTTCCGGCGCGGATATAACGCAGGAGCGGGATATCTGCATGGCGCTTGAGATAAGCGCGGGGGAAGCCGGCGCTGTAAGCATAAAGCTTAAAAGCACTCGAGCGTTCGGCTTTTTGCCGACATTGTCGGTTGCTTTGCCCGAAAAGTGGGAGGCTCAAAGCGCGGGCGTTTATGCGTCCGACGGCGAGCGCCTGTGCGAAGCGGCTCTTACGGGGACCGATAACACGACGCTTACATTTAAGCTTATAGACGGCGTTTTCGAGTATACGGTCCGTGCCGACACAGCGTCGCCGGAGACGGCTTCGCCCGATGTGAAGCTCTCCGACGGCAGCCGCACCGAGCGGGATAAATACGGTACCGATCCGGTACCGGAGGGAAAGCCCGAGCCGGTAGAGCCTGAGGATTCCGATGTTGACACGGAAAAGAGGCTGCACTGCACCGTATCCATAGACTGTACGACCATACTGAATAATATTGAAAACCTTGATCCGGCAAAGCTGGATGTGCTCCCGCGCGACGGGATAATTCTCGGCGCGGTCACGGTCGAGTTTTACGAGGGCGAGTCGGTGTTTGACCTTTTGCAGCGCGTCTGCCGCGAGCGTGGGATACACCTCGAGGCATCGTTCACTCCCGGGTACAACAGCGCCTATGTCGAGGGTATACACAACCTGTATGAGTTTGACTGCGGCGAGACCTCAGGTTGGATGTACAGCGTAAACGGCTGGTTCCCCAACTACGGCTGCAGCCGCTATGTGCTGCATGACGGCGATGTGGTGCGCTGGCGTTATACCTGCGACCTCGGAGCCGATGTCGGGGGCGGTATGCAATGAATAGAGCGTTTTCATCCCTGCACCCGTTTGTCGGAATGGCATATTTCATAGCGGTGCTAACACTCACGATGCTCTATATGCATCCGGTGCTTCTGCTTATAAGCCTGCTTGCCTCGGCAAGCTATGTCGGCATCCTCAAGGGCGTGAAAAAGCTTTTGAAAACGCTTGCCTGTATCATCCCGTTCATGCTGCTTATGGGCGTTTTTAACGCTTTGTTCAACAACGCGGGACAGACCCCGCTTTTTTACCTCAGCAACGGCAATGCAGTAACGCGCGAGGCACTTATCTACGGTGTTTTCGCCTCGATGATGTTTGCCGGAGTGATACTGTGGTTTGCGTGCTTTAACGAGATAATGACGAGCGATAAGCTGCTGTTTCTGTTCGGAAAATTTAGCCCCTCAGTATCGCTGCTGCTTTCCATGGCGCTGCGGCTCGTTCCACGGTTCGGCGAAAAAATACGCAACATTTCTAAAAGCAGGGCCCAGATAGGTCTGGGCACCGAGAGCGGCGGCATAGCGCGCAGGTTTTCAAACAGCGCAAGGATACTGTCGGTCGCCGTAAGCTGGGCGCTCGAGGGCTCGATAACCACCGCCGACTCGATGAAAAGCCGCGGCTACGGCACGGCACGGCGCACGAGCTTTTCCATTTACCGTTTCGATACCCGCGATGCCGCGGCACTGACGATAACGGTTGCAGCAGCCGCCGCAGTCATAGCCGCGGTGCTCGCAGGGGGCATATACGCAAGGTATTACCCGAGCATAATAATAAGCGCGGCAACGCCCGTGTCCGTGTGCGGCACGGCGGCGTTTGCGCTGCTGTGCTTTATCCCGCATTTTACCGAAGTAAGGGAGGCGTACATATGGCGGCGTTCAGCATCCGCGATCTGAGCTTCACATATCCGCAGGAGCAGGAGCCTGCTATCAAAAATATTACGCTCGATATACCCGAGGGTGAGATAACTCTCATTTGCGGGGCATCCGGCAGCGGCAAAAGCACCCTGCTGCGCCGGCTGAAAAACTGCCTTGCCGATCATGGCACGGCAAGCGGCAGCATACTGTTTTTCGGCAGAGAGCTGAGCGAAACGCCCGCGCAGGAGCAGGCGCAGCGCATAGGCTTTGTGTTTCAGCATCCCGACGATCAGATAGTCACCGACAAGGTGTTTCACGAGCTGGCGTTCGGACCGGAGAGCCTCGGCTGGAGGCAGAATAAAATGCGCCTTGCAGTTGCCGAGGCTGCGAGCTTTTTCGGCATGACCAATAGCTTCGAGAGCAAGGTGCAGTCTCTCTCCGGCGGACAAAAGCAGCTTCTTAATCTGGCATCGGCAGTAGCTGTGCATCCGGATGTGCTCATTCTCGACGAGCCGACGAGCCAGCTCGATCCCATTGCGGCGTCTGACTTTTTCGCCGCTCTGAGAAAGCTCAACCGCGAGCTTGGGCTGACCGTTATACTGACCGAACACCGGCTCGAGGAGGCTCTTTCCATGGCGGACAAGCTCGCCGTTTTGGACTCCGGCAGGCTTGTGGCGTTCGGCGCTCCGGAGCAGACGGTGCTCGAGATAAAGGACAGCCCGTTGTTTGAGTCGATGCCGGCTGCGGTTAGGATATTCTCGGCACTCGGCGGCGAGGGAAACGCGCCCCTGACCATAGGGCAGGGTAGGGCGTTCATATCCGGATTCAAGCCGAAAAGAACTCTTCCGAGCCGCACTGCGCACAAGCCGTCGGAAACGGCGGCAGAGCTGAAGGAATGCTGGTTCAGATACGAAAAAAGTGCACCCGATGTGCTGTGCGGACTGAGCCTGAAGCTGCACAGGGGCGAGGTGTTCTCGCTCGTGGGCGGCAACGGCTCGGGCAAGAGCACCACCGTCGGCATACTCTCTGGCACGCTCAAGCCGTATCGCGGCAGGGTGAAGCTGAACGGAAGCCGCATTGCGGCTCTGCCGCAGGATCCGCGCGAGCTTTTGGCGCGAAGCACCGTGCTCGACGAGCTGAAGGAGATGAACGCGCCGCAGGAGCGCGTTAACGGCATCATTGAGCTCATGGAGCTCGGAGACATATTGAAGCGCCATCCGTTCGATATATCCGGCGGCGAGCAGCAAAGGCTCGCCCTCGGCAAGGCGCTGCTGACCGAGCCCGATGTGCTGCTGCTCGATGAGCCCACAAAGGGCATGGACGGGCAGATGAAAAAGCGTCTCGGAGAGCTCGTAAGGACGCTTGCGGAGCAGGGAAAGGCGGTGCTCATCGTGAGCCACGATATCGAGTTTGCCGCGCGCTTTTCGGACAGGTGTGCCATGCTGTTCAGAGGTGGGATCGTTACCGAAAATGCGCCGCGCGAGTTCTTCTCCGGAAACTGCTTTTACACTACCGCCGCAGCAAAGCTCAGCCGCGGCATCGTGACTGACGCCATTCTGTGCGAGGAGGTCATAGAGTGCCTGAGACCGTGAACCGCCGCCGTATTTGGGTTTCCGCCGCAGCGATCGCTCTGTCGGCGGCGCTGCTTGCCGTTGAGACCACTCTGTGGAAAAACAAGCAGTATTACCTGACCTCGGTGATCATAATATTACTTGCATTTGCAATGCTTTTCGCCCGCTTTGAGCGCAGGCGTCCGCAGGCGCGCGAGATAGTCATTCTCGCCGTTATGACGGCGCTTGCGGTAGCTGGCAGGGCTGCGTTTTACTGGGCGCCGCAGTTTAAACCCGTGTGCGCGATAGTCATAATAACGGCGGTCGCCTTCAATGCGGAGGCAGGCTTTATAACCGGCGCCGCCGCAGGGCTCGTTTCAAACTTCTTCTTCGGTCAGGGACCGTGGACACCGTGGCAGATGCTCGGCTTCGGACTCGTGGGCTTTTTCGCGGGGCTCATATTTTACGACAAAGAGGTAAAAAAGCTTCCGCTTCTGCTGTACGGATTTTTCTCCGTTTTCATCGTGTACGGCGTTATCGTTGACACGGGGAGTCTGTTTATGTACTCGCAGGCGGTGTCGTGGAAGGCGCTGCTTGCCATGTACGCCTCGGGGCTTGTGTTCAACCTCATCCACGCCGCCGGCACGGTTATCTTCCTGTGGCTTCTCAGTGATCCGCTTCTGTCTAAACTAAAGAGGATAAAAATTAAATACGGAATGCTCCGATAGACAAATGTGCAGATATGGCAAATGCCGCATCTGCACATTTTAAGCATCAAAATTTATAAAACCATGCTGAAATTGCATTTTCCTGAATTGAGAAACAAAATGACGGCATAATTTGCGATAATGCATCAATTGCAAAGCAAAAAGCGGATGAAAATATTTCATTTGACTAAGTATACAAAAAAACGGGACAATTTTTGTGGATTATTGCGGGTAATAATCTTGAAATTAACAAGCAGAAATGTTGACGGAAAAATTGCAGGATGTTACAATATATACGTTTCAGTGCGTTCATATAATGAACGGAGGTCATCCAATGAAGAATGTTAAGGTCCTCATCGGGAACTATGGCAGCGGGAAGAGCGAGCTCGCGCTCAACTTTGCTATACAGGCTGCCGCCCGCGGCGAGAGGACAGAGCTTATAGACCTTGATATGGTCAACACTTATTTCAGACTCACGGAGCGCGGCAAAATGGTCGAGCAGAAGGAGATCCGTCTGGTGTCTCCGAACTATGCCTGTTCGGGTATCGAAACGCTCTCGCTTCCGGCTGAGGTCGCGTCGGCGTTCGTCCTCGATTGGGACACGGTCGTATTCGATGTCGGCGGCGACGATGTCGGCGCAACGGCGCTCGGCAGATACCATCAGGATTTCGTCGATCTCGAGCCCGGCGCGCTCGAGGTGCTCAATGTCGTTAACATCCGCCGTCCTCTTTCCGGAACGGTGGAAAAGCTCATAAGGCTTCAGGAGGGTATGCAGGCGCATTCCCGACTGCAGATAACCGGCATGATTAATAACACAAACCTTGCGACCGAGACAAGCGTCGAGGAGCTGCGCGACGGGTATGAGATGCTCAAAGAGGTGTCGGACCGCACCGGCATCCCCGTTGCTTACACCACCGGCAAAAAGGACCTGCTTGACAAGTTCCTTTCCGAGGGACACGACCCGAAGTACATCGGCAGACCCATTCCCATCGATGTCTATATGCACCGCGACTGGGATTCCTACATCAAGTACGGGCTGCACACGGTCGATCCCCAGAAAAACTTCAAGCATTAAAATTGCGCGACCCCGCGAAAGCGGTTTAATAAAATAGCAAAAAGCAAAAATAAAGAAAAGAGGTAGCAACATGGTAAAGGTAACCATCAATGAGAACCTGTGCAAGGGCTGCGGTCTCTGTGCAAGAGCTTGCCC
>SFLE01000002.1 GCA_004553495.1 Clostridiales bacterium | reverse complement strand
TCACTGGTTCCGATGGAAGAGATGGTTCAGCTGGGAAAAATCACCGAAAAGGAAGCATACTATATGAAACTGGAATGGCTCGGCGAATACCGTTATATCGTTGAAAAAATCATCAAGTTCGGCAATGCATATGCAACTATGTATAAAAAAGAGGGCGACTATGCGGTCGATGTGTCATTCTCGTCGCCGGAGCTTCAGGTAATGGAGTACATTCTGGAAAACGAAGAGATGAATCAGAGCATGGCTCAGATCGCCGAGCGTCTGGCGATGTCTACGAGCGCTTTTTCAAAAAATGTTTCAAAGCTCGTTAAAAAGGGGCTGCTCGAAAAGTATCATACGACCAAAAACAAGAAGGTCGTCATTGTCAAGGTATCGGAAAAGGGCAGAAAGGCGTACCAAGAGTATGTTGACTGCGTTTATACAGTGAGCTTTAAGGATATGTTTGCCCTGCTCGATAAGATACCCGAGGAGTATATAAACCTCTTCGGCGAGGTCTTGGAGATTGCCGCCGAGCGCTGGGGCACCGGTAGGCACGAAATTCCGCCGGAAGAGCTGATAAGAATTGAATGATGTCAAAAAATCCGGACAGGTGAAAGCCTGTCCGGATGCTCGTTTTATCGTTATTTGCTCTTCACATAGCAGTTCATCGGGTGGACCATATACTCGTTGTACGGGAACTGATCGGTAGTGACATAGCCGGCGGGAGCGTCGATAAGCTGAGGGATGCGGTTTACGAGCGTTGCGCAGGTAAGCTCCACCGTCGCGGGCTGATTGACGATGCAGGTGGTCTCCGGTTCGCCGTACAGCGTCCAGACATTCTTGTCGGTCTCCTCGGGATTGTATATCTTGCCGACGCACTCGGTCACGAGCGTGATGCCCTCTTCGGTTTCGGTGGTCACGATGGCGCGCATACCGGTAGCGTTGCCGGCCTTAACGACCATGCCGAGGGTCTCGGACTTGAGGTCCTCCTTGTCAACGCAGGGGATGCATTTTTGCGTCTGCGATGTGATGTGCAGCCCCATTTTGCTGCACAGCCAGCCGTTCTGGTTCCACATATACGAGGGGACATACTTGCCGCTTTCAACAAGCTCCTTCATCTCATCCGACGGAGTTTCGTTGTAGCAGCCTATGGTTCTGTTGAACTCGTCTATCGTGAGCCCCGCGCCGTGACCCTCCGCAAGGGCTACGCCATAGTCCTCGACATTGTACCAGCTGCTGCCCTCGATCTTGGTTATCTTGTGCGAGGAGCCCGCGAGATTTGTCACCATCGTGCCCCAGTACAGGTCGCAGTAGCCGACGCCTGTGAGCGTGCATCCGCCTTCCTTTGCCAGCTTGTCAAGCTTTGCGGTGAGGGCGGGGGAGGAGTTCCAGGGGTACAGCGCCTCTTCGCAGGTGGTGATGGCGTTAACACCGTGCTTTGCACAAATGGTAAAAATATCTTCCAACTCGGCAACTGTGCTGCGTGTTGCGATAATGCAGACATCGGGCTTGAGCTCGCCAATGCGCTTATCGGCATCTGCGGAATTTTCAACGGTAACGCCGACATGGGGGAAGCCGTTGCCTATTATCTCGGAAACATCCTTGCCGATGTGGCTCTTATTGCGGCAGAATGCGCCGACCAGCTCGCCATCATGCTCGATGACATAGCGCATCAGATAGCGGCTCATTTTGCCTGCACCATACTGAACGACTCTAATTTTGCGATCCATATAATTGCCTCCTTGTTATTTCAACTTGGTTATTAATTTAACAACCTTACAAGACCATTATAGATTATTACCTGCCATTGTCAAGATAATACTGCATAGTCAAAATAGATAAAAATAATATAAGCTGCCGCGCCCTCAGAAATGTTCCGGTGCTGACGGCAGTACAGCAGCTCAGGGCAAAGCTGGGGAAAGAGCAGTCTATAACGGCGTAACGCAGAAAAACGCCTATTACCACACCGGAGAAGAGACCGAGGACATGAAAAATAGCCGCAGGCTCGCGGAGAGCTACGGCTACAAGGTCACATTTTTCGAGGGCGGCAGCGTCAGAGGCGCTGTTGACACCAAAAGCAAAACCGTTATGGTGCGCACAGACCATTCCGATCTCACTGCATTGCAGATCATAAAGAGCGCAAAAGAGGCTCTATCACGATTGCTGCACCAATAGTAGTGAATGAGACGCGAGGCAATATGGCGGTTGTAGTTACCATAACATCCAAAAATCACTACCATGCGCATCGTGTGTTGCTGCCCAATGGTGGAGAGTTTGTTTTCAACATAAAAAAAGCAGACTCTAAACCGACAGAGGCAGCGCCGAACGCTGAAAGCTCGCCCATCAAGTCTACTTATGAGAACAGTGTACGCAATACCGAGAAGAATGTCAACGAGAAATTTTCCCGCGAGCCGGAGACGCTTAACGAGCTCAGGCGGCAGAACAAGCAACTGCGTGAGCGCCTTGAATACTGGAAGGGTCAGACCAAGCCCACAACGGTCAGGACGGTACGCAAGGGCGATGTGCAGAGACTCGTGCGTGAGGTTATAGACATGAGCGAGACAGACCTCAAGCCGAACGACATAACGGAGCGCCTAAACGAGCTGGGCAGGTATATTCTCAACGAGCCGGAGCTGCGCTATACCGATGTTGCGGAAATGGCAAATGACATTGCCGCCGATGTCGTGGAGAACGCGACGGCGATTACGCCACGGAAGCCGACCATTGCAGTTATCCCCCGCAGACATTGCCTGCGGGGGATGATCCATGTTTTCTTATTCGGACTATGCTTTTGATCAGCCTTTTTCGATAGTATTTTTTATTTCGGAAATGCTCAGTCCGGTTTCGCGGGATATGCGTGCAAGGTCATCGTACTCGGGCTTTTCCCTGTGCACGCCGAAGCCGTCGGACACCTTCATGCGCACCTCGCCGAGCGGCGTTTTTACGGTACGGAAGCTGCGGCCGAGCGCATATCGCCTGCACTCGCGCTCGCGCACGCCGAGCGTTGAGGTGTGCTTAAAAATACACCTTAATAAGTCGCCGCGCACATTTTCTCTGCACAGGCAGGTGAGAACGACTGCGGGACGGCATTTTTTCATGCCGGCGTTTGTGAAAAACACATCCAGCGCACCGGCTTCAAACAGCCGCTCCATGGCAAAGCCGAGCTCCTCCGCCGTCATATCGTCGATGTTGCACGAAAGCTCGCACACCGTTTCGTGCATATCCTCGCACTGCCCGAGCATCACCCTCAGCACATTTGCCGTTTCAAAGCTCTTGGTGCCGGTGCCGTAACCGCAGCGGTCAACGCGCATCGTCGGCATGGAGCCGAAGCTCACTGCAAAATGCCGCAGCAGCGCAGCACCCGTCGGGGTGCACAGTTCGCTTTTTATCTCCCCGCCATAGCAGGGCACGCCGCGCAGCAGCACCTCGGTCGCCGGAGCGGGAACCGGTATAACGCCATGCGCACATTTAACGGTGCCGCCGCCGACATTCACCGGCGATGCCGCCACCGCTTCGGGCGCGAGCTCATACATGAGCTGGCAGACATTCAGAACATCAGCAAGCGCGTCTATCGAGCCGACCTCGTGAAAATGTATATTCTCCACCGCACCGCCGTGAACGGCGGCCTCAGCATCGGCGATGAGCCGGTAAACGGCTATGGCGTTTTCGCGCACCTCGTCGGGCAGGGGAGTGCCCTCGATAAATTGCAGTATCTCGGAAATGCTCGTGTGCTCATGATGGTGCGTTATGGGCTTGCCCTCCTCGTCGCCGTTAATGAGCACAGTTATGTGCGTGCCCTTAATGCCGCACTTGCGGTCGGGCTTTGCCGATATGACCGCTCTGCCGCCGAAAACGGTGTTCATTTTGGCTATGAACGCCTCAGGATCGGGGTGCAGCTCGAGCAGCGCACCGGTGAGCATATCGCCCGCGCAGCCCATGCCGCAGTCAATGTAGAGAGTTTTCATACGCTTGCCTCCCTCGGCACATCGTCAAGCCTAACGCCGTCAAAGTATTTCCTCAGCTCACGCTCTATAAGCGGGAGCTTTTCGCGCGCAGTATCCAACTGCGGCTTTGTAAATTGCAGCAGGGCAGAGCCGTTTGAGCACCTAACGCGAAAATCCGTAAAGCCCAGTGAAAACAGAAAATCCTCGCTTTTTTCAATGCTTTGCAGCTTTTCCACCGTTATGCACTCGCGGGTGCGCACCCGCGTTGCAAGGCAGGCGTAGGCGGGCTTATCCCATGTAAACAGACCAGCGGCTTTTGAATTTTCGCGTACCAGCGGCTTTGTGATGCCGCACAGCCTGAGCGGAGACAGAATGCCTTTCTCGCTCAGCACCCTCATGCCGGGGCGGTCGCCGCCGCTGTCCGAAGCATTCGTGCCGTCGATGAGAATGTCATAGCCGTCGCGCGCGGCTTGCGCGAGAATAAGCCCCATTATCTGCTTTTTGCAGTGATAGCAGCGGTCGGGTGGATTAGCGGCAACGGCGGCGCAGGACAGGATGTCGGCGTCTATAACGCTCAGGCGCGCGCCGAGCTCGGCACACAGCCTTTTTGCGTCCTCAAATTCAAACTGCGGCTGAAACTGCGAGCGGACATAGTACGCCGTTACATCCGCATTGTTCTTAACTGCCTCGTACAGCAGATACGATGAGTCCGCGCCGCCGGAAAATGCAAGCGCGACCCTGCGGTTGACCGCAAAAAAATCTTTAAGCTCCATATTATCAGTCCAGATGATTTATCATGCTTGCCATGTAGCCCGCGCCGAAGCCGTTGTCGATGTTAACCACCGAAACGCCGCTTGCGCAGGAGTTGAGCATCGACAAAAGCGCTGCAACGCCGCCGAGCGAGGCACCGTAGCCCACGCTCGTGGGCACCGCGATAACGGGGCAGTCGGCAAGACCGCCTATCACCGAGGGCAGAGCCCCCTCCATGCCTGCCACCGCGACTATCACCCGCGCGCTCATTATGGGCTCGAGGTTTGACAGAAGCCTGTGAATACCCGAAACGCCGACATCGTAAAGCCGCACAACGCGGTTTCCGAGCATTTCGGCTGTTATGGCAGCTTCCTCGGCGACGGGAATGTCGCTCGTGCCGCCGGTCGCTACGACGACCGTGCCCTTGCCGGTGGGCTCGGGCATACCGCCGATGGTGCCGGTTTTGGAGAGCTTATCATAATTTAAAGGCAGCTCGCGCTGTATAAACTGCGCGGTCTCCTCGCTTATCCTCGTTATCAGAACGCTTTTCTGCCCGCTTTCGAGCATGCCCTTTGCTATGCCTACAATGTGCTCCGGCGTTTTGCCCGCGCCGTATATCACCTCCGGCACGCCCTGGCGTATGCCGCGGTGCAGGTCGATCCTTGCGTATTCTTCAATTTCCTTAAACGGCTGCATTTTCAGCTTCAAAGCCGCGCCCTCGGGCGATATGCTGCCGTCGGCAACGCCGGTCAAAAGCTGCGTGATCTCATGCTTATCCATAACGCGCACCTTCCGTAAACTGTTTTCAAGATATTCTATATTATCCTCGGCAAAAAATCCATACCCAAAATGAAAAAGACCTCTCCCCGAGGTCATCGGAAGAGAGGTCTCATACAATGGTATAGAGCGCGTTGGAGGAACTAAGGTGTATTTTGTGGTATACATAGTTCGGAAATGCGCGCCTATACCTTGCAAACTGTGGTAGGTGGGTCAAGCCCTGAACGAATCTGTTATATAGGGCTTCGTGCTTGCACCGTAGCTGTCCTTAACATAGAAGTATACAACAAGGTAATACTCGTGACCCGAAGGAACGGTAAACTTTGCCTTAGACGCATAAGTTATTTTATTCGAAGACATGAGATTGCTGTAGCCGGAATCGGTATAGTAAATGTGCTTCAGATCACCGCCCGAAGAATTGCAGACCTTTATCTCCTTAACGCCAATCATCTTCATCCTGTGTAAACCGGTAACAGTAAAAGAAACCTCTGCAACGCCGCTGTCTAACTTATCAACATCTGCGTAAACACTACTATAAAACTGGCTGCTTCGTTCGGTGGCTGCCAAAGCTGCGGGAACTCCCGCAAGTATTGTAAAAACAAGAACAAAAGCCAAAAGAACTCTGAACTTTTTCATTAATTGCCTCCTGTGTGCGTTGAATCAATAATTTTGAGCAATTCGCTCTTGTCGGTTCCTACCCTTATCTCGCCGAGGGAATTTCCTTCTATCCAAACGGCATAATATCTGCCCAGATTGCTGGTTATGTAATATGTCCTGCCTGCGTGCTCGTACAATTCCGGCTCGCCCGCGTCTTTTGAAAATACATAATTTGCTCCGTAACTGGCGGAATTTTTCTTATAGGAAGTGTATGCGATGGAATAGTGCGAGTCGTCAATGTCGCTTGTGCCTATTGTTAGCACCACACAGAACGAGCTAAATGATGCTGAGTCAAGACATTCATAATCGGAAACTGTATACCCATCGGGATAATATGTGGGCAGACAAGCCGTATTGAGTCCACGATCAATCATATCCTGCTGCAGCTTTTCTAACTGCGAAGCCACCGGAACTGGAGTGTTGGTCGGATAGTCTGAAACATCGCCGCCGGCGCGAAGATACACCTCAAAATTATCATCCGTCCAGTTAACGATAACCCGCCTTAGCCCCATGTCGCGCGCGGAAACAGAGAGCACACCGGCAATCAGCAGGATAATGGCTGCGGCAGCGGCAAGACCCATTCTGAAAAGAGACCGTCGCGATCGGTGCTTCTTCTCGTCAAATGCGTGATGCTCGTTCCGAAACCTTTCCCAGGCAAAACGGCTGTCTTGGAAACCGACTGAGGGAGAAGCAGTCTCGCGCTCGGCAAGAATACCGGCGATATACAGCAGCTCCTCGTCGGATCTGCCACCGTCCGGCATGACTGAATCGTCATATAATATTTTTTCAAGCTCTTGCGTACTGAGCTCAACGAAGCTCGAGCAGCTCGAACTTGCCTTGTCGATAGGAGACATAGAATTACCCCCTCACTGAACATATGTAACGAAAACCGCATTTTTGGACAAGAACATTGCGTGTTAACAATTTATTTACAGGTTTCGACGAAGCTTTTCCTTCGCCCTCTGCAAGCGCTTGGCGCAGGCATGCTTGCTTATGCCCATCAAAAGCGCGGCTTCCTCAATGGTAAAGCCGTACAGCGCGGTGAATTTCAGCAGAAGAAAATCATCGTCGCTCAAAACGCCGTGATAGCTGACAGCGAATGAAATGTCATCCTTTACGCCGACCTCAACGCTGTCAATATCCAAAACGGAGCCGACTATTTTGCTTCGCACCGCCATAGTGTGGCGATAGTTGCGGATCAGGTGCTTGAGCGCGTTCATAAGCCAGCCCTGCCGGTTCGGACTTGCCTCAAGCTCGTTTATTTTAACGCAGGCGACGGAGAATGCATCCTGAGCAAGCTCTTCAGCAAACTCCTTGTTTTGAAGTGCGCTGTAGGCATACATAACAAGAGGCATATAGGTCTCGCTGAACAGCTCCTCAAGCATTTGGCTTTGTCGCGAAGTCATTTCCTGCGTTCACCTTCTTTCGGCTAAGGATTATAGAACATACCGAGGTAATTTACAACTCCAATTAACAAATTACCGTTCCTCAGAACATATATAAATGTGTGAGAGGGGGGGACGGTAAATGGAAAACGAAAAAATAAAAAAGCAGGAGCGAAGGCTCCTGAGAAAGCTTCTGATAATTGCGGTGCTGCTTGTCACCGCTTGTGTAATGCTGACGGCAGTCCTGAGTGAATTAAACGCGCTCCCGTGCATACGCTTAATGCTTGCACTATAGGAACAATGCCGTTATAATAAGTACAGGAGAAATAATGTAATATATATGTATAGGAGAAAAAGATATGATCTGTCCAAAATGCGGAGCCGAAAATGATTGCAGAGGACGCTATTGCCTCAACTGCGGCTGGGATCTTGACTATGTGCCGCCCAAAAAGAATAAAGGCAAGCTCATCGGCATTATAATAGCTGCCGTTATAGTTATCGCTGCCGCGGCAGTTGCGGCGTATCTCCTGCTCGGGCAGGAAAAGATCTATGTTATAGATAAGATCGACCACGCAGATTTCGAGCAGAACTACGAGTATGTATACACATATAACGACGACGGAACTCCCGCCAGCATAAAGTGGACATCCAGCGACATAGATACGAACTACCACGCCAACGGCGGCACCGAATTTACATACAATCTGGATAGAAAGACGATAACGGCAAATGAGCATAACGACACCACCGAGGTCTCATCCCGAGTAGTTTACACATATGATGACAGCGGCAGGATCGTGCAGGCTGCCGTATACTGGACCGACGAGGACAGCAAGCCCTATGAGCAGATCGTTTATGAGTACAATGAGACCGGCGAGCTCATAACAGCCACGGCTTACTGGCTCCAGGATGACGGCGCCGATTACGGCGGCAATGTAGAGCAATACAGGAAAGAACTTGCGTATGTAAAGAACTTTACCTACACCGACGGCACGCTTACATCCATTGAGGCATCCTATGCCAGAAACCCGTTTGAGCCGACGACCTTCCTGTTTACCTACAATTCCGACGGCACCGAGATAACGAGCAAAACGGATAATGTTGAACGACATATATACCTTAAACCGGTAAGCAATAAATCGAACATCAACCTTGAGCTGTTCATGCTGATACTGGCCAACGGCTGAGTATCGCTAAGGAGACAATATGGACATCAAACGAAGCTGCGGAGTGCTGCTGCCGGTGCCGTCGCTGCCGTCGAAGCACGGTATAGGAACCCTCGGCAGCGCGGCATATGATTTTATAGATTTTCTGCGTTCGGCGGGGCAGTCGTGGTGGCAGATATTGCCCGTGGGCCCCACCGGCTGCGGCGATTCGCCGTATCAGAGCTTTTCTTCGTTTGCGGGAAATCCCTATCTCATAGACCTCGACGAACTCGTCCGCGATGGGCTTCTCACAAAAAGCGAGGTCGAGTCGGTAAACTGGGGGAGTGTGTCAGACTGCGTTGACTACGGCACTATGTATGAGCACCGCAGTTGCCTGCTGGCTATTGCCGCGGGCAGGGGACTTGCGCGCAACGACGCGGCGTTTTCGGCGTTCTGCGCGGAAAACGAGTCATGGCTTTTTAACTATGCGCTGTACATGGCGGTGAAAAAGCATTTTTCCATGCTGCCGTGGATTCAGTGGGACGAGCCGATAAGGCTGCGCTCGCCCGAGGCGGTGCAGCATTATTCGGAGCTCCTCAAGGATGAGATACTAAGCTGCGAATATGTTCAGTATCTTTTCTTCTCCCAGTGGAAAAAGCTCCGCGCCTATGCCCACAAAAAGGGGATAGGCATCATCGGCGATATGCCGATATATGTTGCTCTCGACTCCGCCGATGTATGGGCGGAACCGGAGTTTTTTGAGCTTGATAAGGATAATGTGCCCACCGCGGTGGCAGGCGTGCCGCCCGATTATTTCAGCGCCGAGGGACAGCTCTGGGGCAATCCCCTGTACGCGTGGGACAGGCTTCGCGACGATGGCTACGGCTGGTGGATCCGCCGCGTTGACGGCGCGTCAAAGCTGTATGATGTTCTGCGCATCGACCATTTTCGCGGCTTTGAGAGCTACTGGGCGGTGCCATACGGCTCGGAAACAGCCAAAAACGGACAGTGGCGCAAGGGACCGGCGCTCGACCTTGTGGGCAGGCTCACGGCGTGGTTTAGTAATGTGAAATTCATTGCCGAGGATCTCGGAACGCTGACGCCAGAAGTGCACGAGCTTCTCAAGGAAAGCGGTCTGCCGGGCATGAAGGTTCTCGAATTTGCCTTCGATCCGGAAACTCTCAGCGACTATCTGCCGCATAATTACCCCGAAAACTGCGTGTGCTACACGGGAACGCACGACAATATGCCGCTCGCGGGATGGCGTGATGAAGCATCCGATGATCAGCTTGCGTTTGCCGAGGAGTATCTCGGAAGCGATGATGTCTGCCAAGCAGTTCTCCGCTGCGGGCTGCGGTCGCGCGCAGGGCTTTTCATCGCCCAGATGCAAGATTATCTCGCGCTCGGTGCCGAGTCGCGCATAAACACCCCCGGAACGCCCTACGGCAACTGGCGCTGGCGCATGGAGCCGGATGCCCTAACGCCGGAGCTTGCCAAAAAAATGCGCCGTATGGCATATATCTATGGGAGGTGCAGTGATGAGTGATGTAATAATTCGCACCGCAAACGAGGCGGATTCGCCGGAGCTACTTAAAATTTACGCTCCTTATGTCGAGGATACAGCCATAAGCTTTGAGACCGAGGTGCCGAGCCTTGAGGAGTTTACGCGCAGAATGCGCGCGCGTCAGGGTAGGTACCCCTATTTGGTCGCCGAGCGCGGCGGAGAGCTTTTGGGCTATGCGTATCTGAGTCCGTTCGTCGGCAGAGCGGCTTATGACTGGTCGGCTGAGACGACGATATATCTTCGCCTTGACCGCCGCCATTCGGGTGTCGGTAAAACGCTTTACACGGCGCTTGAAGGCCTTGCGCGCGAGCAGGGGATAATTAACCTCGAAGCCTGCATTGGCTGGACTGATACGCCGGACGAGCACCTTAGCAATAACAGCGCCGAATTTCACGCCCACCTCGGCTATCGCATGGTCGGCAGGTTTTACCGCTGCGGCTATAAATTCGACACTTGGTACGACATGGTGTGGATGGAAAAGCTGCTGCGCGAGCATCCGCAAACACCGCATCCGGTCATACCGTTCTCCGAGCTGAGCAGAGAAGCTCTGCGAAAATCGGGACTTACGATCTGAAGGCTGCTCCCCATCGCGGGGAGCAGCTTTTTATATATCCTTGCACATATGCATGATCTGCGAAGAAAGAGAACATAGGCACACCGCTGTGCTCAGCGGGTCTGCTGCTCCATGCCGGTGAGGTCCATGTACTCATCAAATGTGCACATGCGGTCAATAATACCGTCGTCGGTTATCTCGATTATGCGGTTTGCGACCGTCTGCGTGAGCTGATGGTCGTGGCTTGAGAAGATTATGTTATACTTGAATGCCTCAAGCCCGTTGTTGAGAGCGGCAATGCTCTCAAGGTCGAGATGGTTTGTCGGCTGGTCGAGCACGAGAAAGTTTGCGCCCGAGAGCATCATCTTGCTTATCATGCACCTGACCTTTTCGCCGCCTGAGAGCACCTTTACCGGCTTATAAACATCGTCGCCGGAGAAGAGCATACGCCCGAGGAAGGTGCGCAGATAGCTCTCGCGCTTGTCCTCGGAAAACTGGCGCATCCAGTCCATGAGGTCATAGTCGCAGTTTTCAAAATATGAGTTGTGATCCTTGGGGAAGTATGCCTGAGTGGTCGAGGCGCCCCATTTCACGGTGCCGGAGTCGGGCTCCTCCTCGCCCATGAGAATCTTGAACAGCATGGTAACGGCAAGCTCATTTTTGCCGATAACTGCGATTTTATCCTCCTTGCCGACGATGAAGCTGATGTTATTCAGAAGCTTCACGCCGTCAACGGTCTTGCTGACCTCGGTGACGAAAAGCCTGTCCTTGCCGGGCTCGCGGTCGGCTTTGAAGCCTACCCACGGATAGCGCCTGCCGGAGGCGGGGAGCTCTTCAACGGTGAGCTTGTCAAGAAGCTTCCTGCGGCTGGTCGCCTGACGGGACTTCGACTTGTTTGCCGCAAAGCGGGATATGAAGCTCTGCAGCTCGGCGATCTTCTGCTCGGCTTTTTTGTTCTGATCCTTTATGAGCTTCTGCATGAGCTGGCTCGACTCGTACCAGAAGTCGTAGTTGCCGACATACATTTTTATCTTGCCGTAGTCAATATCAACGATATGAGTGCAGACATTGTTGAGGAAGTAGCGATCATGTGAAACGACGAGCACCGTGCCCTCGTAATCCATGAGAAAATCCTCGAGCCATACAACGCTTGCAAGGTCAAGGTTATTCGTCGGCTCGTCGAGCAGAATAATATCGGGCGAGCCGAAAAGCGCCTGCGCGAGCAGCACCTTTACCTTCATTCGCGGATCCATGTCGCGCATGAGCGTTGTGTGGAAGTCCGGCGAAACGCCGAGCCCCTGAAGTATCCTGCTTGCATCCGATTCGGCTTCCCAGCCGCCGAGCTCGGCAAACTCCTCCTCGAGCTCCGCTGCGCGTATGCCGTCGGCATCGTCGAAGTCGGGCTTGTCGTATATCGCGTCCTTTTCCTTGCCACAATCGTAAAGCCGCTGATTGCCCATGATAACGGTGTCCATGACCGTGTACTCATCGTACATATTCTGGTTCTGCTTAAGCACCGACATACGCTTTTTTGGAGCAATGCTCACGCTGCCGGTCGAAGGCTCAAGCTCGCCGGAGAGAATTTTTATGAATGTCGATTTGCCCGCACCGTTAGCGCCGATAATGCCATAGCAATTGCCGGCAGTGAATTGCAGGTCAACGCGGGAGAAAAGAACATTGCCCGCAAAATTTATCGAAAGATCGTTAACAGTCAGCATTTAGGGTACCTCTTTTTACAAAATCCAATACATTCTATCACCAATAGGCTGTAATGGCAATAATTAAAAGGATTTTTTATTATCTCCACAGCGCAGGATAGCAATGTGGGGGGTGAAATAAGTGAAAATGATAATATTTGCGGCAGTTCTGCCGATAGGTCTTGTGCTTGCGACATCGTTTCTCATAACCGCCGTTCGGTCGCTGTTTGGAAAAAGGCATAAGCCGGAGCAGCGGGACAATGACTTGTAACATGGTAAAAGATGTGGTATCATTTTTCCATACCGTCGATCGACGGTACAACAGTTGAGAGGTGATACGATGAGCATAGAATTTAAAAACAATGTGTTCTCCCTGAATACCGAGAGCACGAGCTACATATTCCGCGTGACCAAATTCAAGCACCTTGAGCATATCTACTATGGCGAGCGCGTGCCGGCGGAGGATGCCGAGGCGCTTTCGGTAAAGCACGATATTCAGCTTGGCAGCAGCGTTATGTATGATAAGTCCGATGACAGCTATTGCCTTGATAACCTGTGCCTTGAGTGGTCGGGCGTCGGCAGGGGAGACTACCGGCAGACGCCAATCGAGGTCAAAATGCCCGACGGCAGCTTTTCCTCGGATTTTCTCTATGAAAAGCACGAGATAGTGTCCGGCTGCGTTCCCATGCAGAGCCTGCCGAATGCCTATGACGACGAAAACACCGCCGAAACGCTCGTTATACATATGCGCGAACGGCACAGAGCGGTTGAGCTGACATTGTATTACACGGTGTTTTACGCCGACAATGTCATCGCACGCCGCTGCGTTTTGAAAAACCTCTGCGACGCCGAGCTTTCAATACGGCGCATAATGAGTATGAGCGTCGATATGCTCGACCGCGGCTTTCTCATGCACAGCTTCGACGGCGGATGGATAAAGGAGACCCACCGGCATATCCGCCCCGTGGAGTACGGGATGTATGTAAACTCCTCTACAACGGGCTCATCCTCAAACCGCCACAATGCGGGCTTCCTGCTGTCTGAAAAGCACACGAATGAGGACAGCGGCAGAGCGTGGGGCTTTAACCTTGTCTACAGCGGCAATCACTTCGGCGTTGTGGAAAAGTCAAATCACGACCTTGTGCGCGTACAGCTTGGCATAAATCCGCATTGCTTTGACTGGACGCTCAGAAGCGGCGAAAGCTTTGAAACGCCCGAGGCGGTCATGACCTTCTCCGAGCATGGCTTTAACGGCCTGAGCGCAAATTTTCACGACTTTGTCAACAACCACATCGTGCGCGGCGATTGGAAAAACATCGAGCGTCCGGTGCTCATAAACGATTGGGAAGCCTGTTTTTTTAAGTTCACCCGCGGGAAGCTCCTGAAACTGGCACGCAGAGCGAAAAAGCTCGGCGTGGAGTTTTTCGTCCTTGACGACGGCTGGTTCGGCGCACGAAACAGCGACACGGCAGGGCTGGGTGATTACAATGTTAATCTGAGAAAGCTGCCGGGCGGTCTCGGAGAGTTTGCCGGCAGCATAGAAAAGCTGGGCATGAAATTCGGGCTGTGGTTTGAGCCGGAGAGCGTGAATGTCGATTCCGACCTCTACCGCGCCCATCCTGATTGGGCGATAAAGCCGCCGACCGGCGAGCCGTGCTTCGGCAGAAATCAGCTTTTGCTCGATCTTACGCGCAAAGAGGTGCGCGACTATATCGTTGAAAGCGTCGGAAATGTTCTTGACAGCGCAAAGATAAGCTATGTCAAATGGGATATGAACAGGCATATGTCCGACGCGTATTCCGAGAGCCTTTCAAATCAGGGCGAGTTTGTCCACCGCTATATCATAGGGCTTTACGAGGTGCTTGACCGCATATTCACCCCGCGGTCTCACATCCTTTTTGAAAGCTGCTCCTCGGGCGGCAACCGCTTTGACCTCGGAATGCTGTGCTATTCGCCGCAGGTCTGGTCGTCTGACGACACCGACCCCATCGAACGGCTCGACATTCAGTCGGGGCTGTCATATCTCTACCCGCAATCGACCATGGGCGCACATGTCTCCGCCGCTCCGCATCAGCAGACCCTGCGCGAGACCCCGCTGCCAACGCGCTTTAATGTCGCAGCGTTCGGCGTACTCGGCTATGAGCTGGAGCTAAAATTCATGACACCGGTGGAGCTCAAGGAGATCCGCGAGCAGATAGCGTTTTATAAAGCCCATCGCAGAACGCTCCAATACGGCAGATTCTACCGCTTTGACGAGCGCAAGGACAACAAGGTGCACTGGCAGTGCTCGGCTCATGACGGCTTAGAGCACATAGTAGGGCATTTTCAAAAGCTGTGTACCGCGTCCGAGGGAGCGGACAGGCTGCCTGTAAAGGCTCTCGACGCAAACGCGCGATACCGCCTTAAATGCAAGGGTCAGCGCCTTTTCGTAAAGCGGATGGGAGGCCTGGTAAAGCACATAACTCCGGTGGAGTTTCATCCTGACGGCTTTGTGCTGCGCACGGCAAATAAGTTTTTCGCCATGCCCGACGGTGCGGAGGACTGCTCTGCATCGGGAGCCGCGTTCATGTCCGGCGTGGGACTCAATAACCAGTTTCTCGGCACGGGGTATAACGGAAAGCTGCATATGTACGGCGATTTCGGCAGCTCCGTTTATGTCATAGAAAAGGAGACCTGACTATGAAAAAACCGAAGCTCAGCTCG
Organism: Clostridiales bacterium; assembly: GCA_004553495.1. GTDB lineage: Bacteria > Bacillota > Clostridia > Oscillospirales > Oscillospiraceae > F23-B02. The sequence goes on along the minus strand of SFLE01000002.1, from coordinate 52,661 downwards.
TATCAGGCGACGGTCGAGATACTCAGTCTTGCGCTCGTTATCGCGACGCTCGCGTACATACTCATGAGCTACTCCGCTCTGCCCGACCGGATAGCGGGTCACTTCAACGCTTCCGGCGAGATCACGGACTACACCGGAAAAGGCGTTCTCTGGCAGCTGTTCGGCATTGAGGCACTCATGTACATCGTTATGACGGCGCTCATATTTATCCCCGGTCAGGCTGAAAACCCCAACATGCCATGGGATATGGACGAGCGGCATAAGAAAAATATCGCGGCCGAGACCGTAAGCCTGCTCGGTGAGTCGAAGCTCATGTGCCTTGCGCTGTTTTCGTATATGTGCCGTAGCATAATATCGCAGAAGCCTATGTCGCTCGTGCCGGTATTCGCCCTGTGCGTACTCATAACCGCCGATATCGTTTGGCGAACGATAAGAATTTCAAGATACAAAAAACCGTGAGGCTTGGCCTCACGGTTTTTACGTTACAGGTTGTTTTTAAGGATATCAAGCAGCGTTATAATGGTTTCGATGGACTCGACATACGCCTTGCGGATACCGTCGATGTTTCGCAGATCCGTGTTCGGCGGGACATTTGCGAACTGATACCTTGTGTTCAGCATCGCTGACACATTGCCGCCTCTCATTTCAAGACCGCACACCTTGCCGCTGACCGCGCTTTCAAGCCTGCTGCACATTGCCGCAAGCTGCGGAGTGACAAGCCCCATTGCGTCGCGCCCGTCCGGCGTGCGGACCGAAAAGCGCTCGCGGAAAACCGCGGGATTGGAAACATCGCCTTTCGGGGGAGATTCCTGCATCCTGTCGGTTATGATGATATCAAAGCCCGAGGGACGGATATTAGCGCAGCGCACCGCAACGCCCTTAAACACCGTAACGGTCTTGGTCATCCAGTTGTCGTTGTCGGGACCGGAGCGCTCTTCGACCGATTTGGTGAGCACCACATTCGCAGTGGAAAAGCGAATGCCGTTGTGCTCGGCCTCGTAGAAATTCGATATATTGCACTCGTCCCAGCAGATCGAGATAAGACCGGCATTTCGGAGATATGCATCGTTTATCATCATTGTCGGAGCACCCGTGGGTCTGCCGAAGGCTTTAAACAGCTCCGTGTGCATAAAATCGCCGAGCTCACTGTTTAAAAGGGCGTTTTTCTTTTTGTTAACGGTGCCGCATATAAACACTATTACGGCAACGCCGGCGAAAAACAAAACGGCGAACAGAACGACATCATGCTGAATAAATGCCGACACCATACCGGCTCCGGCGAGAATAATGCCGATGACCGTACCGATGCGCTCAAGCGTCTGGTATCTGCCCAATGCCTTTGACAGCTCCGCATCGCTCATTTTACGGGTGGAAGAATTATCATCACTCATATGCGCTCACGCCGCTTTCATATAGCAGTCGTACTCACCGCCCCAGTAGAGGGTGTCGCTGCCTGCAAGAGTGAAGTCGTAGGAAACATCGTCAAACTGCTCGGACACGGCGTAGAACACGGTCTCGTCGTCCGTTGCGCTTACGGTGCCGCTGTCGATAAGCGAGATCGCGCCGTCGTGCGTTTCGTAAAGCATCCAATTGCCGTCCATGCTGATCTGAAGGCTGCTTTCGGCGTTCTCGTCGCCGTCGAGATACCATATTCCGGCAAGGGAGTAGGCATCCGCGGGAGCGGGCTCACCGTCATCGCCGCCGCGGGTGAACGCGCCGAAGTAGTCTACATTCAAGGTGCCGTCATCGTCAAACCAGCTGTGGTGAGCGATGCCGTCGTGCTCGTTGTAGAAATAGTCCGCGCTGTAGTCCGCGACCGCCTGAATGAAGCCGCTTGCTTCGATCTCGTTCTCATCGCCGGTATAGAGTGTGAAACGAACCTCGTCACCGGCATCGTTAGCCCCAATGACGAGCTTACGGCCCGCGCCGTCTTGCCATGTGCCGAAGTACATGGAATAATTCGATGCAAGCTGCGCTTCCTTGACCAGCCCCTCGAACGACTCGGGGGTCGAGCTCTCTCCGCCACCGTTATCGCCGTCTCCACACGCCGCAAGGCACAGACACATGAGCATAGCCAGCATAAGAGCAAGATACTTTCTTGTGTTTTTCATCACGCTTCTCCTTTACATTTATGTTTCTCGGGGGATTTTCTTGAAAAAGAGGAAGTAGATAAGTATTCCGTTTAAGATGAGTGTAAAAACATCCGGCGAACCGAACATAAGGAAGTTAATTGAAAACGATACAAACACTATGCCTATGCTTATGAGCTTTGCCGGCATGACGGGCTGCTTTGCCATCCACGCGATGCATGCCAGCAGGGGAGAAAACAGCGCAAACACCGTCCATCCGATGATGTAGCTTTCGCCGTATACCCCATGCGTGAGTATGGCAACCGCGTAGTATGTGGCAAGCATACCGAGGCAGAACGGAAGAATGTTCAGCGCGGCGGCTTTTTTCGTTGGACTGTATATGGAAATGAGCGTTCCCAACAGTATCCACACCGTCATCTGCGAAAATATCTCGCCGAGGTTTTCGCAGTAGATGTCCATAAACCGCGCCGCAGCGCCGAGCACCAGCCCGCATACCAGCATCATGGGCGGGTTTAAAAGCCCTTTCATTATTTTCCGATGAATATCTTTCATTATTTTGCGATGAATACGTTATCCTCGCCTATGTCGGAGAGAGTGGGAGTTCCGCACATCGTCATGGTGTCACGAAGCTGGGAGACTATCCTGTCCATGTATACCTTGAAGCCCTCCTCACCCTCGGCGTATATAAACGGAATGACCGGACGGCCTATCAGAACGCCGTCTGCGCCGAGCGCTATGGCTTTGAAAACATCAACGCCGCTTCTTATGCCGCCGTCAACGAATATCTTGATCTTGCCCTTGACTGCCTTTGCAATGGCGGGAAGCACCTCGGCTGTGGCGGGGCAGCAGCCCTGAACTCTGCCGCCGTGGTTTGAAACGACAATGGCGTCCGCACCGGCTTCAACAGCCTTGAGAGCACCCTTCACGGTCATTATGCCCTTGATGATAAACGGCATTTTGGCATAAGAGATTATCTCGCGCATTTCTTCCACGGACTTTGAGCCTGCGTTGGGGTTCATAGCCTTGAGGAAGGGCAGACCCGCGCCGTCAACATCCATTGCGGCTGCGAATATGCCGAGCTCGTTGAGAACATCGAGCTTTTCAAAGACAAACTCCTTGTTCCACGGCTTTATCGTCGGGATGCCCATGCCGCCTATGGCAGCCATGTCCTTTGCCGCATTCTGCATGACCGCGGGGTCGACGCCGTCGCCGGTGAGGGCGCAGATGCCGTAGTTTGCTGCGGCGTTTATGAGAATGTGATTGTATGTAATGTCGTTGTGCTTATCGCCGTAGTGCATGCTCAGAGCGCCGAGCGGGGCGATAAAGATGGGAGCCGAGAATTTTTTGCCGAACAGCTCGAACGAGGTGTCAACGCTGGCGTTGGGGCAGAGAGTGTCCATATTCACGAATATCTCCTGCCACTTGTCGTAGTTTCTCGCCGCCGTGTTTCCGGGGACCTTGCTGCCGGGACCGGGCATGATGTTGCCGCAGGCTCTGCCGTTGCACACGGGGCAGGCTTTGCAGTACGGACCTACTTCTCCGGCTGCCTTTTTGAGAATTTCGTTGTAATCCATGATGTGAACCTCCATAGTATTTCTATATTGTCAGATATATTGTCAGACACCGGTAAGGTCAAAATCCGGTATCATGTCATCCGTAGCTGAGGCAGTATCTTGCCAAAATCCAAACTCTATGCCGCGCGAAAGCATATAGTCTATCATCCGCTCGTTTTCCTCCTGCGTAACTGTGCGCTGAAGCTCGGGAAACCGCTCGGTGTCAGGCATTGGCGTAAACTGAGCCATGAGAGAGAACAAAACCGCTTCACCCGGGAAATTATCCGCGACAAAGTCTATCACGGCGCGGCTGTTAGCCTCGGCATCAGGCAGAATAAGGTGCCGTATTATAACACCGCTTTGCATCATCCCGTCATCATCGAGCACCACATCGCCGACCTGCCGGTACATTTCGGCTATCGCGGCCTTGGCGACCTCGGGGTAATCCGGCGCTGCGGAGTACCGCTTTGCAAGAGAAGCGTCCATATATTTAAGGTCGGGCATGTATATCTGCACGAGCCCCTCGAGCCGCTTTACAGTATCGACGCTGTCATAGCCCGAGCTGTTCCACGCAACGGGAATGCTCAGCCTTGCTGCTTTGAGCGCTTTTATCACGGCATCGGCGTAGTGCGAGGGCGTTACGAGATTTATATTGTTTACGCCCTTATCCTGAAGCTCGAGAAAAATGTCCGACAGCCTCTCAACGGTCACGATCTTGCAGAGCCTGCCTCGGCTTATATCATGGTTTTGACAGAATACGCACCTGAGATTGCAGCCGGAGAAAAACACGGTGCCGCTGCCGTTTTCGCCGCTTATGCACGGCTCCTCGCCGAAATGCGGCGCTGCACGTGCTATACGCGGCAGGGCGGGGGATGAGCACACGCCGGCGGGTGTGTATTCGCTTCTTTCGGCACCGCAGTGCCGCGGACAGGCGTTACAGATCATTTTTGCCTCACTAAGCTTGTCTAAGATGTGCAGATTGTCGATTTATGCCGCGTTTGAGCCCGCTGCCGGAGCCTCAAACTGTTAAAAATGCAACAAATCTAAAAAACTCAAAAAAAGTTCATCATTTTTGAGAAAAATGTGCTAATATATAACCGTAACACAGATATTTGATAACGAAACGGGATAAGATAATGCTGAACATAGTACTTCTTGAACCGGAGATACCGCATAATACCGGCGCAATTGCCAGAACCTGCGCCGCAACGGGCGCGCATCTTCATCTCATAAAGCCGCTCGGCTTTGACATTTCAGATAAAGCCGTCAAACGCTGCGGTCTGGACTACTGGTATCTGGTCGATATAAGTGTGTACGAAAACCTCGATGAGTACCTCGCCGAAAACGGCGACGAAAACCTCTGGCTTGCTACAACGAAAGCGCCGCAGGCGTATTTTGAAGCGGACCTCTCAACGGAGAATGTCAGCATAATGCTCGGCAAGGAGACCGCGGGACTGCCCGAGGAGCTTCGGAACAGATACTATGACAGATGCATAAGAATACCCATGGTGAGTCAGGCGCGCAGCCTCAATCTCTCAAACTCAGCCGCGATACTCGCGTATGAGGCACTTCGCCAGCAGGGGTTCCCCGGACTTATGAACACGGGCTCTATGGCGAAATAATATCAGTTATTAAGTAAATTTTCAATACCGTGCCGGAATTTTCCGACGGAAAGGAGCTACATTATGAATTACAACAAAAAAAGCGTGCTCGATGCTGCCGTGCAGGGCAAAAAGGTGCTGCTGCGGTGCGATTTCAATGTCCCCCAGAACAAGGAGACGGGCGAGATCACAAGCGATAAGCGCATAGTTGCCGCTCTCCCCACGATAAAGTATCTGCTTGAAAACGGAGCCGCCGTCATTGCCTGCTCCCACCTCGGTAAGCCCAAGGGCGAATGGAAGGAAAAGCTTACCCTCGCGCCCGTTGCAAAGCGCCTCTCCGAGCTTCTCGGTATGGAGGTCATTTTTGCAAAGGATATAATCGGCGAGGATGCAAAGGCAAAGGCAGCCGCCCTCAAGCCGGGTCAGATAATGCTGCTTGAGAATCTGCGCTTTGACATTCGCGAGGAGAAAAACGGCGATGATTTCGCCAAGGCTCTCAGCGAAATGGCAGACCTCTATGTCTCCGACGCGTTCGGCACCGTACACCGCGCCCACGCCTCCACCGCAGGTATTGCAAAGTATCTGCCCGCTTATGCCGGACTGCTCGTTGAAAAGGAGCTGTCCGTAATGGGCAAGGCTCTTGATAACCCCGTGCGCCCGTTCGTCGCAGTGCTCGGCGGCGCAAAGGTCTCCGATAAGATCGGCGTTATAAATAACCTTCTTGATAAGGCTGACACCGTTATCATCGGCGGCGGTATGGCTTATACCTTCATTAAGGCTATGGGTCACGAGATCGGAAACTCCCTGCTTGAGGCGGATAAGATCGATTATGCCCGCAATATGATAGCCAAGGCTTCCGAAAAGGGCGTTCAGCTCCTGCTGCCCGTTGATACCGCGATAGGCAATGAGTTCAAAGCCGACTGCGAGAAGAAGATAGTATCCGTTGACGGTATTCCAGAGGGCTGGATGGGTCTTGACATCGGTCCCAAGACCATTGAGCTGTTCTCCGCGGCTATAAAGAACGCAAAGACCGTCGTTTGGAACGGACCTATGGGCGTTTTTGAGTTCGAGGCGTTTGCCGAGGGCACCAAGGCCGTAGCCAAGGCGCTTGCCGAGTCCGGCGCAATAAGCATCGTTGGCGGCGGCGACAGCGCGGCTGCCGTTGAGCAACTCGGCTTTGCCGATAAGATGACCCACATTTCCACCGGCGGCGGTGCTTCACTTGAGTTCCTCGAGGGACTGGAGCTGCCCGGCGTGGCTTGCCTTCAGGACAAATAATTTAAGATCCGGAGGAGTAATCATGAATACAAGATACAGAAAAACAATAATAGCCGGCAACTGGAAGATGAATATGCTCATAAGCGACATCAAGCCGTTTATAGATGAGATAAAGCCGCTTCTGCCCAGAACAAAGACGTGTGAGACCGTCCTGTGCGTCCCCGCGGTGAATATCGCGGCAATGCTCAAAGCCGGTAAGGATGCAAAGATCGCCGTCGGCGCGCAGGATGTTTCCAAGTACGAAAAGGGCGCATACACGGGCGAGGTTTCGGCAAGCCAGCTTGCCGATGCGGGAGTTAAGTACTGCATCGTCGGTCACTCCGAGCGCCGCCAGTATCACGGCGAGGACGATCTGCTCGTAAACGCCAAGACCCGCGCTCTTATAGCAAACGGCATTAACCCCATCATCTGCGTGGGCGAGAGCCTTGAGCAGCGTGAAATGGGACTGACGATGGCACACATAAACTATCAGGTGCGCGCGGCGCTCAACGGCGTTGACGCCACCGCGCTTCGCCGCTGCGTTATCGCCTATGAGCCCATATGGGCAATAGGCACCGGCAAGACCGCAACCAGCGAGCAGGCGCAGGAGGTCTGCCGCGAGATACGCGCAATCATCCGTGAGATGTACGGTGCGCGTCCCGCAAGAAGCGTCAGCATCCTCTACGGCGGCAGCATGAATGCCAAGAACGCAGCCGAGCTTCTGGCTCAGCCCGATGTCGACGGCGGACTCATAGGTGGCGCATCGCTCAAGCCTGCCGATTTTGCGACCATCGTAAATGCTTCGGGGGCTGAAAATGAGTAAGTGTGTTCTTGTTATAATGGACGGCTTCGGCATAGCTCCGGCAAGCGGCGGCAATGCCATAAGCCTTGCGAAAACGCCGAACCTCGATTGTATATTCTCATCAAATCCCAGAACGAAGCTCTCTGCATCCGGACTTGATGTCGGTCTGCCCGAGGGTCAGATGGGTAACAGCGAGGTAGGGCACACCAATATCGGTGCCGGCAGAGTGGTTTTTCAGGATCTGCCGCGTATAACGAACGCCATAGCAGACGGAAGCTTTTTTGAAAATGAAGCCTACGCCAAGGCTATGGACGATGCCAAGGCAAACGGCAAGGCGCTGCATATCCTCGGACTGCTGTCCGACGGCGGCGTTCACAGCCATATAAACCACATTTTCGCCATCCTTGACATGGCAAAGCGCCGCGGACTTGAAAAAGTTTTCGTTCATTGCTTCCTTGACGGGCGCGATGTCCCGCCCAGAAGCGCGAAGATATATGTGCAGCAGCTCCTCGATAAGTGCGGTGAGCTCGGCAATGCAAGTATTGCCACACTTCAGGGCAGGTTCTACGGCATGGACCGAGATAAGCGTTGGGACAGAGTCGAGCTTGCTTATAATGCCATGACCTGCGGCGAGGGCGCATACGAGCCCAATGCCGTTAAAGCGGTGGAGGACAGCTACGAGACGGGGGCTTCCGACGAATTCGTAAAGCCCGTTGTCGTTAATAAAAACGGCATGATAGGGCAGGGCGACAGCGTTATATTCATGAACTTCCGCCCCGATCGCGCAAGAGAGATAACATGGGCGCTCAATCTGCCCGACTTTGACGGATTTGCCCGCAAAAAGACCGTTTATCCGCTCAGCTTCGTTTGCACCGCACAGTATGACGAGGCGCTCACGCTGCCCATAGCCTACCCGCCCGAAAAGCTTGAAAACACGATAGGACAGATAGTCTCGGAAAAGGGATTTAGGCAGTTCCGCGTTGCGGAGACCGAGAAGTATGCCCATGTCACATTCTTCTTTAACGGCGGCGTTGAAAAGCCGTGTCAGGGCGAGGAGAGATGCCTTGTCCCGTCGCCGAAGCAGTTTCCGACCTATGACCTCATCCCGCAGATGAGCGCCGTTGAGGTCGCGGATAAGTGCATAGAGGCGATAAAGAGCGATGAGTACGAGATGATAGTCTGCAACTTTGCAAACTGCGACATGGTCGGGCACACCGGCGTTCTCGATGCGGCGATAAAGGCGGTCGAGACCGTTGACGAGTGCATGGGCAGGGTTTACGACGCCGCGGCATCTATGCCGGACACGGTGCTGTGCATAACCGCCGACCACGGCAATGCCGACTGCATGATAAATCCCGACGGAAAAATAAATACCGCGCATACTACCAATCCGGTACCGTTTGTGGTATGCTGTGACAAAGCTAAGCTCCGCGACGGCGGACGCCTTTCCGACATCGCGCCCACCATGCTCGATATAATGGGTATCGAAAAGCCCGCGCAGATGAGCGGGACAACGCTGATAATCAAATAAGAAGGAGATAACGAAATGAAACAGTACTTTGAGATCGTTGATGTAATGGCGAGAGAGATCCTTGACTCCCGCGGCAACCCCACCGTTGAGGTCGAGGTCACCCTCGACGACGGCACCGTAGGTCGTGCTGCGGTACCCTCCGGCGCATCCACCGGTATGTACGAGGCATGCGAGCTCCGCGACGGCGACAAGAGCCGTTACGGCGGCAAGGGTGTCAGCAAGGCTGTCGAGAATGTCAACGGCGAGATAGCCGAAGCCATGGTCGGACTCAATGTCCTTGACCAGCCCGGCATAGACAAGATGCTCATTGAGATCGACGGAACTCCCAATAAGTCCCGCCTCGGCGCAAACGCCATCCTCGGTGTGTCTCTTGCCTGCGCACGCGCGGCAGCGGAAGCCACCGGTCAGAGCCTTTACAACTACATCGGCGGCGTAAACGCCAAGACCCTGCCCGTTCCCATGATGAATGTCCTCAACGGCGGCGCTCACGCGACCGGCTCGAATGTTGACATTCAGGAGTTTATGATAATGCCTGTCAGCGCAGCGAGCTGGAAGGAAGCTCTGCGTATGTGCGCCGAGGTGTTCCACGCGCTCAAGAAGGTCGTTCCCGCATCCGGCGTGGGCGATGAGGGTGGCTATGCTCCCAACCTTGAGTCCGATGAGGACGCTCTCAAGGCGCTCGTTGCGGCAATGGAGAAGGCAGGCTACAAGCCCGGCGAGGATTTCAAGATCGCAATAGACGGCGCTGTATCCGACTGGTACAACGAGGATGACAAGTGCTACCACTTGCCCAAGCGCGGTACCGTTATGACCAGCGAGCAGATGGTCGATATGTGGGAAGGCTTTGTCGACAAGTACCCCATCATCTCCATCGAGGACGGCATGGGCGAGAACGACTGGGAGGGCTGGCAGCTCATGACCAAGCGCCTCGGTCACAGGATCCAGATCGTCGGCGACGATCTGTTCGTCACCAATACCGAGCGTATCAAGAAGGGTATCGCCCTTGGCGCAGCCAACGCAGTCCTCATCAAGGTAAACCAGATCGGCACACTGACCGAGACCCTCGACGCCATTCAGATGGCTCACCGCGCGGGCTGGACCGCAGTTGTGTCCCACCGCTCCGGCGAGACCGAGGACACCACCATTGCGGACATTTCCGTTGCCGTAAACGCAGGTCAGATAAAGACCGGCGCACCCAGCCGCACCGACCGCGTCTGCAAGTACAACCAGCTGCTCCGCATCGAGGATGAGCTGTTTGATGTTGCAACCTATCCCGGCAAGGACGCATTCTTCTCCATAAAGTAATTTCAGCATAATATCAAAAGCACTCGGAGCTTTTCCGAGTGCTTTTTTCTTGCAAGAATGAGGCCTGTCTGCTAAAATGTCCTCATAAATCGCAAAGGAGCGTTGTTAACATGAAAGATGTAGAAAAGATATGCAGACTCGCTCTGGTCCAGGCAGAGCCATGTATGTTCGATAAAAAAGCGTCGGTAGAAAAGACGATAAAATACATTGAGCAGGCATCGGAGCAAAAGCCTGACCTAATCGTTTTCCCCGAGCTGTTCATCCCCGGCTACCCGATAGGCATGAACTTCGGCTTCAGCATGGGCAAGCGCACCGAAGCCGGCAGGGAGGACTGGAAGAGATATTACGATGCCTCGATACTTGTCGGCGATGAGGATTTCACTGCACTAGCCGAGGCTGCAAAGAGAGCTGGAGCATATGTCAGCATCGGCTTTTCCGAGCGCGACACGGTCAGCGGAACGCTTTATAACAGCAATGTAATTTTCGAGCCCGACGGAAAATACAAGGTGCACCGCAAGCTCAAGCCCACGGGCGCCGAGCGCGTCGTATGGGGCGACGCAAACCGCGACTATTTCCCCGTGACCGATACACCGTGGGGACCCATCGGCAGCCTTATCTGCTGGGAGAGCTATATGCCGCTTGCGCGCGTTGCGCTTTATCAGAAGGGCATAACGATATACATTTCTCCAAATACCAATGATAATCCCGAGTGGCAGGCTACCATTCAGCATATCGCCATTGAGGGCAAGTGCTACTTTGTAAATTCGGACATGATAGTGCGCAAGTCCTCGTACCCCGCCGATCTTAACGAGCAGGATGCAGTTGCGCGCCAGCCGGATATGGTCTGCCGCGGAGGAAGCTGCGTCATAGACCCCTATGGACACTATCTGACCCAGCCTGTTTGGGACGAGGAGACGGTCATATATGCCGAGCTCGACATGACCCTGCCCGCCGCCTGCAAAATGGAGCACGATGCCGTCGGGCACTATGCGCGCCCCGATGTTTTGGAGCTCATAGTCCACGAAAAGTAAATGTGATAAAGCCTGCCGCACGGACGGCAGGCTATATTTATTCCCTTGGGTTTACATAATGCCGAGGCGATCATACCGATAACACCGCTGCATAGAACGGTAAATTACCGAGTATTCTGCTTACTGCCGCGGATCTCGCTAATGACCCAATCAAGTGACGGCTGATAAATAAGGGAGCCGCACTTAGGGCAATATGCATCCGCAGATGCACTGTTTCTGCGGAAAAGGGCTCATTTTTTCTCTTTCGGTTTACATAACATTGCAACGATTATGCCGAAGAATACCGCCGCGCATATGCCCGCCGCCGATGCGGCGAAGCCGCCCGTAAACGCGCCCAGAACGCCCGTTTCGGCTACGGCTTTCTCAATGCCCTTGGCAAGCGTTGAGCCAAAGCCTGTTAGCGGTACTGTTGCACCGGCGTCCGCCCAGTCAACGAGAGGTGAGTATAGCCCCACTGCCTCGAGTATGAGTCCGGAAACGACATATACCGTGAGTATGCGTGCGGGAGTGAGCTTTGTTTTGTCTATGAGAAGCTGCCCGATAGCGCATAGAATGCCGCCGACGGCAAATACTTTGAGATATTGTATAAGCATTTCCATATCTTTTAAACCTCAATTCGGTATGACCTTTTCGATAGCTATGGCGTGGCATACCCCCGGTATGCTCTCGCCCTGCTGAGTGCTCGTAGGCGATAAGAGTGCGCCGGTCGGAGCAAACAGCACCTTGCTCCATTTTCCCTCGGAAAAGCCGCGCATGATAAGCGAAGAAAAAACCGATGCCGAGCAGCCGCAGCCGGAGCCGCCGGCGTGAACATCCTGCTTCTGCCTGTCGAATATGAGAACGCCGCAGTCGGTGTAAAAGTTTCCGAGCTTAACGCCGTCGCGCCGGAAAAGGTCCTCAACCGTGTCGTGCCCTATGGCACCGAGATCGCCGGTGGCTATCATGTCGTAATACGATGGGTCTCTGCCGGTGTCCTCAAAATGGGCTCTGAGTGTTTCATATGCTGCGGGAGCCATGGCACTGCCCATGTTGTTGGCATCCGTTATGCCGGCGTCAACTATCTTTCCGGGGGTGAGATAGGTTATAAACGGACCCGAGCCGCTGCTCTGTATTATCACGGCTCCGGCACCGGTAACGGTCCACTGCGCCGTCGGAGTTCGCTGACCGCCGTATTCAAGCGGGAACCGGTACTGCCGCTCCGATGAGCAGAAGTGTGAGCTCGTGGCGGCGCATACCTTTTCGGCAAAGCCGCCGTCTATCGCCATCGCGCCGAGCATCATCGCCACTCCCATGGTAGAGCATGCCCCATACAGTCCGAAGTACGGAACGCCCACATCCCGCAGAGCGAATGCCGAGCCCACGCACTGGTTCAGCAGGTCGCCGGAGAATATGAGGTCGAGCTCCTGCGGCGCGATGCCGTTCTTGTTGCAGCACATTTCAAAGCATTTCCGCAGCATGGCGCTTTCTGCTTTCTCCCACGAGCCCTCGCCGAAGTAGGCGTCGCTGCTTATATAGTCAAAATAGTGCTTCAGCGGGCCCTTGCCCTCCTTCTGGCCGACAACGGCGGCGCTTGCGGCTATCGTCGGGGGATAGAAGAGCCTGAGCGTTTGCCTTCCAATTTGTTTTGTCATTCATATCACCGGTGATAGCATTCCCGAAAAATGCAAAAAAATACGGCGGGACCGAGCCCGCCTTAGTGTTGGTCATTCGCCTTTATATTTTCTTCTTGTCGCCATGCCGCCGCGGATATGCCGCTCGGCCTTATTAATATCCAGCAGCTCCCGCACCTGATGATACAGCGCGGGGCTGACTGTTTTCAGCCTCTCGGTGAGATCCTTGTGTACAGTGCTTTTGGAAATGTTAAACTGTTTCGCGGCGGCTCTCACCGTGGCTTTGTTTTCGATGATGTAAACGGCGAGATCACAGGCGCGCTCCTCAATATTTGTGTACACTTAACCACTCCCCAAACTCACATGGTCAATTTATATGTCCGGCGGATACCGCTTATGACTTTGAAGAACGAAGTGCACTAAAGGCAGTGGCGAAAACTGTATAAAATGACGGCGCTTATACACTTGCACCAAATTTGCTGAAATAGTATAATTACTATGATTATAGTTGCACATCGCGGCAAAAGGGTGGAAAATTTTAAGGAGGAACATTATGAAGAAACGCATTATCAGCCTGCTGATGGTAGTGCTGCTGTTCGTGTCGCTCGTGCCCACGGGGGCACTGGCGGAGTCGCGCGCTTTGAGTGGTGTGACTGTAACATTCACATCGCAGCCGACCGATGTCACCGTCAGAGTCGGCGACACCGCAATATTCACGGCGACCGCAGAAGCAGACGCGACTTTATCCAAGGATATGAATTATGTCTGGGTAAATTCAACGGATGTAGATTCAGGCTCCGACCTGACGGCGGCTAAGATACTAAAGCTTTTAGCCAATGCGGTAGGTACGGAACAGGAGCTCAAGCTCACGAGCGTCACCGCCGCCGATAACGGCAATAAGTATAAGTGCATTGCGTATTGCGGTGCGCTTGTCGGACTGAACAAGGGCTTCGGCTATGCCGTAAGCAATGAGGTAACGCTCACCGTTCTGGCAAAGGAGCCGTGCAAGGAGCACTCGCTCATTAAGACCGAAGCCAAGGCTGCAACCTGTGCTGCGGCGGGCAATATCGAGTATTATTACTGCTCGGTGTGCCAGAACTATTATCTCGACTCCGCGGCGACCCAGCCGACGACACTTGCCGCCTGCACCGTAGCCAAGCTCACTACTCACGGCGATATTCAGAAGGTCGAGGCTAAGACCGCCACCTGCGCCGAAAAGGGCTGCAAGGAGCATTGGGAATGCTCCGTGTGCGGAAAGTATTTCTCCGATGAGACCGGCTCTGCCGAGCTCAGCGCATCGTCGGTAGAGATAGCAAAGAATGCTTCAAACCACACCGATCTTCAGCATTTTGACCGCGTTGAGCCTACCTGCTCGGCACAGGGGACTATAGAGCACTGGTACTGCTCCGGCTGCGATACATACTTCTCCGACGCCGAGGGCAAGACCAAGATCAAGCAGTCCAAGCTTGACATTAATAAGGACGATACTAAGCATGCCTCCCTTGAGTACACCAAGGCATCTCCCGCGACCTGCGAGGATAAGGGCAATATCCCCTATTACTACTGTGCCGACTGCAATAAGTACTTCTCCGATGCCGAGGGCAAGACCGAGATAAAGAAGAACGATACCGAGCTCAATGCACTTGGTCACGATTACAAGTGGGCGGCGCTTTCCGATAACGGAGTTGAGTATCATGCCCAGCAGTGCTCCCGCTGCGGAAAGCTCACAAGCACCGGCAGCCATAATGGCGGAACTGCCACCTGCATCGCAAAGGCGGTGTGCACCGTATGCGGATTTGAGTATGGCGCTATAGACCCGGAAAACCATGTAAATAAAGAGTATAGGATAATAGTTGCGCCTACTCCCGAAAAGGACGGCACCTGCGATGTCTACTGCAAAGACTGCCAGCAGTGCATCGAGCGCAATGTACCTCTCAAGTATAAGGATGCCTGCGAGCATGAGATAGTCAAGGTCGATGAGGTGCCCGCACAGTGCGAGACCACCGGCATTTCCGGCACGAAGGAGCACTATAAGTGCACTAAATGCGGCACCCTGTTTTCCGATGCAGCCGGTGCGAGCGAAATAACCGACGCATCCACGCTCACCATCGAGCCGCTCAAGCACTATATTGCCGAGATAGGCAGTGGGCAGATACCAAATATGAAGCTCCAGACAAAGGCGTATGACAGCATAGGTCACTGGAGCGTGTGCAAATACTGCGATTACAAGTATACCGGAACATATAATTCGCACACCTTCCTGCCCAATCAGACACCGACCTGCCACAGCGGTAAGACCTGCCTCGGCTGCGACTATGACGACGGCACGCGCGACATGACTAATCACGACGGCGACACCGAGCTTCGCGGAGAGAAAAAGCCGAGCGGAACAGAGCCCGGCTACACCGGAGATACCTACTGCCTCGGCTGCGAGACCATCATCACCAAGGGACACGAGTATTACAATGCCTGCCCCGACGGCTGCGAAAAGACCCTCAAGTTTGTAGCCGGAACACCTAAGACCTGCACAAAGGACGGAACCAAGGACTACTATGTATGCACTGTGTGCAACAACATGTATCTCGATAAAAATGCCTCGATACCTACAGACTCCGAGAATATAGTCGATAAGTGCACCGGTCACGACCTGCATCCGGGCATGGATGCCCTTACCGCGGGCAACCTCAAGGATCTTGCAAAGGCTATCGGCTTAAACTATGCCGAGCTTATTAAGATGATAACCGATGGAAACTTCACTCTTGATAGTTTCCTCGGTCTTATCCACATAAAAGACATTGATCATTGCTATGACGACACAGACCACTGGCTCGGCTGCCAGCGCTGCGGCAAAACGCTCGAGAACCTCAAGGACGAGCTCGAAGCCGGCGGAGTTGCGATAAACTCCAAGTGGTATGAGCTGAGCAAGAAGACCGCTCACACCGGCGGCACCGCCACCTGCCAGAAGAAGGCGGTCTGCGACGAGTGCGGCGAGGAATACGGTTCCATCGGCAATCACAGATACGATGCCGTCGTGACTCCCGCCACCTGCACCAAGGACGGCTACACGACTCACACCTGCTCCGGCTGCAAGGACAGCTACACTGACACGCCCACCGCAAAGACCGGCCATAAGATCGTCCGCGGTCAGTGCACCGTCTGCAAGGGCTACTTCAAAAACCCGTTCTATGATGTAAACAGCGATGCTTACTACTACAAACCTGTTCTCTGGGCTTATTACTATCAGCCGCAGATAACCTCCGGCATATCCGATGAGCTGTTCGGACCCACAAATGCCTGCACCCGCGCTCAGGTCGTTACCTTCCTGTGGAGAGCGGCAGGCTGCCCCGAGCCCACGAGCAAGTCGATGCAGTTTACCGATGTGAAAAGCTCGGCTTATTACTACAAGGCGGTGCTTTGGGCTGTAGAGAACGGAATTACAAACGGCGTGGGCAATAACCAGTTTGCACCCGATCAGACCGTTACCCGCGCACAGTTTGTCACCTTCCTCTGGCGCTATTACGATAAGCCCTCACCCTCGAACCTCTCCGGCAAATTCAGCGATGTCGGAAGCTCCGCTTACTATTACAAGGCGGTGCTCTGGGCGGCTGAAAAGGGCATCACTCAGGGCACTGGCTACGGAAACTTCAGCCCCGATGACCCATGCCAGCGCTGCCAGGTCGTAACATTCCTGTACAGAGCCATAACCGGTGATACACCGGCATGACCGGCGCTGTCCTCAAAAAATAATATCCAAAATACACGGCTTAAAAAGCCGTGTATTTTTCCGTACATAATGCTCGGAGAGAATTTATATAAATATGAAAATATATTTACAAAATATTGTTGTCAATATGCACAAAAATAAGCTTTGCTAATATACAATATGGCGAAATAGTACAAATAAATTGAAGTTTTGTGCCACGAGTGATAAAATAATAACATCTTGACTGTGACATAAGTTACAGCGGAAAGAAACGGGGGAACATAATGAGAGACCTGAAGCATCTGATCTATTTTGAAAGCCTCCTTCAGGAGGCTAACAACGCGCTTGTAAAGCAGGCGTGCTCCGAGGGCAAGCTCGCGCTTGCGTACAACTGCTCATACATACCCGAGCCGCTCCTTGACATCGAGGGCTGCTTCGGCGTTCGTTTGAGAGCTCCTGGCTGTATCAATCCCGACCTTGCTACATACTACATGACAAACCGCTCCTGCCCTTATTCCAAGAGCATTCTCGAGCGCGCGTTTGAAGGCGGCTATAACTTCATTTCTGCCCTCATCGGTCAGGAATGCTGCACCACCATGAACCGCATGGAGCAGTATTTTGAGTACTGCAAGCTCATCCCGAACGAGAAGTTTTTCACCGCCTGCATAGATATGCCCATCAAAAAGGGCGACTGGTATGCTGGCTACTTCCGCCGCCAGATCGAGAAGAAGATAATCGCTCCCATGCAGAAGACCTACGGTGTCGATTATTCCGAGGAAAAGCTCATGGATGCTATCGAGCGCCATAACGAGGTGTGCCGCCTCATAACCGAGATAGGCAATTTCCGCAAGCTCGACGAGCCGACCATAACCGGCTATGAATTCCATGTTATCCAGCTCGTAACGCTCGTTTGCCCGAAGTACCTCATCGTTGACAAGCTGCGCGAGACTCTCGAGGAACTCAAGACCCGCAAGCCCGACGATAAGCCGCAGTACAGAGCAAAGGTAATGCTCGTAGGCTCCGAGATAGACGATCCGGAGTTTACGAAGCTCGTTGAGATGTGCGGCGCGCGCGTTGTTGCCGACCGTTACTGCTTCGGCTCGCTGCCCGGCAGGGAAGAGATAGTCGTTAAAGAGGGTCAGCACCCGCTGGACGCTCTTGCAGAGCATTATATGCTCATAAACGAGTGCCCGCGCGCAATGGGAACCGAGAATATCATTGCCCGCAAGAACTATCTGTACGACCTGGCCAAGGAGTACAAGGCGGACGGCATCATTCTCCAGAATATGAAGTTCTGCGAGTACTGGGGCTATGAGCGAGCGATAGCGGCAAAATGGCTCGCAGAGGGGCTCAATGTCCCATCGGCAATACCCACCTGCCAGATAGAGCGCGACTATGCAAACGCCGCGACCGGTCAGCTCCGCACAAGGTTCCAGGCATTTGTCGAATCGCTCGAGATCAAGAAGCTCCAGTCAAAATAAGGAGGGGAAAGCTATGTGGAAAAGAAAAGTCAGCATCAAAGAGCAGTACGGCACCCTTGAGCACTTCCTCAAAGGCGACGAGCCCTGCCATTACATAGGTCAGAGATATATCGAAGGCACCAACTTCTATGCCCGCCGTGAGTGGCGCGGCGTTAAGGACACTGCGTTTGCGTTCTATAAGTGGCTTTGCACATGGGTGAAGATGGCGATATTCGTCATGCACGATCCTGTGCGCATTGCAAAGGCATTCTGGAAATACCGCTGGCTGTCGGCATATCTGGCAGCTCCGATGATGGTCGATAAGTGGATAGAGGGTGACCGCGGCGAGGCACTGAGGGCTGACCTGTACGCTCTCGACTGCATGATCTCCGACTCTACCGACACGCTGTGGAAGAGTCTGCGCGCAGACCGTAGGCTCGGCGAAACCAAGTGGAGCGATGTCACCGTTGCGTTTGACTACACTCTGCCCAAGCACATAATCTTCGGCTTCCCAGGATATTATGCGATAAATATGCAGCAGCACGCGGCGTTCATGCTGCCGCTCATGCGCAAGCAGCTCGGCTGCTACTATGTCGATCAGGCGGTGGCCTGCGGCATCCCGGGCGATATGTGCACTCTGCCTCTGGTCGAGGTCGGCGTCGCCGTTGACGGCGAGTATCCCGACATCGGCAACTGCTGGTTAACTACCAATAACCCCTGCGACGCCAACATGATGGACAACACCGCAATGTGGCGCGCCCTGTCCGCTGACGGCAAGAAAGCCGTTCATCCGTTCACATCTCCGCTCATGTACGACGATCCCACCACCAAGGAGCTCGGCGTGCACGAGGTCTACTCGGCTATAGAGTTCCTCGAGCAGCAGTTCGGCGTGCCGTTTAACTGGGATACCTTCATCGAGCACATCGAGGATACCAATGAGTTTAACCGCGGCTCGCTCAACCGCTGGGATATTTATGCCAAGAGCGATAACGGCGCGCTCAACTCCGTCGTTCAGGGTCTGTTCCGCATCTACTTCTATCAGCAGGGCGGCACAAAGTACTTCAAGAAGGCAAACCGTAAGATAAACAAGGTGTTTGAAAAGTGCGTGCGCAAGAACATTCATCCGTTCCCGCTCGCGCGTCACCGCGCGCTGGCGTGGTCCTGCGGCTCGACCTATTATGCCCACGGCGTACAGTGGCTCTATAACTGCTGGGGCATCATGACCGTTATCAACATGGACTCGCTCACGGGTCATAATATCGTCGATACCACCGACCGCGACACTATGATGAGCGACATTGCCGACTTGCATGCCAGAACGCCCATGCGCACCCACACCGTCGGCGGCAACCGTCACCTCATGCAGATGTGGGAGACCGCGGAGAAATTCAACTGCGACACCATCATCATGTACGACGACATCGGCTGCAAGGGCATGGCAGGCGCTCAGGGACTGCTCGAGGAGGAGTTCCACAAGCACCGCGACCGCTTCAATATCATCTGGATGCCGCATTCGCTCATGGACTGCCGCATAGTTCCCACGAACGAGGCGCGCAAGACCGTCAACCAGTATATGCAGAGCGTTATGCATGAAGAGCCCATTGACCCGACCCTCGTCGATTTCGACGATGAGATGGGCTGGTAAGAAAGGAGCAGCGATATGAAGGTTATTGCTAAGATAATGGGCATGAGCGCAGCCACGCTCGCAGCGCTGTTTGCCGTTTACTATTTCAATCTTGACATGAGACTCATGCGCAGCGTTATAGTGCCGTTTTTGGATAAGCATTATGACAGCGTAAAGCGCGAGCATCTGATCTGAGGAGGCTTGAAGGATGAGTTATACAAATCATAATATTCTTCCGCGCGCTCTTTCCTATGAAGAGAAGGAGAATCGCAAAAAGGGCATATACGACAGCTTCGCAAACTACCTCGTTTATTGCCCAAAATGCAAATATGTCGTAAAAACGAATATGTACATCCAGCGCGCCGAGGCTTACATAGATGAGCTGCACGAGCGCGGCACGGTGTGCCCCAAGTGCGGCGATAACGAATGGATGCTCGGCTATCCACTCGGAACGCTCACGGGCTTCGTAAAGTTTTCATAATGACCTCATATCTCCGGTATCATATTGGTACCGGAGATTTTTTTTCTTGTTTTTAGAAGCGAACGGCTCGTATAATCGATTATACAAATTAGCTCACGAGTATAAACTAAATTAATATGAATGTAGTTAAATTATACAAAAAACATCGCGATTAATATACATAATAGAGAAAGTGCACAAATATATTGAATTAAAATGACAGAAATGCTAAAATGTTAACATGCAATATCCGAAAGGAACGGCAATAGTCTTAATACGAAATGGGGGAGTCTAACAATGAGAGACCTAAAGCATCTGAACTACTTTGAGAACCTCCTGCAGGAGGCGAACAACAAGCTTATCGGTCAGGCTAAAAAGGACGGCAAGATATGCGTGGCATATGTCTGCGAAAACACACCCGAGCCGCTCATGAATTTGGGCAATGCCTTCGGCATTCGCCTGCACGCACCGAACACCGGCTCGATGGATATTGCGACATATTATATGACGAGCTTTCTCTGCGAGACCTCGAGAGCACTGCTTGAGCGCGCCATTGAGGGCGGCTTCAACTTTGCCGACTGCGTTATCGCGCCCGACGGCTGCACCATGATAAACCGCTGCGTTGAAAATATGGAGCTTCTTCAGACCATGGGTGCCGGCAACGATAAGTTTTTCCATGAATTCATGGAGATACCGCTCAAGGCGGATGATAACGGTGTCGAGCTCCTCATTCTGCAGTGCAAGGACCACATTCTCAAGCCGCTCAATGAAAGGTACGGCATAGACATCTCGGATGAAGCCATAAGAAAGGCGGTCGAGGCGCACAACCGCGTCTGCCGCGTTATAACCGAGATCGGCAACTTCCGCAAGGAAAAAAGGCCGAGAATAACCGGATATGAATTCCATATCCTTACGCTGGCTACATATGTAATGCCGCAGTACCTCATAATCGACAAGCTCGAGGAAACGCTCGAAGAACTCAAAACGCGCGAGCCGGAGGATAAGGAATACCGCGCCCGCATAGCGGTGGTCGGCTCCGAAGTCGATGACAGCGGCTTTATAAAGCTCATAGAGGAGACGGGCGCCTATGTCTGCGCCGACCGCTTCTGCTTCGGCTCGCTGCCAGGCAGAATGGAGATCGAGCTCAACGACGAAGAGGATGCGCTCACGCAGGTCTGCCGCCACTATGTCTACAACGGCCACTGCCCGCGTATGTTCAACATGGAAAAGGTCTACGGACGCAAGGCGTATGTAAACGACATCGCCAAGGAGTACGGCGCCGACGGCATAATCTACGAGCAGATAAAGTTCTGCGACCCGTGGGCTTATGAGAGACTTTTGGGCTCAACGATGCTGCGCGAGGATTATAACTATCCCGTTCTGTCCGTTGACAGACCGTATAACATAAGCTCATCCGTCGGACAGATGCGCACCCGCGTTCAGGCATTTGTCGAAAGCATTGAGATAAAGAAGATACAGGGAGGTGCAAAATAATGGCGATCGTAGTAAATGACAAGGAGCGCAAGGGCGAAAAGCAATTAGGCATTCTTTTCGACCAGGGCAAGGTCCGCCGCCGCCGCGAGTGGAGAGGCTTAAAAGATACTCTGTATGACTACGGAAGGTGGCTGTACCTGCTTTCGATACTGGCGCGCGTCATTATAAAGCCCCGCAATGTAAAGGCAATGTTCCGCTACCGCTGGTTTGCAAACTATCTCGCGGTGCCGCATATGCTCGATAAATTCACCATCGGCCTGCGTGATGAGCCGCTGCGCATAACCCACACTGCAATGGACTTTGTCGTAAAGGATGTCGCTCAGTGCATCGATAACTCCATAAAGGGCGACCGCAGAACGGGCAACAATGTTGCGTATTCCGAAAAGAGCGTCCTGTGGGATGAAAACGCCATGACCGCGGTAATGATGGGCTTCCCGACGCTAAACTGCATTCTGCGCGAGGTGCCTACCATGTTCTCGGCAAACCTGCTCAACCAGCATTCCGGTTTGCATTACCTTGATGTTGCCCAGCAGTTTGGCATCCCTGGCGATGTGTGCCCCATGCCTGAGGCGGAGCTCGGCGTTTCTATAGACGACGACTTCCCCGTGCTCGGCAAATGCGCGGTGCAGGTGAACACTACCTGCGACGGTTCTCTTATGGGCAATGGGCTTATAGCCAAGCGCCTTGAGCGCGAGTATGGCATACCTACATTCCAGCTTGTGGCACCCATGCGCCATACGCAAGAGGATGTCCAGAAATACGCCGCCAACGATGTAAAAGCCGCGATAAAGTTCATAGAGGAGAAAACAGGCGAGAAGTGGGATTGGAACGCATACTTTGAATGTGCAAAGCGCGTTAATAACACCACCCGCAACCGCGTGGCATGGCTCGAGGTAAACAGCACGCCTTATCCGCAGTTTGTCGGCGCAGTGTTCTCGCTGTATAACGATACAAACTATATGGGCAACTGCGGCCGCTATCCGGCATTCGTGGAGATCGACAAAAAGGTCATGAAGCTCGTTCAGCAGGGCTATAAGAACAAGACTATGATGGCACCCGAGTACCGCCATAGATGCATAGTCTGGGGCGTGCAGCCGCAGTATGTCATAGATATGCTCTACTGGATGATCCAATGCTGGGGCGTTGTACCTCTTACCGATATGCTTTCGATGGTCATAAGCGAGGAGATAGCCGAGGAGGATACCCCCGAAAACCGCGAGCAGGCATACTACGATATGGCATGGCTCACTATGAACATGATCATGCGCAACCATACCCACGGCGGCTACAAGGTGCTCGTAGATGAGCTTTGGGAGTACTGCGAGAAGATGAATGCCGACATGGTAATGATGTGGGAGCATATGTCCTGCAAGGCGCTCACGGGTATGCACGGTCAGTTCGAGGAGCAGGCGAGAGAGCGCGGCATAAACCTCGTCTGGGTCTGCCACGACCTTGCCGACCCTCGCGTTTACACCCGTCAGGCGATCCGCGACCAGTTCAATCAGTATATGCGCACCGTCATGCGCGAAGAGCCGCTCGACCCCACCATCGAGGTCCTGCCGGATGAGCACGCATGGTAAGGAAGGAGAAAGAATATGTCAAAACTTAAAATGCTGCCCCTTAAAATGCTCGGCGGCGGAGCGGGACTTTTCGCCGTGACATTCGCAATATACTTTTTCAATCTTGATATGAAATTCCTTGCATACTGCGTAGAACCCATCCTGCTTTGGAACTACGACCGCATCCCCCGCAAACAGTATGTCTAAGCATGAAAAAAAACTCCCGCCCGAGGGCGGGAGTTTTTTAGATATTCAGTCGCGTTCCTTTTCAAAAGTTATTACGGAACCGTTTGATGCGTCTATCTCATATTCATATTCGTATCCTGCGGCTTTAAACTCGACCTCATATATAGTCCTGCCTCCGTCGCGGTCAAGCTCCGCCTTGAGCTCGGTTACCTGAGAGCTTTTATAACCGGCGTGGTCAAGAGCCGTCTGCTTTGCCTTGTCGATGCCGACGAGATTCTTTCCGTCAAGAGCCGAGCCGCCCTGCTCAATAGAGCCGTTGCGGTCTATCTCGTACCAGAGAATATCGCCGTCGTTGGCGTTAATATCATACTCATATTCCGTTGTGCCGACCTCAAATTCGACCTCATATACCATGCAGCCGTATTCATAATCGATCTCGATGTCCGTTTTGCGCGCCTCGCTTTTGCTGATCTTTGCATGAGCGAGCGCAGCCTCAAGAGCTGCTTCCTTGCCAATGTAAGCCGTTGAGCTTGCTTCACCGGTGAGCGCAATGCTGCCGAGCGGCTTTCCGTCTGCTATGAGATTCAGGTCGTTTATCGAAAGCCCTGCCAGCTCGTCAAATGTGTGCCGGCTGTTGGCTTGAACTATCTGGCGTATGAGAGCGGCTTTTCCGACGGTTATACCGTATTTTTCGGCAAGCGAAACAAGCTCGCTGTCGGCATTGGAAACATCCTGACTGAGCACGGAACCGGACTTGAGCTGGCTGTTTACATCTGCTGCAATTTCGCTGCGCAGCTTCTCGGCATCGTAGCCGTCAACGCCGGAAACCGACAGCAGAATAGAGTTTGCCATATCGTCAAGATAGCCGTTTTGCAGCATCGAGCCGATTATTGCGTTCACCGCAACATCAAGCTTGGTGCCGTCGAGCTTCATATCGCCAACGACGGTGCGTCCATCATCATTGAGCCCATTGACCGATAAAACCGTTCTGTTCTTATCAACATTTATCTCTATGCTCGGATTAACATCCAGCGAGACGACCGCTGCCAGCGTTCCGGCAGAGCCTGTACCAAAATTCTTCACGGCGAAAACGCCGGCAATTACCAGCACGAGCACTGCCGCTATTGCTGCAAAGCTGCGCATGGGAGACTTCTTTTTCTTTTCCATGTAAATTACCTTTCCTTTCTCATGGTCACACGCGCTCAAGATCTCGTCAAGAGCGGCGGGGGACGCGTGGGAAACGGCAGAGCGAAGCATTGCTTCAATGTTGTTTTCGTTTTTCATGTTATTCCGCCTCCATCGCTGTCCTGAGTTTCTTTATGGCTCGTGAGTACTTGGAAAGTACGGTCGCAGTCGGCATATCAAGGAGCGCCGCTATTTCGCGGTGCTTCATACCCGACACGGCGTGCAGCATCACGATCTGCTGCTCTTCATCCGAAAGGATCTTCATTGCCGTTTGAAGCAGGATGCGCTCATCGGGGCTTACCTCCGGCTTTGCGGAAAGGTATTTGCCCCAATCGCTCTCGTCCGCATCGAGCATCCGCTTTGCCATACGCATTTTCATTCGGGCAAGGTTCTTGGCAATGGTCATGATCCATGCCATAGGCTTACCTTTGGCGGAATAGCCTCCGGCAGAGGAATACACCGCAAGATATGTGTCGTGCAGTATGTCCTCCGCGTCAGCGGGAGTTTGCGACATACTCATTGCAAATCCAAAAACGGCGCTATGCGTGCGCTCATATAGCTGACCGAGAGCTTGCTTGTCTCCGGCGGCGACTTTAGCCAGCAGCGCTTCCAGCTCCCTCGCCTCGGAGTATTCCGTTGTGTTCAACATCGTTAACAGCATATTTTGATGATCCTTTCACCATAACAATGCACGGCAGACCGATTTTATTGCATGGAAAAGAAAAAATTTAAATTTCTTTCGTTTCACCCTCGTATACGATGCAGGTGGGACCTGTGAGAAATATGTCACGCACCGAACTTCCGTCGAGGCAGAGCGATACCTGAAGCTCACCTCCGGGCATTGTTATGCGGACATTTTCGCCGGATACAAGTCCCTTGAGCGTCAGGGCAGAGACAATGCTTCCGCAGCCGGTGCCGCAGGCGAGAGTGAAGTCCTCAACACCGCGCTCATAAGTAACAGCCTTTACCTCGTTTGCGCCGGTGAGCCTTACAAAGCTGACATTCGCGCCCTTCGGGAAAGCGGGGGAGTATCTGAGCTTTTTGCCGAGCGCGCGCAGCTCATCCTCGGGAATGGCGTCCCAATCGTCCTTTATGAGCACCGCGTGGGGAATGCCGGGGTCGCCGAGCTCAACATAGGCGCAGCCGCCGCGGTCAAGGTCAATGACCGTCGGGTCATTGAGCCTTACGCGATACAGCGTTTGGCTTATGCGCTCTCCGGTCACGAGTCCGGCGGTGGTCGCTATCCTCTGAGTTTTGCCCGCGAGACCGTGCTCAAAGCCGTATCGCGCGATGCACCTTGCTCCGTTTCCGCACATTTCGCCCATGCTGCCGTCGGAGTTATAAAACAGCAGCCGGTAGTCCGCGCCGGTTTTGGCTGCGGCGACGAGCATGAGCCCGTCCGCACCTATGCCCAGCCTACGGTCGCATAGTCTGCGCGCAAGCTCCGGCACTGCGGACAGGTCAATGTCCTCCTCGAGCGTGTTTATTATCACAAAATCATTTCCGGCACCGTGCATCTTGGTAAACTTCATGCTGACCTCCAAAATCGTTACAAAATAAACTATAGTGATTTCGCCCAAGCGGGCGGCTGAATACTTGAATTTAACGGCGTACTATTATATAATATCACCAGCATAGATACAAAATCGTTTCAGGAGTGTTAAAAATGACCGATTATAAAGCATTATACGCTGAGAAACTCATAAGTGCGGAAGACCTCGCCAGACAGGTAGAGTCCGGCTGGGTGCTCGGAATGGACACCGCGCCCTCTCAGGCTCCGGCTATCATGCACGCCATCGCAGAGAAGATAAAAAACAGCGATGTCAAGGATGTCAAGGTCCAGACCCTTCTCGACGCATACCCCTTTGAATTTTACACCGATCCCGAGATGTTTGGCAAGATGACCGGCTATTCTTGGTTCAGCTCCGGCTATGCGCGCAAGGCTGTAAACGCCGGCTATGCCGATCTTTTCCCGACCTACTACCGCGATATTCCGCGCCATATCCGCGCAGAGTATGAATACGATGCATTCTGCGTCGAGGTGTCCCCAATGGACAGCCACGGCTACTTCAGCCTCGCCCTCAACGGCTCGTATGCCGAGGCGATGATAGACAAGGCAAAGAGAATATTCGTCGAGGTAAACGACAAGCAGCCCAGATGCCTCTGCGGAACTCAGCTCCATGTTTCTCAGGTTGATGCCATCGTTGAGTACAGCCACGATCTGCCCGTACTGCCTCCCGTCGTTATCGACGAGGTCAGCCAGACCATCGGCAATCTCATCGCAGAGCAGATACCCGACGGCGCATGCATCCAGCTCGGCATAGGCGCTATCCCCGATGCAACCGGCATGGCGCTCAAGTCAAAGCACGACCTCGGCATACATACCGAGATGTTCACCGACTCCATGGTCGAGCTGCTCGAGTGCGGCGCGGTAAACAACTCCAAAAAGCAGATCCACCGCAATAAGACCGTTACCACCTTTGCATACGGCTCCAAGAGAATATACGATTTCGTTGACGATAACCCCGCAATGGAGATACTGCCCGTTGACTATGTTAACGATCCCGCGGTCATCTGCAAGAACGATAACATGATCTCTATAAACGCAGCCATCGAGGTCGACTTCTTCGGTCAGGTCTGCGCCGAATCCGTCGGCACCAAGCATATGTCCGGCTCCGGCGGTCAGATCGACTTCGTCCGCGGCGCATGCCAGTCCAAGGGCGGCAAGAGCTTCATTGCCTTTACCTCCACCGCAAAGGGCGGCACGATAAGTAAGATAAAGTCCATCCTCACTCCGGGCGCTGTCTGCACCACCTCCAAGAATGATGTTGACTACATCGTCACCGAGTACGGTATCGCGCATCTGCGCGGCAGAAGCCTCGGCGAACGCGCCCGCCAGCTCATCGCCATCGCACATCCCGATTTCCGCGACGAGCTCACCTTTGAAGCCAAAAAGCGCGGCATCATCATCTGATTCTGATATAGTCAAAGCCCTCCGATGGAGGGCTTTTTCTTATGGATATACAGCAAGACTAAATTCCGTCCAGGGGTACTCCTTGGGTGGTTTTACTTTCAGCGAGATGGGTCTGCCCGTTGACGGATTTGTAAACCCGAGGCAATACGACCACAGCGCGATATTGCACCCGTCGTCACGCCCACCGTATTTTCTGTCGCCCACAAGCGGCATCCTGCGGTGGGTAAACTGCGCGCGTATCTGGTGAGTTCGCCCCGTAATGAGGTCTATCTTCACCATGCTCAGCTCGCCGTTGGAGCTTAAAAGCTCATAATCCAGAATGGCCTCCTGCGAGCCGCGGCAGGGCTTGTTCACAACGAAAGTCTTGCGCTGCTCCTTTGAGCGCAGCAAAATATCCTCCATGCGCCCCTTGCGTTCCTCCGGAACGCCGCGCACGACGGCAATGTAGGTCTTCTCAAACTCGCCGCACCTTATCTGGCGGCTGAGCTCGGACGCTGTTTCGGCGTTCTGCGCAAAAACCATCAGTCCGGACACGACCTGATCGAGCCTGTGTACCGTGCGAATGTCGGCGTTTTCGTCTCCGAGCGCCTCACGCAGCAGGGAGGGCATACCGCCCGGCTCGTCGGTGGAGATAACTCCCGCAGGCTTAACCGCAACGATTATGTTTTTGTCATAGTAAATGATCTTCATAACTATACTTTACCGCAGCTTTCGGATTTGTCAAGCCATTACATTAAATATCCCCCGAAAGCGAGAGCTTTCGGGGGCACTTTCTGGAGCGACAGACGGGGATCGAACCCGCAACCCTCGGCTTGGGAAGCCGATGCTCTACCATTGAGCCACTGTCGCAAATTTCAGCGCTCACATTATAGCACCGCGCGGGAAAAATATCAAGGGCATATGCGAAAAACCATATAATGTAAAGTCATAGATAATTGACGGCGCAATGGAAATATAGTATTATTTAACTATCCAGTATTTACACGGAAAGAATAATGTATGAATAAGGAGGAAGAAAATGAAGAGAGCAAAAAGAATCCTGTGTATGGCATTGGCTGTCATGATGCTTGTAAGCCTCATGCCGATGTCGGCGTCCGCTGATGATCAGCGCCCCGAGGATGAGTATCCGTTTATATTTGTCCACGGTCTTATGGGCTGGGGCGAAAGATCAATGCTCGACCCGATAATGCCGTATTGGGGCATGGCGACCGGCAATCTCATGAAGTACCTCAATTCGCAGGGGTATGAGAGCTATGCCGCCCAGGTCGGACCGCTCTCCGGCGCATGGGACAGAGCCTGCGAGCTCTATGCGCAGCTCACCGGCACAACGGTAGACTACGGCGCCGCGCACTCCGCCGAAAAGGGGCATGACCGCTATGGCATTACATACGATAAGCCCTTGTTTGAAGGCTGGAGCGCCGAGAAGAAGATAAACCTCATCGGTCACAGCTTCGGCGGCGCTACAACGAGAATGTTCCTTGATATTCTCACAAACGGCTGCAAGGAAGAGGTCGAAGCTGCAAAGGCTGCCGGAACCGAGGTATCGCCGTTCTTTGAAGGCGGCAAGGGCGATTGGGTATATTCGCTGACGGCGGTTGCAGCGCCCCATAACGGAACTACCTTTATCGAGACCTGCGATACATCCACAAAGGTCGTCACCGATTTCATCTATAATTTCGGTGCGTCCCTCGGAATGACCAACCTCAAGGGTGTTTACGATCTCCAGCTTGAGCACTTCGGTATATATAAGAAGGCTGACGAGACTGACCTTGAGTACCTCGTCCGCGTTCTCAACAGCGAGGAGTTCTTGAGCCATAACGATAACGCGATATACGACCTTACCATCGACTATGCGCTCGAGATAAACGACGGTATAGAGATACAGGACAATGTGTACTACTTCTCGGTCTGCGGCGATGCCACCCATGCCAGCGCCGTCACCGGCAATGAGGTTCCGGATATAACGATGCTCGCGCTGCTAAAGCCCTTCGCAACGATGATGGGCAAGTACTATGACAAAACCACTGCCGGCGGAGTTTATATCGACAAGACATGGCTTCCCAACGACGGCATGGTCAATGTCGTGTCCGGACTTTATCCCGTTAACAGCCAGCTCAAGTGCCTCAAGCCCGACGGCAGCCAGGGCTATGTGATCTGCGATGGGTATAATAAGCAGGACTTCAAGCCCGGCATCTGGAATGTCATGCCCACACAGCCGTATGACCATCTGAGCATAGTCGGCGGCATGATGTCGAACACGACCTCGAATGTCAGATACCTGTACATGAATCTAATAAACAATGTCATCAGCACCTACGGAAAGGGCGGCAGCGACACCACGATAAACAAGGGTCTCCCGTTCACCGATGTTGCAAAGGATCGCTGGTCGTATGACTACATCCTCAAGATGTACCAGCTCGGCGTTGTAAACGGCAGAAGCGACACGATATTTGATCCCACCGGCGATGTAACGCGCGCGGAGTTTGTAAAAATGCTTGCCTGCCTCGACGGTGTGAACGCAGAAGCGTACTCATCCTGCCGCTTTAACGATGTCAGCAATAACAGCGTGTTTGCTCCGTTTATCGAGTGGGCTGCCGATAACGGCATCGTAAAGGGCATAAGCGCGGATAAGTTCGCTCCGAACGAGAAGATAAGCCGCGAGCAGATGGCTGCGATCATTTGCAGATATGCCGAGTATGCCGGCATAAAGCTGCCCGATGATAACGCGCAGATAACCTTCACGGATGAAAGCAGCATCTCCGCATATGCCGTGGATTATGTCAGAACGCTGCAAATGGCGGGTGTCATAAACGGCTTCGACAACGGCGACGGAACATACAGCTATCACCCCAACGCTCACGCGACCCGCGAACAGGCGTGCAAGGTACTGTGCATGATCTGATACTGTTGAATAATGTGTTAAAAAACCGGTCTCTGACCGGTTCTTTTATTGCAAAGGGTTTAGATATTTAGTATAATAACTCTGATAAAGACATGGAATGCGAGGACCGTTATATGGCGTATGTCGAGTTTGAAAATGTGAAGAAAACATATCAGATGGGCGAGGTGAGCATAGAGGCTCTCCGTGACGCCACATTTGAGATAGAAAAAGGGGAGATCTGCGTTATAGTCGGCGAGTCCGGCGCAGGAAAAACGACGCTTCTCAACATCCTCGGAGGCATGGACAGCCTGACCTCCGGCAGAGTGGTGCTCGACGGCGAGGAAATATCGTCATACACGCCGCGCCAGCTCACGACTTACCGGCGCTATGATGTCGGCTTCGTGTTCCAGTTTTACAACCTTGTTCAGAACCTGACGGCGATAGAGAATGTCGAGCTTGCCGCGCAGATATGCCACGACCCGATGGATGCGGCGGAGGTCATAGAGCTTGTCGGACTTAAGGACAGGGCAAACAACTTCCCCGCGCAGCTCTCCGGCGGCGAGCAGCAGCGCGTTGCCATAGCCAGGGCTCTGGCGAAAAACCCGAAGCTCATGCTGTGCGACGAGCCGACCGGTGCCCTTGACTACAACACAGGCAAGGCTGTATTGCAGCTTTTGCAGGATTGCAGCCGCAAAAACGGCATGACGGTAGTTATCATAACCCATAACCATGCGCTCACCGCGATGGCGGACAGGGTAGTTTCCGTAAAAAGCGGCGTTGTCACCGATGTGAGCATAAACAAAGAGCCCGTACCCATTGAGAATATAGAGTGGTAAGCAGATGAATGCATCAACAGTAAAACTTACGATAAGGGAGATAAAAAGCAGTCTCGGGCGCTATCTGGCGATATTCGCCATAATCGCGCTGGGAGCGGGGCTTTTTGTCGGTCTGCGTCTGTGCAGACCGGATTTTCTCGAAACATATGATCAATATGTACACGAGACGAATTTTTACGACATTCGCCTGGTGTCCACCCTTGGACTTACAGACGACGACCTCGCGGCGGTAAAGCAGCTCGATGGAGTTAAAAAGGCGGAAGCCGTTGTCGGAGCCGACTTTCTTTTTAATACCGATTCCGAGGATAACCTCATCATGATGGCGCAGAGCATACCCGATGAGGTAAACCTCATTGACCTCAAATGTGGGCGTATGCCGGAAAAGGCAAACGAGTGCCTTGCCGACCCCGCAATGTACTCCGAGGACGACATCGGAAAGACCATAAAGCTTTCAAACGATAACAGCGACCAGACCTTTGATACATTCGCGTATGACGAATATACCATAGTCGGTATAACCGAAACGGTTCTGTACATAAACCTTGAGCGCGGCTCGAGCACGCTCGGAAACGGAAGCGTAAAGGGGTATATCTACATCCCGAAGGACGGTTTTTCGACCGATTACTACACCGATATATACCTCTGCCTCGATACTCAGGGGTATGTTTACTCCGATGAGTACGAGAAATCGGTTGAGCAGTATGTGCCGATGCTCGAGGAATTCATGCAGCAGCGCGCCGAGATAAGGTTTGACAGCGTTATCGACGGGGCAATGTCTCAGCTTGACGATGCGAAAAAGCAGTATGAGGAAGGCAAGGCACAGTACGATGCCGCAAAGGCTGAGTATGACAGCGGCTATGCCGAGTTTACAGAGAAAAAGAAAGCTACCAATGCCGAGCTTGAGCAGGCGCGGCAGCAGATTGAAAATGCTGAGAGCGCTCTGGGCGACTCCTCGGTGATCGACCAGAAGCAGGCGGAGTTAAACGCCGCCAAAGCAGAGCTCGATAAGGGCAAAGCGGAGTATGAAAGCGGACTTCGCCAGTTCGAAGTGAAAGAGCGCCTTGCTTACGGCACCGTAAACCAGCAGATAGAGTATTACGAAAACCGCATAGCCGATAAGCAAGCACAGATAGAAACGCTCAATGCTGAGCTTATCGATCTCAACGCCCAGCTTGAGGAGGCAAACGCCAACGGCGAAACACTCAAGGCGCGCTCGCTTGAGCGGCGCATAAGGACGACCCAGGCGCGCATTGATTCGGCTAATAACGACATTGCCGGCTATAATGAGCGCCTTGAAGTGCATCGCCAAAAGAAAGCCGAGGTCGATGCGGAGCTCGAGCCTTACCGTCAGCAGCTTGCCGATGCAAAGCAGCAGCTTGACGCAGGCTATGCGCAGATAGCGGCGGGGCAGGCGGAGCTTGACAAAGCCCGCAAGATGGTAAAGGACGGCGGAGCCCAGCTTGAGCAGGCAAAAAAACAGTATGAAGCCGGAAAAGCAGAGGCAGAAAAGGGCTTTGCAGAGGCTGAAAAGCAGCTTGCCGAGGGAAAGGCGCAGCTCGACGCGGCAAAAGCCGAGCTTGATAAGGGCCATGAAGAGCTCGTAAACGCAGAAAAGCAGATAAAGAACATGAACAATGCCGACACATATGTGCTCGACCGCGATACGAACGCCGGCTATGTCTGCTTTGAAAGCGACACCAGTGTCGTTCAGAGCGTTGCGGCGGTGTTTCCGGTGTTCTTCTTCCTTGTCGCTGCGCTCGTGTGCCTTACGACCATGACGCGCATGATAGACGATCAGCGCACACAGATAGGCATTATGAAGGCTCTGGGCTATTCGTCGGGAGCGATCATGGGAAAATATATGTTATATTCCGGAAGTGCAACTCTTTTCGGCTGCGTTTTCGGAATAGGCGTCGGCAGCTTTGCGTTTCCGGCAATAGTCTGGTTCGGATACGGGCTTATTTATAACTTCTCCGGACTCCTGTTTACGATGGACTGGGTGCTCGCCGGCGGCATAACCGCCGCAAACCTCGCGGTAACGCTGCTCGTAACATGGTATTGCTGTGCAAAGGAACTCAAATGCGCACCGGCAGAGCTTATCCGACCCAAAGCGCCCGAAGCAGGCAAGCGCATACTGCTTGAGAGAATACCGGATGTGTGGAACGAGATGAGCTTCATGCAGAAGGTCTCCGCCCGCAATATCATGCGTTATAAAAAGCGCATTTTCATGATGCTTCTCGGCATCGGCGGCTGCACCGCGCTCGTGCTCACGGCGCTGGGACTCAACGACACCATTCAGAATGTCGTGCAGCGGCAGTATGACGATGTTGTGCTGTATGATTATGAGCTCAGCCTTGCCTATAACATGACCGAGCAGGAGCAGGAGATATTCAGGGAAGACGCGGGCGATAACATCGGCAATGTGCTGTTTTTATACCGCGGTCTTGCGGAGATCGACGGCGGCAGTGCCGTGAAAACGGCGACCTTGAGCATAACCGACGGCAAACGCCTGTGGAACTTCATGCAGCTTGAATACGACGGCGAGCAGGTAGAATATCCGGGGCTCAATGAAGCTATTATTAACTATAACCTTGCCCGTCAGCTCGGCGGGGTGGAGGTAGGCGACACCATAACGGTAACGACCTCGGATAAGGAAGAGCTCACCGTAAAGGTAAGCGGACTGTTCGATAACTATGTTGACAGTTATATTTTCGTCTCGCCCGATACCTGTCAGGAACAGTGGGGGCATGTGCCGGAGTATAAGTCCGCGCTTGCAAACGCACCCGACGGAGCGGATGTAAACGAGTGCGAGCGCGAGCTTGCCAAGGTTGACGGCATCCGTGCCGTAACGCTCAGTGTTGACACAAAGGCGCGCATGAGCAGCATGATGGACGGACTTCTGTTCGTCGTGGCGGCAATAATCCTCTGTGCGGGACTTCTGGCGTTTATCGTTCTCTATAATCTCACGAATATAAACATTTCCGAGCGCATACGCGAGATAGCCACCATAAAGGTGCTGGGCTTTTATCCAGCTGAGGCGGCAAACTATGTGTTCCGCGAAAACCTCATCCTGACCGGTGCCGGAGCGGTGTTCGGGCTTGCCCTCGGTGTTGCGCTTCACGCGTTTGTCATGAATGCAATAAAGGTCGATATGATGTATTTTAAGCCGTATATAAGCTTTGTCAGCTTTGCGGCATCCATAGCGATAACATTCATATTCGCGCTCATTGTAAACGCTATAAT
The DNA here is from genome assembly GCA_004553495.1 of Clostridiales bacterium. Taxonomy (GTDB): domain Bacteria; phylum Bacillota; class Clostridia; order Oscillospirales; family Oscillospiraceae; genus F23-B02. Next base: position 18,276 of record SFLE01000002.1, on the reverse strand, counting down.
GCGCCGCAGGATAGATAACATCGACATGGCCGGCGCTCTCAAGTCAATAGAGTGATTTGACAACTGGCAGCGAATATATTATATTTGTAGAATAGTATACCGTCGATTGACAAGAGCATATACGCCTGTCAGCACCACTTTTCGGCGCTTTTCGCCTTTTTCTCTTTGGTGGGCGCCAGCCCACCTGCATCAAAGAAAGCCGAAAATCACCTGAATATTGTCAGCTGACAGGTGCTTTGCAGTTTTGCCGGAGCACAAATGCGTTCAGGCAAGGCAAAGCTCGCAGTGAATACTTGCCGTATTTACAAGAGATTTAACGCGGCATGGGAGTATTTGTGCCCGTCAAAACCGTGTATGCCCTTGTCACCGACGGTATAGTAGTCTAATAATTATCAGGGATGCAGTGATATGGAGAATTTGCAATCGTCATTACCCGGCTGGGAGATAGTGCGCTGCATAGGCAGCGGCAGCTCCGGCAAGGTGTATGAGCTGAAGAAAAAAGATGAATACGGCGGCGATTTCCATTGCGCGCTCAAGGTGATAAGCGTTCCGGCGACTCAGAAAGAGTACGATGAAATGCTCGAGACCATGAGCGAGTTTGCCATGCGCGCAAAGCTCAGAGAGCAGGTGGAGGAGATAAGCAACGAATACAGGCTCCTTGGTGCGCTCAGAGGGCATCCCAACATAGTCAACTGTGAGGATCAGATGATAATCCCGCATGAAAACGACATGGGTTGGGATATATACATCCGCATGGAGCTGCTGACCTCATTGCCGGACTATGTAAAGGAAAACGGCATGACCATTGAAGAGGTCATAAAGCTCGGCACCGATATGTGCTCTGCGCTCGAGCAGTGCCGCGCAAACGGGATAATCCACCGCGATATCAAGCCGCAGAATATATTTGTCAGCAAATACGGTGTGTATAAGCTGGGCGATTTCGGCGTTGCAAAGGCATCCGCCATCCGCACATCCGCCGATAAGGTCGGCACATATTCATATATGGCGCCTGAGGTATACAAGGGCACGGCATATGACGACAGAGTGGATATTTACTCGCTCGGCATGGTGCTGTACTGGCTTCTTAACGAGCGCAGGGGACCTTTCCTGCCTCTTCCGCCGCAGTCGGTCACGCCGGAGCAGACCACCGATGCCCAGATCCGCCGCTTCAGAGGCGAGCCTCTGCCCGCACCGAAAAACGGCGGCAGCGCACTGAAAAAGGTAGTGCAGACAGCTTGCAGCTATAAGATAGCCGAGCGATACGCAGGACCCACCGAGCTTAAAAGTGCGCTGAATCTCGCTCTCACCGGAAAGGTTGAGCAGCCTGCGGCAGCCGCAGTCGGCGGCGAGGACCTTACAGTCCGCGAGGAGTACACGCCGGACAGCCGGCCGGAATACATACCGGAGCCCACGCCCGTGCCGCCTCCGAAGCCGCGCCCCAAGCCCAAGGCGGCTCACGAGCAGCCTAAAAAAGCTCCGGCAAAGGCTGAGAAAAAGCCTGAACCGGAGGAGAAAAAGGTGCCGGGCTATGTAATAGCGCTCATACTTCTGGTGGTCGCAATGGCTGCCGCGATACTCATATTCCTGCTCTCCGGCAGAAACGGCGGCAATAACGATAAGCCGCAGGAGAGCTCGGTTCCCACTCCGACGGCAACGATGAAGCCCGAAAAGCTCGATGTGAAATCCGTCATGCTCAGCTCTCCGAGCATAACGCTCACCGAGGAGGAAGAGTCGCAGCTCGGCGTTACCTGCATGCCCGAGCCCGCTCAGGGTCAGACGGAGCCCGAGTACATCTGGAAAAGCAGCGATACGAGTATAGTCACCGTGGATCAAAAAGGTAAGCTCAAAGCCATCAAAGCCGGCACCGCAACAGTCATGGTCTATGTCAAGGATAAGATGGAGGTCTATGACCAGTGCGTCGTGATAGTCGAGGCACCGAAGGTGAACGAGCTGACCATTGAGGAAATGCCCACGAAAACGGTTTACATGGTCGGCGAGGAGCTTGACACTACGGGGCTCGTGCTGCGTGCGTATTACAATAACGGCTCGGCAAAGCGGATAACCGATCCCAGCGATTACACGGTAGAATGCGACATGACAGGACTCGGCAACCGAGAAGCAACGGTCACATTTGAAGATAAAACCGTCACATATACCATAAGAATAACCCTGTTTGGATAACAAAAAAGCTCCCATCGGGGAAACCTCCGTAGGGAAGGCGCTCTGGGCGGCTGTTGTATCTCAGTTAAATATGCGTTTGAAAACGGCGTGGCCCATGCGGTTACGCCGTTTTCTCTTTGAGGTATTCTGCGACACACTGCCGGAATGATTTTCCATATGTCTATCAGCAGTATTCAGATGCATAAGGCGAAGGAGATCATCTTCTCTCTCAGCCCGAAGCTGGTGACGGACGACGAATTTCTTGCCTTTGCGGAGATTGCCCGTCATGAGTGCGAGGACTATTACATTTTGGGTGGAGATGAGCTTTACACGGGTGTCCGGCATACCAAGCTGCTTGACCGTGAGATCAAGGATTCCGTAACGGACTACATCGAAGAAAACAGCATTACGCAGGTGCTTGCGCTTTACAATATTCCCAATTTTGCACAGGATACGGCAATCGCTAAGACAGTGAGGTGAGAAGATGTACCTCGGGCTCCGATGTGATCTATTTTACCTGCGATCTGATAATCCCTGCTGATCACAAAAGCCGAAGGATGCACTTCATAAGAAAGTGCATCCTTCGGCTTTTTATTATTTTCCGAGTCTTTGAAAGTATTTGAATGTCATGGGCCAGACTATTCCCGCGAAGAGGATCACGATAAAATATCTCACTCCGTGCGCAACGCTGTGACCGCCGAAAAGTGCCAGCAGCGGAGCCTTGAGCACCGCCTTGAGTGCAAGCAGTACACCGAGTCCGACGACGACCTTTATCACCTGCGCCCACCATACAGCCTCGGTAGGGAAGTGCAGATACTTTCCGTCAACACGGTAAACAAGCAGCAACCCAATGGCGCAGAACAGTATCATGTAAGCATTCTTTAGCCCCGAGCTGTAGTTGTCCATATCAATGTCGGCAGGAAAGTCATAAAGCTCAACAAACAGCACAAATGCCGCGGCAAGCGCAATGAAAATGCCGAACAGAATGTAAAACCGCTTCGGATTTTTGTTCATGTCGCGGAAAACGGGATAAATGACAAACACAAGTACAGTGCCCACGATTAGCGAAACGCCGACATCCAGCGGAGTGTGAACTCCGACATACATCCTCGAAAACGCCGTCAGTGCGATCAGCAGCACGAAAACTATCCTCAATACTGTGCTTTTCGAGTACCGCGCAGGCGCGCCGAAAACGGCAAAGGCGTTCTGCGTATGCCCGCTCGGGAATGAATATCCCGTAGCCTCGGCGCGGGCGCTTTCGACTATCGTGAAGTTCGGGTCCTTGACCCACGGGCGGGGAATGCGGAACCAGAGCTTCAAGAACTGGTTTATTATCGTGCCCGCAAAGCCCACGGTCATCATGTAGTAGCCGCAGTTTTTGCTTATGCACCAGAACACGATGATAGCGGCGGCAATGAACACCGCCTCGCCGCCGAGATTTGTGACGAGACCCATGACCTTGTTGAGAAACGGCGTGCGTATGCTCTCAAGCGCGTATAGTAATTCCATATAACACCTCGAACAGATTTTAATGAAAAAGCCGCTTTCGAGCGGCTTTTTCATATAATTTATAGCTTATGCCTCGTTTATAATGCGGTGAATGACCTTTGCGCAGCGAGCCTCGTTGTATACGACCGGAACGGGGTACACTGGGTTTGCCTCGGCAAGAGCCCACTGGCACATCTGCGGAATATCCTCTTCTTTGATGAAATCAAAGCCGGAGGGGATGTTCATGCGCTTATTCATTGCGCGGATCTCTGCGATGAAGGCCTTAGCCTTTTCCTCGTCCGTGCCGGTGGTCATGGTGCCGGTGAGCTCGGCGAGATGCGCCAGCTTTGCGTAGACCGCCTCGCCGTAGTCCTCAAGAACTATGGGGAGAATTACTGCGTTTGCAAGACCGTGCGGAGTGTTGTACAGACCGCCGAGGGTGTGCGCTATCGCGTGAACGTTGCCGACGCCTGCGCGAGTGAATGCAAAGCCTGCCTTGAATGACGCGGTGAGCATCTGCTGGCGTGCTTCCATGTCGTTTCCGTCGTTGTATGCGCGCTCAAGGTACTTGAAGATAGCGACGGTCGCTTCCTCGGCGAGACGGATGGATTCCTTGGTGTTATAAGTCCAGCAGACATAAGCCTCGACTGCGTGGGTGAGTGCGTCCATACCGGTCGTGGAGGTCGTTTTCTGCGGCAGATCGCGCGTGAGCTCCGGGTCGAGTATTGCATATTTGGGCACAAGGCACAGGTCCATGATGGCGTACTTGTGATGCGTTTCGGGATCGGTGATGACTGCGGCTATCGTAGTCTCAGAACCGGTGCCGGCAGTCGTCGGGACTGCGACGAAGGTGGGTATCTTATGCCTTACGCGCAGGAGACCCGCCATTTTGTTTACCGGAGTGTTAGGGTGAACCACTCTTGCAGCCGCGCCCTTGGCAGCGTCCATCGGGGAGCCGCCGCCGATAGCGAGGAAACCGTCGCATCCGGTTTCGAGATAGAGCTTCTGAATAGCGTCAACGACCGTTACCGTGGGGTTTGCCGAGACCTCGGAATAGTGCTCGTAAGCGATGCCCGCCTTGTCGAGGGCAGCCTTCGCAACGGGTGCTATGGTCTTTCCTATGGTTCGACCGGTTACGATCATGACCTTTTTAACGCCCTCTTTTTTAAACAGCTCTGGCACCTGACTCAGGGAACCCTCGCCCTCAACGGTTATCGGCTTGCGCCAGTAAAGGCAGCGCGCGCCGACATTGAATATCGCCTGAAATGTGCGGTAATAAGCTTTTTTTAAACCGTCCATATGTACTTCCTCCCCAAAATGAGTTTACATTATTTTAATATAGATACAGTGTTTAGTCAAGGATAAAACAATGTTGACATATATCGATATTCGATATATACTATGCTTAACATCGATAATCGATATTCAGGAGGTGAGCCGATGGCAAGGAAAAAATTTTCGACTCTGACGGAGCCGATGTTTTATCTGCTCATGTCGCTGCGCAGCGGGAAAAAGTGCGGAATTGACATCAGCGATTATATTGTCCGCCGCAGCTCACAGCGCGTGAAGCTCGGACCGGGCACACTGTATGCGCTGCTGTCGGAGTTTGAGCAAGAGGGACTTATAAAATATGTCGGCGTCGAGGGCAAGCGCAAGCTGTATGAGCTCACGCCGATAGGGGAGAAGGCTTACGGTGACGAGCTTATACGGCTCAGACAGTGCCTTGATGACGCGAAGGAGGCGGAAAAGGATGAGTAAAACTGTGCGACGCATAAGACCCTACGGCTCGGGCGATATACCGGCCGTGCAGTCTTGGCTTGAGGAGATGGCGGGAAAGGGGCTGTTTTTCAAGGAAAGCGGCATGCTCTTTGCAAAATTCGAGAAGGGCGAGCCCAGGAAAATGCGATATCGTCTCGACTTCTGCGATGTTGTGGCATGCGACATTCCGGATGAGAAAAAGGAGCTGTATGAGCAGTGCGGCTGGCAGGTCGTCGGCGATTATAACAGCGACCTCGTGGTGGTGTGCACCGACGACCCCGACGCACCGGAGATATACACAGACCCCGAGCTTTTGGTCAAGCCGCTCAAGAATATCATGTATAAATACATGGCCTGTACGCTGGCGTTTGCTGTCATATTCTTCATTGCTTTTGAGCACTTCGGCGGGACAATGCTCACTTTCATAACAGCACGCTATACGCTTGCGTATTATGTGTTTGCCTGCCTTGTGCTGCTGCTTCTTGCGGTTGAGATGTTATTTAACGCCGTTTGCTGCTGTAGACTTGTTCTGATGACAAAGCGGCTTAAAAAGGGAAAGAATATACCGACGGGCGAACGCTACGGCTTTCGCCGCGCCGTAGGCAAGGTGCTTATCCCTCTCACCGTACCGGTAATAATTGCGTGGGTGGTATTTATGCTTTCTCCCGCAGACCTGATAGAAGATCGTCATATAAACGATCCTTCCACACTTCCGTTCCCAACGTGCGAGGACTTCGGATGGTCGTATAACAGTGAGCTTATGTTTGCATATGAAAGCAGAGACATTTTTGGCAGTAAAAGCTACACTCTGGGGCAGCATGGCGATGTGTTCTTTAGAACGGACTATTATGAAGGATTTTCTGCTATAGCAAAAAGAGCCAGCGAAGAACGGATAGAGCAGCTGAAGATATATGATGAGCAAGGCTATAACAGCGTAATGCAGGGACGTGCCGAAGCTGAGAGCCAGGGATACGAGGTGCCGGAAGAAATCCCGACACGCATAATATACGAATACGACATTGACGGCGCGCATGTTTTTTACCTGTGCAGCGACCACAGGATCGTCGGTTTTCACAGACAATATATAATCGTGAGATATGAGAATAAGTATATCGAAGTTTCCTGCGAGAGCACGGATATGTATTTGGGCAATCTGATCCCGCAGTATATAGACCTCCTCAAAAGTGCAAAATAGACAAAGGCGGGAGCTCAAAGCACGGGCTCCCGTTTTGATTTCGGTATTATTTACGATTGACTTTTATTGAGATTGCTTTAAAATAATTAGTATAAAGATGAAAGTAAAGAGGGTTTTAGCTTGAAAAACATAACCAGAGTTGCCCTTATAACCTCCGGCGGAGACTGTCAGGGGCTCAATGCCGCAATGCGCGGCATAGGCAAGGCTCTGCATAACAAAATCGAAAATCTCGAGATATTCGGAATGTACGACGGCTACCGCGGTCTTATAGACGGCGATTATAAGTATATGGAGCCCAAGGATTTCGCGGGTATCCTCACTCAGGGCGGAACCATTCTCGGCACCTCGCGCCAGAAGTATATCCCCGGCAAGGACATCGTTGACGATGAGGGCAACAGCCTCATCCCCGCGATGAAGGACACCTATAATAAGCTCAATCTCGACTGCCTTGTTATAATGGGCGGCAATGGCACCCAGAAGAGCGCAAAGCTCCTCATGGATGCCGGCATGAATGTCGTCACCCTGCCAAAGACCATTGATAACGACATTTGGGGCACCGACACCACATTCGGCTTTCAGAGCGCCGTTGACATTGCTACAAATGTCATCGACTATATCCATTCCACTGCGTCGTCGCACAGCCGTGTGTTCCTCGTTGAGCTCATGGGGCGCGATGCCGGCTGGCTCACGCTCAATGCCGGTATAGGCTCGGGCGCGGATATAATCCTCATTCCTGAGATACCCTATGATATTGACAAGGTCGTAAAAGCCATCGACCACCGCCGCCGCCACGGCAGAAGCTTTTCCATCCTCGCCGTTGCCGAGGGCGCAAAGAGCATCCACGATCAGATACTCACCGAGGAGGAGAGCCGCAGAAAGCGCGAGGAGTCCAAGCACTCTACCATATCCTACGAGATAGCCGCGCACATTGAGGCCGCCATCGGTCAGGAGGCGCGCGTAACCGTGCCCGGTCACTATCAGCGCGGAGGTCCTCCGTGCCCGTACGACCGCGTGCTCGCAACTCAGTTCGGAACCGCTGCCGCGGACCTCATCGTAAACAAGCAGTACGGACGCATGGTTGCCGTTCAGGAGGGAAGGGTAGTGTCCATCCCGCTTGAGGAGGCAGCCAGCAAGACAAAATTCCTGCCCACCGACCATCCGCTGATACAGGTCGCGCGCGACATCGGAATATCATTCGGCGATTGATAATAGATAATGTAAAAAAGAACAGCCCTCGGGCTGTTCTTTTTTAGTATTTAAAAGGCTTTTTCTGCTGCTTGCACCATGTTTTGAGGACGAACCATGTCGGAAGCAGCTTAACTCCGAGCACCTGAAGTCTCTCGGGCAGACCGAGTATCGAAACGGGCTTGTTGCGGTGCATATCCTTTACGGCTTTGGCGATTACCTCTTTCGGACCGTAGTAGCGGTTAAAGTAGCTCACCGTGTCGTCATGTATGGCGTGGCTGAAAAACTCGGTCTGTATCCAACCGGGGCAAACCGCTATAACGCGGATATTGCGCTGGCACAGCTCAACGCGCAGAGCCCTGGAAAAGCTTAAAACATAAGCCTTCGACGCGCCGTAGACATTTATATACGGCACCGGCTGGAACGAGGACATTGAGCCCATGTTGTATATCTGCGAGCCGTCGGGCATATAGGGCAGCGTTATATAGGTCATACCCGTGAGCGCCCTGTCGTTGAGGTCGATTATCTCAAGCTGCTTTTCCATATCCATCTCGGTGTATGTGCCGAAAAGACCGAAGCCCGCAGCGTTTACGAGAACGCGCACCTCGGGCTTTTCCGCCTCAAGCAGAGCCTTGAACAGACTAAGACTGTTCCTGTCAAGCAGATCGAGCACCACGGGGCGTATCTTGGCCCTGACATTTGCCTGAAGCTCTAAAAGCCTGTCCTCGCGGCGGGCGATGACCCACAGCTCGTCGAGCTCCATATCCTTGTCTATTGCGTAAACAAATTCTCTGCCCATTCCGGACGATGCGCCGGTTATTACAGCAATTTTCTTCATTGCAAACCTCACTGTTCTGCCTTGAAGGCGCTCAGACCGTTGACGAGAATGTTGCACAGTGCCTTGGCAAGGAACTCAGACGAAACATCCGAATCATCAAGGATCCACGTATTATATGTATGCATAACGCCGCCGGCAATAAACCTTGCATATATAGTTGCAGCTTCCATGCCGCCCCAGCGCTCAACGAGCTCGGCATCGGAGAGAATATACTTCGTAAGCCATGTCTTGAGGTTAACGCCGAGATCATAGACATTGATAAACTTGAAAAGCCTCTTCGCCGGATCGCGGCTTGCTATCATCATGTCCGCAGCCATGAGCATGATAGGGTAGGGATCCTTTTCAAGCTCGCTTGCCGTGTAGTCTCCGAAGAGATAGTCGGCATGGTCAAACAGATCGGCTATAAGCTGCTGACGCACATCCTCGAGGTTTGAAAAGTGCGCATAAAATGTTCCGCGGCTTATGTTGGCGCGCTTTAAAAGCTCGTTTACCGTTATCTGCTTGAAGTCCTTTTCGTACATTATGTCCAGTAAGGCGTCCTTGATAGCCTTCTTGGACTTTTCCACCATTCTGTTGTTTCCACTCATTATTTCCACCCCTGAAAATTCTGGTGTTGGTTTAAATTCAGTTTAAAAATATGTTCTGATATTTTAAAACTGTTCAATATTATATTGTTTGTATATTATACAGCAGTCCAGTGATTAATTCAAGGGGGAAATCACAAAAGTGTACAAAATTATATTTATTAAATAAAAATGTACAGTTGTATACTTGACGAGAAATTTTGTATAAATCGACGCATATATATCGATCATTTCTGTAGATATGTACAAAAATGAACTTTACGATAAGAAAAGTATAAAAACGCGATTGACAAAATCACCTAAAAAGTTTACAATTGGACAAAACATAGTAAAATGTTTAATAGAAACGAGGAGGAAGAACTATGTGTGAACTGCTGAGACCGTCGGTTGAAAAGCCTTGGCTGCAATTCTTTGATGATGAAGCGGTCAATGCCGCTATGCCTCACGATACCATATATCGTCAGCTGCGTATAAATAACGAGCATAACAGAGCCGATGCTGCTCTTAACTATTTCGGCAGAAAGATAAGCTACGGCAAGCTGCTCAATGAGGCGGACAAATGCGCGGGCGCGTTTGCCGCAGCGGGAGTTAAAAAGGGCGATATAGTTGCTGCCGCCACCGTGACCATACCCGAGATGGTCTATGCCCTGTACGGGCTCAACAAGATCGGCGCGGCGCCCCTGATACTCGACCCGCGCACGAGCGCAGCCGGAGCGATCGACTTCGTAAAGCAGACCGGCGCAAAGATATTCATAGTCATTGACCTTTATTACGAAGCGCTCAAGGATGCGCTAATACAGTCCGGAATTGAGAAGATAATCGTCATATCCGCCGATACCTCTCTTCCGGTGTCGATAAAAGTTTTAAAGCAGCTCAAGATGCCCGCACCGAAGATCGAGTGCAATGAAACGGTCACCACATGGGAGCGGTTCTCGTCCACCGGCATCGGAGTTGAAACCGAAACGGCTGAATACGGCGAAAACGATCTCGCCGCCGTTACCCTCACCGGAGGCACCACCGGTGCACCCAAGGGCGTTATGCTCTCAAACGACGGCTTCAACGCCATCGCGTTTGACTTTAAGCACTGCGGCGTGTCGTACACCCGCGGACAGCGATTTTTGAACATCATTCCGATGTTCTCGTCCTATGGAATAGTGTCGAGCCTGCATATGCCGCTCTCGCTCGGACTTGAAGTCGTTGTGATACCCAAGTTTGACCCCGACAAGGTCGGGCGCTATGTGAAAAAGTACAGACCCGAGCACACGCTGCTCGTTCCGGCGCACTATGAAAAGCTCATGAACAGCAAGGAGCTTGCAAACGGCTTCGACCTCAGCTTTTTCCGCACCGCCGGCTCCGGCGGCGATACGATGAATGCAGGTCTTGAGGCAAAGCTCAACAGCTTCCTTGAAAGCCGCGGCTGCCGCTATCCGCTTTCGCAGGGCTACGGCATGAGCGAGGTCTCCTCGGCAGCATCCTGCTGCTGCAACGGAAACTTCAAGAGCCTGTCGGTAGGCTATCCGCTGCTGACCACCACCATCGGTATCTTCGCACCGGGCACGACCGACGAGCTCGACTACGACGAGGAAGGCGAGATCTGCATAAGCGGACCTTCGGTCATGCTCGGCTACCTCAACAATCCCGTCGAGACCGAAAAGGTCATAAAAAGGCATCCGGACGGCAGCATGTGGGTACACAGCGGCGACATCGGACGCATGGATTCTGACGGATTTGTCTACATAAAGGGCAGAATAAAACGAATGATAACCCTGTTTAACGGGCACAAGATATTCCCCACGCACATTGAGAGCGTTCTCGGAAAGCACCCGCTGGTAAAAAGCTGTGCCGTTGTCGGCGTTAACGACACCGATCACGCGCAGGGCCAGCTCACGCTTGCCTTTGTGGAAACCGATTCTCTTGAGATAGAAAAGTGCATGGCGCTCAAAAAAGAGCTGTATGAAATGTGCCGTCAGGAGCTTGAAGGACCGGCAAAGCCGTATGACATTCAGTTTGTCGATTCCATGCCGCACACCGGAATGGGGAAGATAGACTATCTCAAGCTCGCAGAGGACTACAATAACGAAAACAAAAACGAAACTGAAGCCGTCTGATCGGCGTATCGGAGGAGAAATAAATGAAACATACAAGATGCATAATAAGCTTCGTTCTCGTGCTCGTCATGGTGTTCGCGCTCTGCGCACCGGCGCTGGCCGACAGAAGCTACGAGCCTTATAAATATTACATGTGCGTCGGCGACAGCATTGCCGCAGGCTGCGCACTCACAAAGGACGGCAGCGAGACATATTTTGATCAAAACACAGATGATTATACAACTGTGTATAATAATGATTATATCTACTTTGGCTACGACTATTTACCGGTTCCCACAGCATACCACAGCCTCGTTGCAAACGCACTTGACGCAAAGCTTTTGCAGTACGCCCGCAGCGGCCTGCGCGCCGTTGAATTCAGGTATTTTCTCGAAGGCGTTTACAACGATTACGACACGACCCGCTCCTGGGGCAACACCTATTTTGATACCGACGGCAACGGTACCTTTACGCTCTCCGATCTTGATGCGATTGACGCAATGGTAAACTACAAGGAGGCTGTCAAAAAAACTGATGTTATCAGCGTTAACGTCGGCTCGAACGATGTGTTCTCGTTCACTCTCGGCGTTGTTCTCAACGAAATGACAGCAGATGACAATAATGATACACTCAAGGGCTTAAAGGACTTTCTCAACAAGGGCGGCAACATCGGCGAGGCATTCGGCAAGCTCGTAGACTATTGCCAGAAAATAGGTAAAATGTCGAAGCTTGCGGCACTCATAACCGCAACATTTGCAAAGGCTTGCGATCAGTTCGAGGAAAACTACGACGTGGTCATGGAAAAAATACATGAGCTTAACCCTGATATCACCGTTGTTGCTGTCGGCGTGTACAATCCCTTTAAGCACTTCCGCCTGTCCGACGGCAGCAAGCTCGACCTCAGCGGCCTTGCGGCACCTATAGTAAACAGGATAAATCTTCACCTTAAGGCCCTGTCCTACAAGTATGATAATTTCTATTACGCTGATGTGGTCGGTACCGAGACCTATGATATGAACTACAACGACCGCTATTTCTGGGAATACTTCGGCCTTAAGGTACACCCGACACTGGCAGGTCACGAGTTCATGGCGCAGCAGATACTGGGTGTTCTGCCCGAGCGCGGAAAGCTTCCGTTTACCGATGTGCCCTCCGATGCATGGTACTACGACGATCTCTATTACGCATGGTTCCACGGCATGGTAAAGGGCACGAGCGACACTACCTTCTCTCCGAACGCAACGAGCACCCGTGCACAGGCCGTGACTATGCTTTACCGCATCGCAGGTGAGCCCGATGTTTCCGGACTTACCGAGCCTTTCAGCGATGTTGCTGATAACTTCTGGGGCAGAGACGCCATCATCTGGGGCTATAACGAAGGCATAATCAAGGGCTTTACCGCCACTACCTTCGGTCCCGATGCAGAGCTAACCCGCGCACAGTTTGTCACCATGCTTTACAGATATGCCGGCTCGCCCGAGTCCGGTTCTGACCTGAGCACCGTCACCGACGCTGCCGCTGTAGCCGATTGCTACCGTGCAGCAGTCGCATGGGCGGTGGAGCAGGGAATAATCAAGGGCTTTGAGGATGGCTCGTTCCGTCCCGATCTGCCCATATCCCGCGCACAGCTTGCGGTCATCCTCGCAAGGTACGACCGCACTGCTGCATAAAATATCGCCCCCCGCCGCGGCTTATGACTATTGCCATACTACTTCCTTTTCTTCCTCACATAGCCGCGGGAAAAAGACCGGTCACATTTAATGTGACCGGTCTGTTTTTTTAGCTTATTTTCCTTGCAACGACAATGAAGCGCCCGTCGCTTGCGTGATATGCGCAGGTGGACAGCGTCAGTATTTTATCGCCCTGCCGCAATGCGGCGTCGGTGTCGTACAGCTTATTTTCATCTATGAATTTGAGATATTCGTTAAACGAGACTTCGTCGTTTTGGCCAGTGTACTCATAATACTTAAAGCCGTTGTCATCCTTCGGGAGGATGGCGGTTTTTATTGCGGCAACTATCTCGTAGGTCTGCTTTTCGTATATCGTATCAAAGCTGATATACTTGTGCTGTTTGTAAAAATCCTCGCTGACATAGTACATCAGAGAGCCGAACATCGTTCCGTCCTTCATGTTGTGCCCATATATAATGATGTTGTCCGAGCGCAGCACATCACAGTATTCGTCAACGAACAGGCAGCCGCGGTAAGCGTAGTTGCCGTAAAAATCCGTGTGCAGATATTTGTCGATCTCATCGGGTGCGTACATTACAACATTATCTATCCCCGTGCCGTCAATTTTAAGCCAGCCTATCGTGTCCGGATTTTCGGCGCACAAAGCCTCGTACTCGGGCAAAACGTCGGGTATCGTGAAGGTCGGCTGCGCGCCCTTTAGGTCTTGGAGCTTATCGTCGGTGTTCTTGCTGCGGATATCGTCGGCGGCGTAAAAGGCGAGGAGACCGACGGATATGATGAGCGCGATTAGTGCGATAATGCGCACTGTTTTCCGTGTTTTTTCGGACATAGGCATCCCTCGGCAAAAAAGAATAGGAGCGGTTATAAAACCACTCCTATTTTATATGCACTTTTGCAATAAGTCAACTAATCGCCCACATATGATCAGTTTGGCCTTTTCTTGCGATAAGTACCTGCCAACACTGCCAAGCTTATAATTGCAACAGCAGAAAGAACGGCAATGCTGCGAGAGTCGCCGGTCTTAGACGGAGTCTTGGGAACGGACGGCTTGTCGGGTGTGCTCGGCTTGTCCGGATTTACGGGCTTGTCGGGCGTGCCGGGATCGGGCTTGGGCTCCGGCTTAGGATCGGGAACGTCGGGATCGGGGTCGGGATTCGGCTTAGGATCGGGAACGTCGGGATCGGGGTCGGGATTCGGCTTGGGATCGGGAACGTCGGGATCGGGGTCGGGATTCGGCTTGGGATCCGGAACGTCGGGATCGGGGTCGGGATTCGGCTTAGGATTCGGAACATCGGGATCGGGGTCGGGATTCGGCTTGGGATCCGGAACGTCGGGATCGGGATCGGGATTCGGCTTAGGATCCGGAACATCGGGATCGGGAGTTACGCCGCCGGCAGCGCCGTCGATACGAAGATGAACGACATGACCGCCGAAGTTGGTAGCCCACAGGCAAGTCGCGTTACCGTAAACGTAATCGGAACCGAACACCTCCCAGAACCACTTCAGGGGGCTGGTAGTGCTTGGACTCCAAATGGCAGCTTCCTCTACATAAGTGCCGTAGATGAGCTTCCATCCGTCGACGTTGTCGCCGTTGACCTCGATCTTCAGCTGGCAAACAGCGGGAAGACGGAGCGAAGCGCCCTGAGTGAGGACTCCTCCGATGAGGTTAACGGTGTCCTTGAACACGAGATAGTCCTTAGTGAAAGTAGCACGGTAGAACGGTATGAGAGTTCCGGGCAGATATGCCGTAACGGTAACAGTAGCCTCGGGAGCGAGCCCCTGGTATCCGTGCAGGCAAAGCCTGAAGTAAGGAGCGCCTGCATACTCGGTATTCTTGAGCGCGACCACGCCGCCGTCTGCCGAGCGGCCGTATTCATCGACCAGCACAGCCGGTTCCGCCGCATCGTCTACATCATCTGCATTCGCAGAAGTTCCCAAAAAGAACACGGCCAACAGTAAAACCGAAAGCATTGCAGCAGCAATTATGAGCCGCTTGCTCAGATTTTCTGTCTTGAACATTGTTAACTGGTATCCTCCTTTCTCAAAGACTAATACTAATGCATATTCCGGGGCGAGTTATCCGTGCGGCCTCAATTACCCGAGCGTACGACCCGGGCGCGATCACCCGTAGTTCACGGAAGCGGCGCAGAGGAATAATAATATTTACACTATGTTAATATATTGCGCATCAAATGTCAATGCATAATTATGTAAATTGCTATTTATGAAACTAATTTTTTTTGAAAAATTTATTGATTTCTAACGCGGCGAGAAGCGACTTGGCCCGGCACAAATTTCACGCCGCGTCATGCCAAATTTTGCGGCGGCTTGCTAACGGGCGTATATTGTGTTAAAATCGGACGCAGAAAATAATTGAGGTACAATATATATGTATAGCACTCAAGCATTACCGAAGCTGCCGCGCATGGCGGCTGTCCACGATCTGTCCGGAATGGGCAAATGCTCTCTGACCGTCGCGCTGCCGATAGTCTCTGCCACGGGCGTGGAATGCTGCTGCATTCCGACGGCGCTTTTGTCCACGCATACCGGCGGCTGTCTTACAGGCTGGACCTTCACGGATCTGAGCGGGGATATTGTTCCAATCGCCCGCCATTGGCATGATATGGCTCTCAAATTTGACGCCGTTTATTCCGGCTATCTCGCCTCCGAGACACAGGGCAGACTGCTCGAGCAGGCGATCGATCTGATAGCGGGGGAGGACACCCATATAATCGTCGATCCTGCCATGGCGGATAATGGCAACTACTACGCAAACCTTGATGTGCGCATGACCGAATGCTTTCGGCGTCTCATAAAACGCGCAGACATCATAACTCCGAATATCACCGAGGCGTGCTTCCTCACGGATACGCCGTACCGCGCGGGCGGGCACGACGAAAAATTCGTGACGGAGCTCATAGATAAGCTCTCCGAGCTCGGCCCCGACTTCGTTGCGATAACGGGCGTAAGTCCGGAGCGGGGCAAAGTCGGGATAGCCGCGCGGGATAACAGGACGGGGAAGTCCTGCTGTGTCATGAACGATGCTCTTGACGGCACCTTCCATGGCTCGGGCGATGTGTTCGCATCTGCGTTTGCCGCACTTCTGACCCGCGGCGCACCGCTTGAAAAGGCGCTTTGCACCGCCGAGCAGTTTGTCACCGCCGCCATAGAGCGTACTGCGCTGCGTGCCACGCCGCGTGAATACGGGCTCGATTTCGAAGGTATCCTGCCCGAATATATCCGCCTTTGCGAGGCGCTTTTCGCACCCGAAGCCGAGGCGTAAGACGCTCATCTGCACAATATATTAACCGTTTGTTCAGAAATCATGGGAGAATCTTAAAAAAAGAAGATTATACTTGACATAAACTTGACATTTATGCTGAACTTTTAGTATAATCAATAGGAGTATGGATAAGTCCGTACCGAAGGAAAGTAGGCAAAAATTTTAAAATAAGCGGAAGGGGTTGCAAATGAAAGACCTAAAACATCTGATCTATTTTGAAAATCTGCTTCAGGAAGCTCAGAACGAGCTCGTCACTAAGGCAGTGGAGGATGGGCAGATAGCACTCGGTTACAACTGCTATTACATACCCGAAGTCCTTCTCAATCTTGAAGGCTGCTTCTCTTCAAGACTGCGCGCTCCCAATTGCACGTCCAGCGATATCGCAAACTACTACATGACAAACCGCACCTGCCCGTATGCCCGCTCCATTCTCGAGCGCGCCATCGAGGGTGGATACAACTACCTCAGCGCCCTGTTCGGAGCCGAGAGCTGCGCTACCATGGAGCGTATGGAAGAGCACTTCTTCCTTATAAATCCTGTCAAGCACGATGGCTTCTTTGTAACGCAGATCGATCCTCCCATGAAGGGCGACAAGACCAACCTCGATTACTACAAGGCACAGCTCATGCTCAAGGTCGTAGAGCCCCTGAAGGAGCGCCTCGGTGTTGATGTTTCCGATGCCGCAATGCGCAAGGCTATCGAGGAGCACAATGAGCTCAGCCGCGTTATAACAGAGATCGGCAATTTCCGCAAGCTTGATAATCCTCCCATCACCGGCTATGAGTTCCATGTTATCCAGCTCGTCAGCCAGGTCTGCCCGCACAAGCTCATCCTCCCGTATCTGGAGGAGACTCTGGAAGAGCTCAAGACCCGCGAGCCCGAGGAGAAGTTCCCGTTCCGCGCCCGCGTTGCCGTTATCGGCTCCGAGGTCGACGATCCCGAGTTCACCAAGCTCATCGAGATGTGCGGTGCAATGGTCGTTGCCGACCGTTACTGCTTCGGCTCCTTCCCGAGCAGAGAGCAGATCGTCATTGAGGACGGCGAGAGCGCATTTGACGCTATCTGCCGCCACTACCTGCACTGGAACCAGTGCGCTCGCTTCATGGACGGCATGAAGATAGATCAGCGCCATGCTGTCGCATCTCAGCTTATTGAGGACTTCAAGGCTGACGGCGTTATCTATGAGAACATGAAGTTCTGTGAGTTCTGGAGCTATGAAAAGGTTCTTGCAAACCACATCTTCACCAACGAGAAGCACATACCCTGCTGCACCATCGAGAAGGAATACTCCCTTGGCGCGGTCGGTCAGCTTCGTACCCGTTTCCAGGCATTCATCGAATCTCTGGAGATCAAGTCCATTCAGGGAGGTAAGTAATGATGTTTGATAAGGTTATAGCATCAATTGATAAAAAGCTTGAACGCTTCGACCCGATATGGCAGGCTGAAAATGGCGTAGGCGGTCAGAGAAGCCGCTATTATGACAAGACCGGCGTTGCAAAATGGCGTGAGTGGCGCGGCGTTAAGGACACTATGGTGGACTACGGCGCATGGCTCAAGAACCTCGCTTCCATGGCAATGATGGTCGCGTCCGCACCGATCCCCTGCCTCAAGGGCTTTTGGGAGTACCGCTGGATGGGCTCCTATCTGGGCACCTTTATGTTCATCGATCGCCTGTTCGAGGGCTTCCGCGGCTATGAGCTCGTCACCGCACATAAGTGCATGCACGCTATCGTCCGCAGCCTGACCAAGAAGATCGCGTTCTGTCTGTCCAACGACCGCCGTCTCGGCGGCGGACCGGACACCGACCGTATCGTCCCCATGGACGAGGTTCTGCCCCCGCTGTTCATGATGGGCTTCAAGGAGCTTGTTCCGTTCCCGCTCCAGACTCTGCCTGAATTCATCATCTGTGATGTTGACCAGCACATTGAGCCCTACTACATCGACGTTGCCGAGTCCTTCGGTCTTCCCGCCGACGTCTGCTCCCGCTGCGCGGCAGAGACCGGCGTT
>SFLE01000039.1 GCA_004553495.1 Clostridiales bacterium | reverse complement strand
CTTTATATACTACATGTGCACGACCGCTATCGCAGTCGTCATTGGTCTTGTAGTCGTCAACTGCTTCAAGGGCTTCTTCCCTGTTCTTGATTCAAGCGTCAGGGACTCTCTTGAGTATACTGCTACAGAGGCACCTAAAGTCATGGATGTTATCGTCGGAATATTCCCAGATAACTTCTTTAAGCCCATGGTCGAGGCAAACATGCTGCCCGTAATATGTATTGCTATATTCTTCGGCGCAGGTATCCTTGCTGCCGGTGAAAAAGGCAAGATCATTGCTAACATAGTCAACAGCCTGAATGAAGTCACCATGAAAGTCCTAATGATGATAATAAACCTCACACCGATTGGCGTGTTCTGCCTGATGGCTGATGTTGTCGCCGTAAACGGCCCGAAGGTCGTCGGATCGCTTGCACTGGTAGTCGGCGTTGCATACATTGGCTACATTCTTCATGTTCTTATCGTTTACGGATGCAGCATCAAGTTCCTGTCCGGCATGAGCCCCATCGCATTCTTCAAAGGCCTTGCACCGGCAATGCTCACCGCATTCACCACCACTTCTTCCAATGCAACGCTCCCTGTTAACATAGAGTGCTGCAACGAGATGGGCGCCGAGCCTGAGATAAGCTCCTTCGTCCTCCCCCTCGGTGCTACCATAAACATGGATGGTACCGCGATCTATCAGGCAGTCTGCGCAGTATTTATCGCGTGCTGCTACGGTATTGATCTCACCATCGGTCAGATGGCTATGATAGTCCTCACGGCTACCCTCGCTTCCGTCGGTACCGCTGGTGTTTCCGGCGCAGGCATGATAATGCTGTCCATGGTCCTCATGTCCGTTGGTCTGCCTGTTGAAGGTATTGCAATAATCGCGGGCGTTGATAAGCTCTTCGATATGGGCCGTACCACGCTCAATATAACCGGCGATGCTACCGCAACTATGTGGGTGTCCAAGGTCGAGCGCAGCAAGAAAGCTAAGGCAAACTCATAAATTAGTTTTTTGAAATTATATGACCGTGCAGGATAACTCCTGCACGGTTTTTTTACGAAAAAACACTGTTGCGTTTTTTGCCGGAATAAGATACAATAAAATTACGGTGTATACACCAATATTGAATTTGCGGGGATTTATGTTATCAGTTAGATCCGACGCGTGAAAAGAACATGATTTAAACGGAGGAGCAAAAAATGAAAAGAAGGATATTGTGCCTGCTGCTTACCCTGTGCATGGCAGCGACATTGATGGTATTCCCCGCATTTGCGGACAATGCGCTTACCATTACAGGCGCCGACCGCGTGTGCTTTGCGCAGGACTATGAGTTCTCGTTTGTGCTACCGGATGGATATACTGATCCCAACTCCGGATATGAAGCAACTACGGTAGGCAGCGAGATTGACCTGACGGTGCGCGATGGAGTGTGCTATGGAGTTGTGAAGGCGGAATGGTTTGGTGAGGGCTCCGAAAGCATGGAGATAATTGCCCATGCCACCGATCCCAACGGAAATGATGTTTCCGCGAGAAAAACGGTTATCATCTCAAAAGAGCACACCGGCGAGGCTGCGTGGAGCATAACTCCTAACCGCCATGAGCAGGTGTGGAGCTGCTGCGGAACCGTTATCGTTCCGAGTGAGAGCCACAGCTTTAAAAACGGCGTGTGCTCTGTCTGCGGCACCTATGATATAAACGAGCAGAGCAAGTTTTCCGATGTTAAGGCGGGCGCATATTACTACGATTCGGTGAAATGGGCAGTGGAAAATGAGGTAACTAAAGGCATGACCAAAACCGAGTTCCAGCCCGACGGCACCTGCACCCGTGCACAGGTAGTCACCTTCCTCTGGCGTGCAGCCGGTAAGCCGACTGCCGATGTGAAAGTTGCGTTCACCGATGTAAAGGAAGATGCGTACTACTATAAAGCAGTGCAGTGGGCAGTTGCAAACAAAATAACTAACGGTATTGACAACACAACATTTGATCCCGATGGTGCATGCACCCGCGCTCAGGTAGTCACTTTCCTCTGGCGCGCAAACGGCAGCAAGGCAGTGAGTGGGAATGCCGGATTTGTCGATGTTCCCGCGGATGCGTACTACGCAAGTGCAGTACAGTGGGCTGTTGAAAATGAGATAACAAACGGAATGGGTAATAAGCAGTTTGCTCCTAATGGTACCTGCACCCGCGCTCAGGCTGTAACCTTCCTTTTCCGCACACAGGACGCATAATAATAACAATAATTTACCGACATAGCTGATATAAGCAGCTATGTCGGCTTTTTAATATATCTTAATCAAACGCGGGGTTTACGGCGTAAAAATTCTTTGAGTCGAGCTTTTCTGTTGCGATGCGAAGTCCCTCGCCAAACCGCTGGTAGTGTACCACTTCCCTTTCGCGCAGGAACTTCATTACATTGTTTACATCGGGGTCATCCGAAAGCCGCAGAATGTTGTCGTAGGTCGAGCGCGCCTTTTGCTCTGCTGCCATGTTTTCGCTGAGGTCGGTTATTACATCGCCTTTGACCTGCATCGTTGCCGCCGTCCAAGGCGTGCCGGATGCAAACTGCGGAAATACACCTGCGGTATGATCAACAAAATATGCCTCAAAACCGGCTTTTTTGATCTCTGCCGGCGTCATTTCACGGGTGAGCTGATGAACGACAGCAGCGACCATTTCGAGATGTCCAAGCTCCTCGGTGCCTATATCCGTCAAAAGACCTTTGAGTTCGGGGTAAGGCATACTGTAACGCTGGCTCAAATATCGCAGCGATGCTCCTAACTCGCCATCCGGACCGCCATATTGCGTGATTATGAATTTTGCCAGAGCGGGATTGGGGTTAGCTATCTTGACCGGATACTGAAGCTTTTTTTGATATATAAACATACTTTAACCCTCCGTTTTACCGCAGTAATCCCATGGCCATGGATTTTTGAGCCATGTATAGCTCTTAGCCTGACTGAGATCCTGCTTTGTCAGCGGACCATAGAGCTTAACAAATTTCTCTTTAGCGGTGCTTGCAAGGGAAAGTACATTCTTGTATATCTCAAACGCTTCGGCGTCGTCAGAATGTGTATCAAGGTACAGCGCAAGCTCGTGAGCTACAAAATCCAGCGCCATTACCTCTCCGAGCGGCGTTCCGGTCAGGTCGCCGGTGTTTACCATATTCATAAAAGGCAGATCAAGCCCGGGGAAAAGCGTTCCGCTGCTGAGCGCCTGAGCCGTGTTATACATAGGCTTAACTGATTGCTGCATAGGAACATATGCCATTGCAAGCGGTGCACATTCAGGCAGTAGTCCGTTCTTATATCCGCAGCTGTTGTTTTCGTCCATTTGTGCAGTCCTCCTTTGCAATTCATTCTATGGAGGATACACCTATCGTGTTAATGAAAACAACAAAATTCACGAGCCCTTTCCGAACATCTCATTCAGCTCCGCGTAAGCTGTGTCTACGCCCAGCCCGTTTTTATCAAACATTATGCGCCGCTTATAGCTGCTGCGTATGCTCTCAAACTCGGGCGAACCGTCATTGCGCAGCTTAACGCGCTTGAGATAGTCGCGCAGCTCTTTGTTGATAGCTGTGTCCTCCTCGTTGACTATCACCGTTGCGTTCTCCACGACATCGGCGGCAATGTCATTTGCCATTTCCGCAACATCGGTGTAGCGCAGCTCCGGCTCGTTGAGGATATACCTGCCCAGCTCGTTTAGGCGCTCCGTTATGTCGTTCGGCTTGAGGTCTGTCTCGCTCATGTCTATGACCTCGCGCAGCTCGTCAAGGCTTATATCGCCGCCATCTTTAACAGATATAATGGCTATCCCGAGCAGTGAGTGGGTCACCGCTCGGGATAATCGTTATTTTATCATCTCATTGAATTGTTCTTCCGATATTACCGTTATGCCGAGATCATTTGCCTTTTTTAGCTTGCTTCCTGCGTTTTCACCGGCAAGGACATACGATGTTTTTTTAGACACCGAGGACGATGCCTTACCGCCGAAGCTTTCGATTATTGCCGCTGCCTCATCGCGCTTATAGCCGCTGAGTTCACCGGTCAGGACAAATGTAAGTCCGGTAAAGCGGGTGTCATTCACGGTTTCAGTGCTTTCAAAAGACACCCCTGCCTCGCGCAGCAGCCTGATCTGATGCTGCGACTGGGGCAGCGAAAACCACTCGGTAATAAATCCGGCTGTCACGCCGCCAATATCAGAAATGCTCGTGAGCTCCTGCTCGGTCGCCGCCATGAGCTTATCGAGCGTTCCAAAGTGCGCAGATAGGGTTTTTGCGGCCTTCTGACCGACCTGCCTTATGCCGAATGCACATATCAGCCGCGACAAACCGGCGCTCTTACTCTTTTCGATGGCATTTATAAGATTTTCGGTAGATTTTCTGCCCATGCGTTCAAGCGTTTCGACATCCTGCGCATTGAGCGAGTACAGCTCTGCGGGACTGTTCACAAGTCCGCTGTTTATGAGAAGCTGACACACGGATATGCCGAGGCCTTCTATGTCCATTGCCTCACGGGATGCAAAGTGTGCAAGGTTTCGCAGCCGCTGCGCCGGACACTCGGGACTTGTGCAGCGCAGCGCGACTCCGTCGGGGTCTCTTACGACCGGTGCCCCGCACTCGGGGCAAATGTCCGGCATTTTAAAAGGCACCGTACCCTCGGGACGCTTTGCCTTGTTAACGGAAAGGACCTCAGGTATTATCTCACCGGCCTTTTGTACGAGGACGGTGTCCCCAATCCGTATATCGAGCTTATCAATATTATCCTGATTGTGTAAAGTGGCATTGCTGACCATAGTACCGGCAAGTCTGACGGGCTCAATGACTGCCTTCGGGGTCAGAACGCCGGTACGCCCGACCTGAACGACTATATTGGTAACGCGGCTCTCCTTCTTCTCCGGCGGGTATTTGTATGCGACCGCCCAACGCGGGAATTTAGCGGTGCTGCCGAGCATCGAGCGCTGCTCAAGAGAGTTTATTTTGATAACGGCACCGTCAATGTCATATGCAAAATCGCTCCGGGACTGCCCTATCCAGTCAATGCGCTCACAGCACTCATCTATGCCGCCGCACAGCTTGTACGGGATGACCGGAAAGCCCATGTGCTTCATCGCATCAAGCGTTTCGGAATGAGTCGTGTAAGGCTCGCCGTCGGAAAACTGCATATTAAAGCACACAATATCGAGCTTTCGTGATGCGGCGACCTTGGGATCAAGCTGGCGTATAGAACCAGCTGCGGCATTGCGGGGATTTGCAAGCAGCGCCTCGCCGTTTATCTCGCGTATGGCGTTGAGCTCGTTAAAAACGCTTTTTGACATATACACCTCGCCACGCACAATAAGGTGCGCAGGAGCATCTATAAGGCGCATCGGAAGACTTCTGACAGTACGCAGGTTTTCCGTTACATCCTCGCCGACGAGACCGTCTCCGCGCGTTGCGCCGCGAACGAAATAGCCGTTCTCGTATTCAAGCGACATCGAAAGTCCGTCTACCTTGGGCTCCACGCAGAAAATGCGGTCGCTGCCAAGCGCCTGATCCATCCGCACTCCGAAATCGGCAAGTTCCTCATAGGAAAAAACATCGCTGAGGCTCTCCAGCGGCACCTGATGCCGCACTTGTGTGAACTGCGACAGCGCCTTGCCGCCAACGCGCTGAGTCGGCGATGTGGGAGTAATGAGCTCCGGATGCTCTTCCTCGAGCTTTATGAGCCGAACCATGAGCATATCATAGTCATAGTCGGAAATAACCGGAGCATCATCAACATAATACAGCTTGTTATGATACTCTATCTCATTTCTAAGCTTTTCTATCTCGGTTTTAGCATCCATGCTCAATTCTCCATGTTAAGGTATGTATTGGGTACTCTGCCGACAACGACCGTATCGGCAACTATAACTTCGGTGACTGTAGTTGCGCTCTCCGTTCCCCACGGCACAAGAATGTCGATATCTATGGTCACTTCAAGCACCAACTGGTATTTTGCCTGATTTATGCCGCAGGATATGACCTCATTGCGAAAATCAACGCGCGACGATGTAAGCATTATAATATCTACCCGAACATCGGGACCTTTATTCAGAAGAAGATTTATCCCGCTGAGATTTCCTATGGGTATTTCAATGCTGAGCACGCCGTTGTCGGTTGATTCGATAACGCTGTTCAGTATATCGGTGGACAGCTTATTGATATGCGCCATATTGCTTGTTATCGCAGTGACATTGCCGCTTTCGTCCTTATCTACATTGATAAAATAATCAAAACCGTATATCCCCTGCCCGATAACGCCGTTTATCGAATCGTTCACGGTTTTCGTCACGATATCGGTGGCATCAGATACTGCCATCTGCGTTGAGAGTTCGCCCAAAAACAGGCTTATCGCCGTCAGAAGCGCAATAAAAACCGGTATGAACAGTCCGGCAGCAAAGCGCCTTTTGTGACTTCCGCCATCCTCGCTGTGAACATAGCGCGGCTTGCGCCTATGACGATACATGAGACCACCCCATGTATTATATGCACTATTCAGCCGAGCATTTCATTTACAGCCATCATTATTCCGAGTTTTCCGGATTCATATGTAATGCCGCCCTGCACATACAGAGTGTACGGCTCGCGCATAGGTCCGTCGGCAGAAAGCTCAATAGACGAGCCCTGTATGAATGCACCTGCCGCCATTATGACCGGCACATTGTAGCCCGGCATCTGCCACGGCTCCGGAGTGACATATGAATCGACCGGAGCTCCTGCCTGAATGCCTCGGCAGAATTTTTTCATGTTTTCGGGGTCTTTCAGGGTAACCATTTGGATTATATCGTTGCGGTCATCCTCGGGAGCTGGCGACGACTCAAAGCCAATCGCCTTCATCATAGCAGAGCAGAAAACCGCAGTTTTGACAGCCTGAGCAACTATGTGCGGCGCCATAAAGAGTCCTTGGAAAAGCAGACGGCTATTGCCCATAGTTGCGCCGCACTCGCCGCCTATTCCCGGAGTTGTGAGACGCATGGCAGCGTTATCAACAAGCTCCTTTTTGCCAACTATGTAGCCGCCGGTGGGTGCAAGACCGCCGCCGGGGTTTTTGATAAGGGAGCCTGCCATGAGGTCAACGCCGTATTCCGTGGGCTCATGCTCGCCGGTAAACTCGCCATAGCAGTTATCGACCATGATCTTTACCAGCGGAGATACGGATCTTATCGCCGCGCATATCTCGCCTATCTCCTCGGCTGAAAGCGCCTTTCTATTTTCATATCCGCGTGAGCGCTGGATCAAAACGGCGGAAACCGAGCTGTCGGAGACAGCGGTTTTTATGGCGTCGAGATCAGGCTCGCCGTTTTTGAGATCTACCTGCTTATAGTTTATACCGTAAAATTTCAGCGAGCCGTGGCAATCGCCTTCAATGCCGATTGCATTTCTGAGCGTATCGTAAGGCAGACCGGTAACGGACAGCAGAGTATCACCAGGCTTGAGCATTGCAAAAAGTGCTGCTGACAGCGCGTGGGTGCCGTTTACAAAGCCGATGCGGACAAGCGCCGACTCGGTGCGGAAAACCTGCGCATACACCTTGTCGAGCACTTCCCTGCCCAAATCATCATAGCCATAGCCGGTGGTTCCGGCAAAGCACGCTTCAGACACTCTGTTATCCTGAAACGCAGCCATTACCTTCTGCGTGTTTTTTGCGGCGATCTTGTCTATTTGCCTGAATTTATCCGCGAGCTGTGCTTCGACCTGCTCGGCAAGGACAAAAACTTCCGGTTTTATATCATTTACATTCATCTGGCAGCTCCATAACTATTTGTTTAAAGTATTTTCCGCGTTCCATAAAGTTTTTAAATTTATCGAATGCCGCGCACGCGGGTGACAGCAGAACGGTATCGCCTGATTGAGCAGAGCTTGCCGCGGCAAGCACCGCTTCCTTGAAATCGTCAATTTTAACTATAGGTATTTGTCCGGTATAGTACTTGGAATTGACGACAGCATCGTAGATCTTGTCGGATGTATTTCCGGTCAGGTACAAAGCTTTGGCGTATTTGCAGATCTCGTCGCCGAGTCCGTCAAACGGAATGTGCTTATCATAACCTCCGGCGATGAGAATCGGCTTTGTTTTCAGGGCGTGAAGCCCTGCTGCAGTGCGGGTGGGGCTCGTTCCGATGGAGTCGTTAATAAATGTGACTCCGTTCAAAACACGCACCTGTTCGAGGCGATGCTCAACGCCCGCAAAGGTTTTCGCAGTGCTTATGCATACATCATCGCTGACAAAGCCCTCGGTTGCGGCAAAAGCAGCCATGTAGTTTTCAAGATTGTGTGTTCCGGGGAGCTTTATATCGTCAGCGTTCATTATCGGTGCCGAAACACCGTTTTTGGTACGATATATTACGCCGTCAGCACAGAACACGCCGTTTTCTGGCTTTGATTTGCGGCTGAAATACGATATGGACGATTTCGCCTGCTTCGCATAGTAGGGAGAATATTCGTTCTCGCTGTTCAAAACGAGCCTATCCCCTGCCTGCTGATTTGAGAAGATCGCACTTTTTGCATCTATGTAATCCTGATAATCCTTGTGTTTATCAAGGTGATTGGGAGAAATGTTGGTTATCACGGCAACATCGGGTCTGCATACCATGCTGTGCAGTTGGAAAGAACTCAGCTCAAGAACGGCGACATCGTCCGGCGTCATATCGTCAACATCACACAGAAGCGGTTTGCCGATATTACCGCCGAGGTGTACAGTATAGCCCTGCGCTTTCAAAAGCTCCGAGATTATCGTTGTGGTAGTGGTCTTACCGTCGCTGCCCGTAACGGCAAATATTTTGCATGGGCAAAGGCGCATGAAAAGCTCCATCTCCGAGGTGAGCAGAGCCCCCCTCTCAACGGCAGCCTGAAGGCGCGCATCAAACGGCATAAGCCCGGGCGTGCGGAATATGATATCAAAACCGAGGTCATCGAGATAGCTCTCGCCGAGCCTGAACTGAGCGCCGAGCGCCAACAGAGTGTCATATTCCTCTCCAAGCTCCTGCCGGCTGCGCTTATCGCACGCCGTAACACGGCATCCGACATTTAGCAGCTTTTTAATAAGAGGAGTATTGCTGACACCTATGCCGACAACGCCGATGCTTTTATCCTTTGTTGAGTTGATATATTCATTTAAAGTCATAAGTTTTCCTCCATATCTCATACATTATACGGCTTTCAGGAGGCATTGACAAGAAATTTTTCTATTGACTTAGCACTTATAAATGTTTAAAATAAACAGAAGAGTGAGCCGAACGACCGCGGGCACATTCCGAAAGGAAGTGCGTGAGGAAAGTCCGGGCGTAACGCCCGCCAGGGGTGACCCTCGGACAAGTGCAACAGAAATATACCGCCGAGAGATCGGTAAGGGTGGAAAAGTGAGGTAAGAGCTCACTCGTCGCGCAGAGATGCGTTGTCGCTGTAAACTCTATCCGGAGCAACGCCGCGGGAGGACATATGATTTGCCCGATCGTCCTCAGGGGGCGGCTTGAGCCTATCGGCAACGGTAGGATTAGATAGATGGTCGTTTAAGACAGAACCCGGCTTACAGACTCGCTCCATATATAGAAAAAACCGCCGTCAGGCGGTTTTTCTATTCCCATTTTGACCATATATCGGGCTGATAACCGACAGTTGCCTGCTTGCCGTTGCGAACTATCGGCGTTTTTATGAGCCATGGGCACTCAAAAAGCTTTTCGAGCTTTGCGTCATTTGATGCAAGATACTGCACGAGCGGATAATCAACATCATCCTTGTTGAGCATAGCATCAAGTCCTACTGCGTTTTTCACAGAGTTGAGCTCTCCCCTGCTCATGCCGAATTTATTTATATCGACAAACTGGTACTTGATCCGGCGCTCCTTGAAGAAGCGCTCAGCCTTCTTTGTGTCAAAGCATTTGCTTTTCCCGAATATCTGTATGTTCACAATGCTCTCTCCAGTACGCTCATTATATTGTTCCTGAATACATCCCTGACGAGCTCTTCGGGGTAGTTATGCCGCAGCAGAAGCTCATATATCTTGCCGAGATCATCAACGCCGTTTATGCCGCGCGGTGTCTCCTCTATACCGTCGAGGTCGCAGCCGAGAAAAACGCTCTTCTCGCCGCCAAGCGACATGAAATGTTCGATATGCGCAAAAACAGCGTCAAGATTACAGCCCATTCCGAGAAATTCCGGATAAAGGTTTATTCCGGCTCCCCCGCCCTGGCGCACAAGCGCCGTAAACTGCTCATCACTCAGATTGCGCGGCACATCGCACAGCGCCTTGGAGTTTGAATGACCGGCGATCACCGGATTTTTACTCACTTCGAGCACATCCCAGAAGCCGCGCTCGGATATGTGTGACATATCGAGCATAATTCCGAGCTCCTGACAGCGCCGTACAAACGCTTCTCCCTTTTCAGTGAGTCCGCTGCCGCTCGCCATCGCAGCGCCGCAAAGGGCGTTGTCGTAGTTCCATGTGAGGTGAACGATCCTGACCCCATCGGCATACGCCTTGTCAATATCGGCTATCTGTTCGGCTCCTTCAATGGAGAGCAGCGCCGCTATGAGCCCCTGCCGCACTGCATCCTGTATATCGGAAAAGCTTAGGCATAGCTTTACAGCATCCGCATTTTTCCTGAGCTGCTCTTTAAAAAAGCGAATTTCCCTCTCGGCAAAGCCTACGGGGTCGGGCTCATCTACTGCGCAAATCGCGAACACCTGACCGGCGGGAGAATACATGGAAAGGCGCTCAATATCAAGCTGCATATCGTTTCTGCGCAGCTCATGCCCGCACTCGTGGGCGTGGACCGATGTATCGCAGTGGCAATCAAAAATCGGGATACTCATCATACTTCGGATATTAGCGGGAGTATCATTGGGCTGCGCTTGGTGGTTTTGTAAAGATAGCTCGAGACATTGCTCTTTATGCGGCTTTTGATCGCAGACCAGTCCTTAACGCCGTTTTCCTCGCAGGCGAGAACGGTTTCCTTTGTTACCCGCTTGAGTTCATCGAGCATTTCCTCGGCCTCTTTGACATAGACAAAACCGCGCGTCAGTATTTCGGGATCGGACAGCAAAGCGTTATCCCAAGACGACAGCGTGACGACGATAACGACCATGCCGTCCTCAGCGAGTCTGTGCCTGTCGCGCATGACAACGCTTCCGACATCTCCTACACCCATTCCATCGACCATGACAGCACCGGACGGTACAGCGCCGTTGAGCTTTATGCTCTTCTTTGTGAGCTCTATGACCTTACCGTTTTCGGCTATTACTACATTCTTAGGCTCAATTCCCATAAGCTTTCCGAGCTCAGCGTGCTTGACGAGCATGCGGTATTCGCCGTGTACGGGAATGAAGAACTTCGGGCGTACAAGCGCCAGCATCATCTTCTGCTCCTCCTGAGAGGCGTGTCCGGAGACATGCAGAGCGGTGTTTCGATCATAAATGACCTCCGCGCCCTTGTGGAACAACTCGTCAATGACCTTGCTTATCATGTTTTCATTGCCCGGAATGGCGGAAGCGGATATTATAACGCGGTCACCGGCGGCAATATTTATCTGACGGTGCTCGGAAAATGCCATTCTGTAAAGCGCGGACATTGTTTCGCCCTGACTGCCTGTGGATATGATTACGACTTTATCCTTAGGCAGCTTATTTATCTGCGCAATATCAACGAGCACATTTTCGGGAACATTGAGATATCCGAGAACGGTTGCTACGCGAAGAATATTCTCCATGCTGCGTCCGGTTATGGCGACCTTGCGCTTATACTTTGCGGCAACATCTATTATCTGCTGCAGGCGGTGGACATTTGAAGCGAATGTCGTGATAATGATGCGCTGGTCGCAGTTTTTAAACAGCATATCAAATGTTTCTCCGACCTTGCGCTCAGAGGCCGAGTGACCGGGCTTTTCGACATTGGTAGAGTCGCTCAGAAGCGCCAGAACGCCCTCATTGCCGAGCTGACCGAAGCGCGGCAAATCAATGACCTTTCCCTGCACAGGGGTAAGGTCTATCTTAAAGTCGCCGGTGTGCACAACGGTGCCGATAGGTGTTTTTATCGCAAGCGCAACGGCATCGGCGATGGAGTGGTTGACGGTTATAAATTCAACGCTGAAGCAGCCAAGGCGGAAAATATCGCCCGCTTTCTTCGTGAATATCTGCGTATTGTAAAGCAGGTCGTGCTCCTCAAGCTTCAGCTCGATGAGTGCCGCAGTGAGCGGAGTAGCATAAATAGGCACATTAATATCGTGGATGACATACGGGACAGCGCCGATATGATCCTCGTGACCGTGAGTGATGATTATACCTCTCACACGGTCGGCATTTGCCTTCAGATATGATATATCGGGTATGACGATATCTATTCCGTACATATCCTCGTCCGGAAATCCGAGACCGCAGTCGATAACGATTATATCAGTGCCAAATTCGATGGCGGTCATGTTCTTGCCTATCTCGCCGAGACCGCCGAGGGGAATGATTTTTAGTTTATGAGTCATATATTAACCTCCTGATGAGTGATTTTCCGAAAACGACAAGCAAAGGGAACCTCGATGCAGCCGCCCTGAAAACGCGGTGTGCAGCGAAGCTTTCCCCCTCTTTTTCGGTATG
Source organism: Clostridiales bacterium (assembly GCA_004553495.1). Lineage (GTDB taxonomy): Bacteria > Bacillota > Clostridia > Oscillospirales > Oscillospiraceae > F23-B02. The sequence continues at coordinate 2,146 of SFLE01000039.1, read as the reverse complement.
TAAATTATAAATAGCCGGTATTCCGTACCGTTAGTTACATTTCTATCCTGCCTTCAAGAGCGCGCAGGAGCGTTGCATCGTCGGCAAACTCGAGATTTGAGCCTACCGGTATGCCGTATGCAAGTCTGGTGACCTTAACATCAAAGGGCTTGAGAAGCCGAGAAATATACATAGCGGTGGCTTCACCCTCGGTGTCGGGGTTAGTTGCCATGATGATCTCGGATATTTCACTGTCATCGGCGGCAACACGGCGGATAAGCTCGCTGATGCGAATATCGTCCGGCCCTACATGGCTTATGGGAGACAAAACTCCGTGCAGAACATGGTACACGCCGTTGTACTCGTGGCTGCGTTCAATAGACAGAACATCACGGGGCTCGGAAACGACACAAACGGTGCTCTTATCGCGCTTATCGCTTGCGCAAACGGCGCAAATATCCCCCTCGGTCAGGTTCTGGCATATCTTGCAGCAGCAGACATTTTTCCTCGCCTCAAGGATGGCCGCGGCAAAGCTCTCCCCCTCGCCCTCGGGCAGAGAAAGCACATGGAATGCAAGCCGCTGAGCACTTTTGCGCCCTATTCCGGGCAGTGACGCGAATTTATCTATCAAATTTTCAAGCGAAGCAGGGAAAAACGGCATTTATATTATCTCCAATTTAAGCATTTCTTATTGCGTCGATCTGGGCTTTTCTGTCAGCCTTTCCAAAAATGGCACTTCCGGCGACGAGCACTGTGGCACCGGCGTCCTTAACAAGCTTTGCGGTGACGGGATCAACGCCGCCGTCGACCTCAAGCTCGCAGCTTAGTCCGCGCCTGTCGATCTCGGCACGTAGCTCGGCAATTTTGGGGAGCTGGTCATGCATGAAGCTCTGCCCTCCGAAGCCGGGCTCGACGGTCATGACGAGAACCATGTCAAGTCTGTCAATAAAGGGATACAGAACGCTTGCGGGAGTTCGGGGCTTTACGGAAAGCCCTACCTTCTTCCCTTTTGCCTTAACGATGTCTGTAGCGTCGGATATATTCTGATATGAGTCCGCTTCTACATGGAACATGACAAGATCAGCGCCAGCATTGCAGAAAGCCTCGGCATATCTGACGGGCTTATCTATCATGAGGTGAACATCCAAAAACATATCCGTCATTTTTCGCACGGATTTGAGTACGGGTATACCTATCGAAATGTTCGGAACGAAAAAACCGTCCATGACATCAAAATGCACATAATCGGCACCGCCTGCGCGAATATCATCAATTTCCTCACCAAGCTTTGTGAAATCCGCAGAGAGTATGGACGGAGCGATCTTTATCATAACAATAACCTCAATTAAGCATACGGCATAGAATACCACAGCGGCACTGTGCGCACTACCGCTTTTATATAAGGGGCGCCGTGCATGGCGCCCCTGTCCGCGCACACGCGATAATTATACTACACAACGCCTTTTTGTGCAATAGTTAATAAAGTGATGATCATGACGGTGCATTAGCCTTCTTATTGACATCCGTAAGCGGTACATGCTATCATTGCGCTGTTACCATACTATATTGGAGAAAGAGAGAAAAAAATGAAATATTGCCCTAACTGCGGAAAGCCGGTCGATGATGCTCACCCGTTCTGCTCCAGCTGCGGATATAAATTCCCAACATTCGATGCGGCCCCGGTGAATAACTCGTATGCATATCAGACCCCGCCGGAATTTATCCAAGTGCCCGACAAAACAAAAGGATCTAAAAGGGCGCTGATAATTGCACTTGCCGCTGCTGCTGTTCTTGTAATTTTGGCGGCGCTGTTCTTCGTTACGAATATTTTCGGAAATCATGTTATGATTGCCACCGAAGTCCGGCATTATAATGACGGCGAACTCTATTTAAAAGTTGAAAGAAAATTTGATGGCAGTGACATGACCGAGGAGACACAGTATTATTATGACGGCAAAGATGTAACTTTCAAAAGGATCGGCAACTATGAGTACGACGGAAAGCATAATAGGACCGGCTTCACTATAGAGACTGTGTCTTATGACGAATACGGCAAGGTCGAAGAGACAGATAAATACGAATATGATATAAAATCTTATAAAAAAGACGGGCTTTGGCATTATGATGTGTACGGCAGCTACGGCAATTTATTGGACACCGATGTATA